>JBLNCQ010000102.1:0-27570 GCA_050260815.1 Bacillota bacterium
GGAGTGCAACGCCACGCTGAGTGCAGTCGCTGCCCCAATTTCTGGCAGCGGCCGTCTCGAAAAACGCCTCACTACCTCGGATACCCCTTCCCTACGCTAGATTCTGCAGCACTCTCCTAGAAGGCTCTCCTCACTCAGCACAACAACCCGCGTCAGGTGCTGGGGCCGGTCCGGGTCGAGCCCTAGCTCCATGGCGCGATAGTACGCCGTCATCTGCAGCAGCGGCATGTACAGGAGACCGCGCAGCGACTCCGCGAGGTCCCCTCCAACAGCGAAACGGAGGTCCGCCCCCCCGGCTTCCGCTTCGGCACCGATCCGAAGCGTCCTGCCACCCAGGCTACGGATGTCCCGCAGGACGTCCAGTTCCTGGCGCGAGGCCCGATCGCTTGAGAGCAGCACAGCCAACGTTCCCTGGCGGACAATCGACATCGGCCCGTGGCGAAATTCCAGGGGTGAGTAGGTCTCGCTGGGCACCTGGGTCATTTCCTTCATCTTCAGCATTCCTTCCGAACCCAGACCGAAGAACGGCCCGATTCCCAGGTAGATGAACTGCTGGTGACTCCGGTCGCGGCCCAGTGCCTCCGCGAATGCACGCTGCCTCTCCAATTGCTCCTGAAGCCTGCCAGGCAAGGCCTGCAGCCCCGCCAGCAGGGAGTCATTAGGACCTAAATAGGCGCTCAGGACCTGGGCGGCCAACAGCATGCTGGTAAAGGATGAGGTCATGACCACACTCCTGTCATCAGCGGCTGGCAAGGCAACGGTCAGGTCGGCGGAGTCCTCCATGGCCGAATGCATGCGGCAGGTGACGGCAATCCCGGGACCGCACTGCCTGGCCATGTGTTGGCGCAGGGCCACGATGGTCTCCGTTGTCTCCCCCGAACGCGAGAAGGCGATCAGTGCCCCTTTTTGCCCGACCGGCAGATGGGTCTCGGCGCTGAGTATTAGCTCCGAAGCAGGCACGGCGCGGGCGGGCAGGCCGGTGCACTCCTGGAACAGACCTGCCGCGGCGATGGACAGGTAATACGACGTACCGCAGCCGGTAAACAGGTAAACGTCAGGTTTGGCCTCCTTCACCAGTGCCTTGGCTCTGGCGGACAGCCCGCCGACAACCCGGATCGCCTGGCGCCAGGTCTCAGGCTGGCGCAGAATCTCCCGCAGCGTAAGCGGTGCATGTTGAGTTTCCACGAAATCAATCACCTCAGCAAATAGTGGACAATCAGGACGATTCACCCTGGGGAGCCAACGTATTCTGGTCTCAGTGCGCAGGAGTGCTCCCCGGCGCGGCGAAAACCTTAACTTAACTCGGAAGTGCCTACTGTCTGCAGCATCAGGGGGAGAACATGGCACTGACATCCCGGGCAATGCGTGTGGTCAAGAGGCTCCTGGAGGGCGAAGGCCCCCTAACGGTCAGGGCACTGGCAGAATGTGTCCATGCCAGCGAGCGGGCAGTTCGCTACGACTTTGAGGCGGTGGGCTTCTGGCTCAGGGACTATGGACTGGCCCTGGCCCACAAGCCGGGGCTTGGCGTCTGGGTCGAGGGTGCCCCTGCCGACAGAGCCCGTGCCCTCAGCGACATTGTGGACAGTCAGCCCCAGCACTTTCCCACCGTGGTGATGGCCGATGACCGCATCTGGTCCATCCTGGGCTGGGTGCTCTCTTCGCGCGAACCCGTCCCGGTTGACTTCCTGACCCACGTCCTGGGCATCAGCAAGCGTACGATCTTCAACGACCTGAAGCGGCTTCGGACGTGGCTGTCAGAACGGGGGATGGCGCTTCGGCATCAGCGGGGCCAGATCTCCGTGATGGCGGACGAAGCCCGCTACCGCAAACTCATGGCCGAATTCCTTGAGCGCTGTGTGGGCAACGACACCCTGGGGAACATGATCTCACTGGTGCGCGACCGCTCAGCATTGGCCCTCTTGTCACATACGGAACCCTCCATGTCGGGCAGCCTGAGGCGTCTCCTGGAGGATCTGGGCGGCCATGAGGTCATCTGGAAGATCGGCAGCATCCTGACAACCGCGCAGACGACGTTTCGGATCAAGATCCCAACCACGCTGGCAGGGGCCCTGGCCGCCCACCTGCTGGTCATGCTGTCCCGCGTCAGGCAGGGGCAGGTCAGTCCGACGGTCCCGGGGAGCCTGCCTCGTCTGCGGTCTCGTCCCGAATGGGCCGTGGCCGCCTGGATCACCTCAGCCCTGCAGGAGCTGTTCGCCATCACGTTACCCGAGGGGGAGACGGCCAACATTGCCCAGTACCTATCCAGTGCCACCCGCGAAACCGGCCACGGCCTGGCCGTCGGCACCCTTGTGGCCTTGAGCCAGGAGGAACTGGGCCTATGCGCCCGCGCCATTGCTCGCGGGGTCAGCGACCGCCTGGGCGTGGACCTGATGGAGGATGTGGAGCTGCGCGCCGGCCTGGTTGGGCATCTCTACGGTTCTCTGGAGAAGGTCCGTGCCGGCCTGCCCATAGAGAATCCGCTGCTTCCCGACATTCAGCGCCGCTTCCCCAGGCTCTACGACGCCGTCCTGAGCGCCGCCAAGGAGATGGGGGCGCTTTTCGGCCTGACCATTCCCGAACCGGAAGCCGGCTGGCTTGCCTTCCATGTGGCCGCTGCCCTGGAGCGGCTGGGCCGGAGCCGTACGGCCTGGCGCGGGGTTGTGGCCTGCCCCAGCGGACTGGGCGTTGCCCAGCTGCTGCGTTCCAGGCTGGCTACGGAGTTCCCCCAATCCGACCTGCGCACGGTCAGTGCCCTGGATGAGGCACAGTTGTGGGACACGGCGCGCTCTTTCGGTGCTCGCGTCGTGGTCTCGACCGTACGTCTGGGCAACGGGCCGGTGCCCACCGTTGTGGTCAGCCCCTTCCTCACCCCGGCTGACATCGCTCGCATTATCTCCGTGGTCAGCACAGCCACACCGGAAGATGAAGAGGCACTGCTCCGAACATGCAGGACTCGGCTAGCTGAGCACCGGCGCCACGAGAACCTGGGACCCTGTCTGGGTGACCTGGTACGGGAGGACCAGATCGAACTCAACATAAACGCCGCTGACGCTGCCGCTGCCATCCGGGCGACGGGGAACATCCTGGAGAGGTCCGGCTGCGTCTCGGCTGCCTATGCAGACGCCATGGTCGACCAGTACGCACAGTTCGGGCCCTACATGGTGCTGGTTCCCGGAGTGGCGGTACCGCACGCATCGCCCGACGACGGCGTTATGTCATTGGGGCTAAGTGTGGTGACCTTGCGTCAACCGGTTTGCTTCGGGTCACCTCAGTACGACCCCGTGGATGTTGTGATCGCTTTTGCCAGCCCGGACAACTCACTGCACTGGAGAGCCCTGGCTGAGTTGCTGGAGCGTCTCCAGGATGGTGCAGCCGAGGCGCTGCGCAGCGCCACGGGAGTGGACGCTGCGGCAGCGGCTCTTCGGCGTGGAGCCACCCGGGGGTAGACTAGGCATCCAATCCCGCCCGGCAGAGGCGTTCCAGCGCCACAATAGCCTCCTCTTCTCCCTTTCCCTCCGCGCAGATGCGGACTTCCTCCCCGTTTTTGACCCCCAGTGCGAGGACCTGCAGAATGCTCTTGGCGTTTGCTCGGCGCCGTCCGTACTCCAGGATCAGGTGGCAGTCATATTTCGCCGCCTCCTGGACCAGAAGCGCGGCTGGCCTGGCATGAAGCCCCACCGGGCTCACAACGGTAACACGTGATTCCACCATGGGAACAACCTCCGTGGCTGAAAATCCCTATCCAAGCCTGGGGACAGCCTGAAACACCGGGTCCCCGGCCACAAGTGTTAGCATTGGGTAGTAATCGTCATCCAGAACAACCACGTCCGCGTCCATTCCGGGGGCCAGAGATCCCTTCCGGTCCGCCAAGCCGATCACGCTGGCGGGGACGAAGGTGGCCATTGACACCGCTTGCGGCAGCGGAACGCCTGCGAAGTTGACCACATTCCGCACGGCCTGGTCCAGGAACGCGGTGTTGTTGGCCAGGTAGGCCTCACCGGTGTACGCCGCACCGTAGTCGCCGGGCAGGTACTCTCTGGCCTGAATGAGGTCGGTAGCGAGACATATACGGTTTTCTCTGCCGTGAATGAGGAACCGCATCACGGCAGGGTGTATGTGGACGCAGTCGGACAGCAGTTCCAGCGTAACCCGGTCATCCGCCAGGCCGGCGCCAATGGTTGCGGGCTCCCGGGCGTCGAGACTGCGCATACCGTTGAACGAGTGAATGCCGTAGGCGCACCCGGCCTCCACCGCCGCCAGGGCCTGCTGGTACGTGGCGCCCGTGTGACCCATGGCCGGAACAATCTTTTGATCACGCAAGAAACGGATCAGCTCCAGGGCACCCGGCAGCTCCGGGGCCAGCGTCATCATGCGTATAGAGCCGGAGCCGGCCGCAATCAATTCTTGAACGCGTTCTACGGACGGCTCCAGGAAACAATCCGTGGACTGAGCCCCCGGATAGTCCTTGCTCAAGAAGGGACCCTCGACATGGGACCCCAGCACCTGGGCACCCCCGGTGTCCGTGTGGACCAGCTCGCCAACGGCTTTCACGGCCTTGAGCATGGTCGGCCAGGAGGCGGTTGCCACCGTGGGCAGGAACCCCGTGACGCCGGCCCGGGCCTGAGCCCGGGCCATTGCCATGAGTGCCTGCGGAGTGCCTGCCAGTGCGTCATGCAGACGGGTGCCGTGACAGTGGACGTCAATCAGGCCCGGAATCACGAAACCGCCCTCGCTGATCACGTCGCAGCCGGGGGGCAGCTCCTCGCACGCCCGTGCACCTACGCTGCGGATGGTGTCCCCTTCGATCAGGACGACCCCATCCTCATAAACCCCCTCTGGCGCCAGGACCGTCCCCATGATGGCTTTGAAACTCCGGTCCATCGCCCTTCCCCCTCTCTGCACAGCCCTAACCCTGCAGGCTCAGGCGAAGGTCGATGAGCTCCGCCACCAGGTCGCGCTCGGAGAGGGCGGTCATCAGGATGTCCTGGGCGTGAACCAGGAGGATGGTCACTTGCAGGCCTTCGCCCCGCGCCTCCAAATGAAGCAGCTCCGTCTGAGCCTCGTGCGCCACGGTCAACTCCTGGTCCACCAGGCGCAATTGCTCCTGAAAGGCGGCTTTGCTGAAGCCCGGGGCCTTGGACTCCTGCAGGGCTGTGCGCAGCCGACTCCTGGCTGCGCCGGCGTGGGAGATGATCTGCATGACAAGACTTTCGTAATTCTCAATGCCGATAGGCAACTCCGGTTTCCCCCTGTTCAGCGAACCTGCCTCACCTGGCTGAGGCAAACTGCGGCAGGTCGCTCTGGTGTGCATCAAGATAGCGGTTTACCAGTTCGTTGGCCACCCCGTAGCTCAAGCCGATGGGGTGCAGCAGCAGGGCCTTGAGGGCGACCGTGCGGGATCCCGTCACCGCCGCCTCCGCAACCGCCCTTTCGTAGGCGGCGCCTGCGTTCAGGAGCCCCTTGCACTCGTAGGGCAGGTGGCCGCACTTCAGCGGGAACACGCCGTTGCTGTTGATCACGAAGTTGCCTTCGATCACGTCGTCGTCGGCCAGCCCTTCGATGGCACCGTGGTTGTAGTGGTCGGCGATGATCACCCGGCCCTTGCCGCGGAATACGGCTTCGATGATGGCGATGGCCACCCCGCCGTAGCCGCCGTCGGCCATGTGCATTCCCTTGGTGACGGTCTTGCCCGTCTCGATGCTCATGTAAGAGGCGTCGCGCTGTTCGATGTACTTCTGATAGAGGTCGAGGGCTCCGGCCTCGTCGCCAGCCTCCATCCGCCCCTGGAGAGCCTTGAGGATTTCCTCGGTACGGACGAGAATCTCCTCGCCGCGGGTGCGCTGGGACTCGAGGATGTTGCCCAGAGCCCGGTCACGGTGGTAGTAGAAGTAGAGGTACTCGTTGGGGATCAGGCCCAGGGCCTCGATAACATCCGGATTGAACATCTCGCGTCCCATGATCTTGCTCAAGTCCCGTCTGGCTTCGGCGCTCCTGTCTTGGCCGCGGACGAGGACCTGACGAACCCACCCCAGGTGGTTGAGTCCAAAGTACTCCATCTGGACCTCGCCGGAGGCGACGCCGAAGTTCTTGGCGATCTGGCGTGCGAGTGAGCTGGGCGTATCGCAGATGCCAATCGTCCGCATGGGCGTCTGCGAGAGCAGCGCCCTGGTGACAATGCCGGCAGGGTTAGTGAAGTTGATAATCCAGGCGTTGGGGGCCAGACGCTCGGCCAGGTGGGCATACTCCAGCACTGCCGGGATGTTGCGAAGAGCCATGGAGAACCCGCCGGGGCCGGTGTTCTCCTGGCCCAGAACGCCCAGTTCCAGCGCGATCCGTTCGTCCTTGACCCGACCCTCCTCAAAGCCGGCCCGAATCGTCAGGATCATGAAGTCGCTGCCCCTGACCGCCTCCTCCGCGGTGGCGGCGAGCTGCAGGCGGAAGCGGCCGCCCGCGCGCTTCATGGCCGCCCGGCAGGCAAAGCCGACGATCTCGAGACGGTGGGCATTGATGTCATACAGAACGACGTCGTCCGCCTCCGTGCAGACGCCGCTTTCCGCCAACTGCTGAATCAGGAGCGGTGTGCGAAGACCGCCGGCGCCGATGATGGTCAGTTTCATCTAGCTTGCACCTCCACGTTTTCGGGTTCCTGGGACAACAGTGTCTGGATCGAAGATGTCATCGCCGGGAGAAGCTGCTCAGCCGCAATGCCGATATGATCCGCGACATAACGGAGCAGAGCTGAACCGGCCAGCGGCGGGTTGCAGGACCATTGTCCCGACAGTACCAGTCGCTCGGGCCCAACCGCCCCCAGCGCGATTTTCACCATGGCGGGATGAAGCCCACCCGGAGAGGGACGGAGTTCAAGGCTGACCCCCGGGCTCAGGAAGGCCGCTCCAATCAAACCCGGCTCGCGGTGGTGGAAGCGAGCCATGGCAAAGAACGTGTTCTCCACAAAACGGACGCCATCGCGAAAGGTACGCAGGCCCTGGTCGAAGCTGAGGCCGCTGCAGGCGGCTCCCACCGCGACTCCCCTGTCTGCCAGTTGTTGTACCAGTTGGGACGCACCCGGCAGTTCCGGGCTCAGCGTCAGGAGCCTGACGCCGCCCCCGCCCGCCGCCAGGAGTTCCTCCACCAGCCCGGCGTCCGGCCGGCGCACGTACGGCAGTTCCTGTTCGCTGACGTACAGGCCGTTCAAGAAGGGACCGCGCAGGCGAATACCTACAATCCGCGGCCGCTGCGCCATTTTTGCGGACAGGCGGGCGATGGCTTCGCAGGCCTTCATCATCTGGGCGGGAGGGGCCGGCGGAACGCCCACCAGCAGCCCCTCCACTCCCACCGTGGGCGCCTGCGCGAGGACGCGTTCGATCTGCTCCTGCACGTCCATCGTCAGGTTCAGTTCGAAGCCGGGGTCCATGAAACCAGGGGACGCACTCTCAGTCAAGGCTCAACCCGCCATTCTGCCTGCAGCACCAGGATCGGCCGCATCGGAAAGGAGAACGCGCTCCAGCAGTTCCCGACACTGCGTGACGTTCACGGGTCGGGCGTTCAAGGCCAGGGACTTGCTGTACTTGAGAGCGTCCAGGATGGTGTCCCAGGGCATCGCCTCCAGGCGCGTCGCTACATGGACCTTGGGCTCCACGCCACACCGGAGGAACATCGCCGCGGTGTAGTCAGCCAGCCAGTTGGCAGCTGCCCGGTCATCGGCGGGGACGCTGCCGCCGCCCACCAGGCGCGCCACTTCGGCGTACCCTTGCGGCGCCGTTTCCGCATTGAGCCGGATGGCATGGGGCAGCAGGGCGCCACACAGATGCCCGTGCGAGATGGTGTAGTGCCCGGCCAGAGCGTGGGCGACGGCGTGCACCACACCCAAACCCTTGTTGAGCATGGCAACGCCGGCCGTGACACTGCCCAGCATGACCTCCGTGCGAGCCTGCAGGTTATCACCGTGGACAACGGCTTCCTCGTAGTTGCCGTAGATGCTTGTCAACGCCATCCAGGCCAGGGACTGGCTCATGGGGCTGTAGTCCGCCGAGGTATAGCACTCCAGCGCGTGGGTGAGAGCGTCCGCGCCGGAGATGGCGGTCTGGTACGGCGGCAGGCCCAGCGTCAACTCCGGATCGACGACGGCGACCTTGGCCCCGTTGAGCGGCTGGGAGACCGGCCGCTTCAGGTTGCGCTCGGGAATCCGGATCATCGAGGTGCAGTCCGCCTCGCTGCCGGCCCCTGCGGTGGTGGGCACGGCAATCACCGGGATTCCGGGGCGCTGAAGCTGGGCACCGCTCAATAAGTAGTCGTAGATCGTCCCCGGGTTGCCCACCAGCGACGAGGCCAGCTTGGTGACGTCAACGACGCTCCCGCCGCCCACGGCAATGACGACGTCCGGCTGAAGCCGCTCCAGGTTGGCCTTCAGCGTCAGCACGTCCTCCACAGCCGGCTCGGGGTTCACGCCATGGATCATGTCGACGTGGCCCTGAAGGACCGGGGCCACCTTCTCCTTGGCCAGACGGGCCGTGCCGGACTTGCCCGTGACGACAGCAACCCGGCTGCCAAATGCCTGCGCCTCCTTACCCAGAGCTGCGACAGCCCCGGGTCCGAACACGATCTTAATAGGAGAGATCCAGGAAAACTGGCTCATTGATCGGGCACCTCCTCGATTCGGTACACTTGACCGGGATAAGCAGTGCGGGGGGCGGGTGGCCGCCCCCCGTTTGCACTGATCGCAGAACCACGGACCGGGGCCTGACCGTTATGGGTCAAGCCGCAGCGGAGGCATCGCCCTGGTCGGCGAAGTCGGAAGCCTTGCGCTCCGCCATCTTGATGAACGGATAGTAGATGGCGCCGGCCACGACCAAGCCAACCACTGCCAGTAGGGCCGCCGATAGACTCCCGCCTGTAGACAGGTATGCGCCCAGCACCGGCGGCATCGTCCAGGGCATTACGAGGTAGGGGCGGGGTACCAGGTTGAAGTACATGGCGAAGTAGGCCAGCAGGGCGTCGGCCACGGGGGCGAGCGTAAACGGGATGATCATGAGCGGGTTCATCACGATCGGCAGACCAAACTCAATGGGCTCGTTGATGTTGAAGATGTTGGGCACCAGAGCCACCTTGGCAATTGTCTGGAACTGCTTGGACCGAGACCGAAGCAGCAGCAGGACCAGCGGTAGAGTCGACCCGGCGCCGCCCAGGAACACGAAGTTGAAGAAGAAGGGCTCGTTGACGATGTGCGGCACGATGTGGGCGCCAGCCTTGACCGCATCGATGTTCTGGGCGATAGCCGTCAGCCAGATCGGCGCCATGACGCCGTAGATGACAGACGCGGCGTGGATGCCGACACCCACCAGAAGCCCCCAGAGGATGGTCGTGATGAGCACAACCCACAGTGAATCGCCGGCGACAACCAACGGCGCCAGGACCTTCCCGAGTAAGGCGTGGGGATTGAAGCCGATCCAGGTGGTCAGGAGAGTGACCACCGTGACCATGAGCATCGCGGGCAGTAGGGCGTTAAACCCCTCGGCGACGTAGGGCGGGACGCTGTCGGGGAACCGGAACGTTAGCCCGTACTTCTTCATCAGGCGGATGACTTCGACGGCCAGAAGCGAAAGCAGGACTGCACCGAAGATGCCCCTGCCGCCCAGGTAGTCCAGCGGCAGCACGGTCCCGACTCCGTCGACGCTTTTCGTCCCAACCGACGCCAGGAATGACAGGAGGGCAACGATGCCGCCCGTGATCGGGTTCAGGTCATATGTCCGGGCTAGGTTGAAACCGATGAAGAAGCTCACGTACAGAGCCAGCATGTCAAAGGTGAGGCTGGTCGGAATGAGCAGCTTACTCCTGACGGGTGCAACCATGGCGTCGAGCGCCTTCACGGGAGGGTACGCGATCAGGAGGAACAGAGCACCTGAGATGATTACCGGCAGCAGTGCAAAGAAACCGTCGCGGATGGCACGCATATGCCGCTGTTGAGCAGCCTTGACGAGCGGCGGCATGATTCGATTCTCCAGCACCCACTCCCAGGACTTGGCCAAGTAGCACACCTCCGGATGATCTGTGATTCACAGGCCCAGATGCAATTCGTGCCTAACTGCCTTGAAGAATGAGGTCCAGGATCTGCTGTCCATCTCCAAGCCCGTATTTCTGCGGCGGAATCACCAGGACCGACTTCGCCTGGCCAATCTGCTGCTGCAAGGGTCCTCGCAGGTAGGAAACCTGCGGCCCGAGGACCACCGCATCGTAGCTGCCAAGGTCGACCGTGGAAAGCTCGTGCGCCGCCCGCACCATGATCTCCATGTCCAATCCTCGTCCTTGGGCTGCGGTCTCCACCCGCTTGGCGATCATGCTTGTGGATGCCCCCAAGACGCAGGCGAACAGGACTCGCATCCTTATGTCACCTCCCTTTGCCGCCGAGTGTGAATCCCGCCCCCAGTCCCCCACCGACTGGATGGGGCGGACCGAGCTGTCGTAGGCAAGTGCCCCTGCTGCACTGCACTAGATGACCGGGGATTCCACTGTGAAAGATTAGGGCTGCGGCCTCGTAATCCTCCTAAATACGCGGTAATTGCCGGTGCAGGTCTTGGCGCGGTGTGCTCCTGCAAGCTTGCACGGATCGGCTTGAGTCCCGCTGATCCCAGAAGAAGACCCCGCCGGAGACCCGGCGGGGTTTATGTCGGACGGAGAGGCCACCTGCGAGCCGTAAAGCTGAGGCCATTATCGGAACATCCCGGTCAGGGGGAATGGCTGAGCCCGGCCGCACGAATGGTCTGCCGGATGAGCCTCAAGACTTCTTCCATCTGGTCGAGCTGCGCCCCGTGCCGCCAGGCCAGGGCCTGCTCAATCAGGGGGGCCCACTGGCCGACGACCGGCGCGTTCATCGCCCAGCGGGCGGCAACCGGTTTCGAGACAACGGTACCGTGCTCCAACGTGTAATGGGCACGGCACATGGTCAGCACCGCGTACGCCTGATACTCGCTGCTTTGAAGGCGTTGAGGGTCCTGCACCTGGGGCGCCCACCATTCGAGGAGAAGCCCCTTCACCGCTTGCCGCAACTCGTTCGGCGAGACGGGGTCAATCAGGGTCTTCGGGTCCGGGCCGGCCAGGGTTAACCCTTTCTCGCGCGTGACGTGACGCTGGATAATCCATTCAGCGCCGTGCCGGTCGATGCCGAAACTGCCGTCCACGCGAACCGCCGGGTGCATCGAATGCTCCAGATCGTGACGTCGAACGTACTGTCGCGGGATGTACGACCCCTCGTAATTCGTCCGCCACTTCAAGTCGCTGAGGGCAATGCTGGCGTGCATCTGCTCCAGGCCAGCGACACAGGCCGGGGGCGGGTCCCCGTCCGTGACGACGACGAAGTCAATGTCGCTGCGGTCAGGATCGAAATCTCCCAAGGCCAGAGAGCCATGCAGGTACATGCCCACAAAACGGTCACCCAGAAGAGCCTGTGTCTCAGGAAGTAATCGGTTCAGCAGGTCATCCACGTCCGTGTCGGCTGTGTACCGTGCCATCCAGTCGGCCTCCAGTACTCTGACCATGAGTGAGCTCTGCAAAAGGAGGCTTCTGTGTGAAAAGCGCCAGTCCTCTCGGACTGCCGATGGGATTCCACCAGTGAATCAGTCAACCCGCCGCCGCCCGGTGGCAGGCCACCCAGTGGCCCCCGCCAATGTTCACGAACTGCGGCTCCTCCTGCGAACAGCGATCCGAAGCGTGCGAGCAGCGGGTGTGGAACCGGCACCCCGCCGGCGGGTCCACGGGGCTGGGAACATCTCCCTCCAGGACGATGCGCTCCCGCCGCAGGCTGGGGTCGGGGATAGGAATGGAGGACATCAGGGCCCGCGTGTACGGGTGCTGCGGGTTGGCGTACAGCTCGTCGGCGCCCGCCAGCTCCACCAGCTTGCCCAGGTACATCACGCCCACGCGGTCGGAGATGTATTTCACGGCCGCCAGGCCGTGGGCGATAAAGATGTAAGCCAGGCCGTACTCCTCCTGCAGGTCCACCAGCAGGTTGAGGATCTGCGACTGAATGGACACGTCCAGGGCCGAGACCGGCTCGTCGCAGACGATGAGCTTGGGGTTCAGGGCCAGCGCTCGGGCCACGCCGATGCGCTGGCGCTGTCCGCCGGAGAACTCGTGGGGGTAGCGGTTCATGTGCTCGGCCGAGAGTCCGACCACATCAAGCAGTTGCCGCACCCACTTTTCTCGCTCGGCGCCTTTGGAGACGCCATGGATGGCAAGGGGCGCGCCCACGATCTCCTTCACGGTCATGCGGGGGTTGAGGGACGAGTACGGGTCCTGGTAGATGATCTGCATCTCCCGCCGCAGGCGTCGCATTTCCTCGCCCTTCAGGGCCAGAATGTTGCGCCCCTCAAAGAGCACTTCGCCGGAGGTCGGCTCCTGCAGGCGGAGCAGCACCTTGCCCGTGGTGGTCTTGCCGCAGCCTGACTCCCCCACCAGGCCGAAGGTCTCGCCGCGGTTAACCGTGAAGCTTACCCCGTCCACCGCCTTAACGTGGCCGATGGTGCGCTGAAAGACGCCCCTGGTAATGGGATAGTACTTCCTGAGATTACGGATCTCCAGCAGGGGAGTCCTGGCATCCTGCCGTTCGCCTGCCGCCCGGGGCGCGTCAACCATCTGCTGAACCGTCATGATGCCACCCCCTCCTGCGTTGCCTCGTCGCTCCTCCAGCAGGCCACCCGGTGGCCCCCCGCCGCGTCAATCAGGGCCGGTTCAGACGTGCGGCAGGCCTCCGTGGCCAGGGGACACCGCGGGTGGAACCGGCACCCCGCCGGCATGTTCAGCGGTTTGGGCACCACACCGCTGACCACATGCAGCCTCTGGCGGCGCTTCCGGCCGGACCCGTCCGTCTGGCCGTCGGCGTCAAGCCGGGGAATGGATCGCAAGAGCCCCACGGTGTAGGGATGCAGCGGGTGCCGGAACAGGTCGTCCACTGGCGCCTCCTCCACCACCTTGCCGGCGTACATAACGATGACGCGCTCGCACATCTCCGCCACCACGCCCAGGTCATGGGTGATCATCATGATGGCCATGCCCAGCTCCTGCCGGAGCTTCTTCATCAGCTCCAGGATCTGCGCCTGAATGGTCACGTCCAGCGCCGTGGTGGGCTCATCCGCAATCAGCAGCTTGGGGCGGCAGGACAGCGCCATGGCAATCATGACCCGCTGACGCATGCCGCCGGAGAGCTGGTGCGGGTATTCGTGGATGCGCCGCTCCGGCAGGGGGATGCCCACCAGCCGCAGGTCTTCGGTGGCCTGCGCCAGGGCTGTCTGGCGCGAGAGCCCCTGGTGCTGCTGAATGGCCTCGGCAATCTGGTCCCCAACCGTGAAGACCGGGTTGAGTGAGGTCATGGGCTCCTGAAAGATCATGGAGACCTCGTTCCCCCGGATGCGGCGCATTTCGGCCTCCGGCTTGGTAAGCAAGTTCTCGCCCTCCAGGAGAATCTGGCCGCGGCCAATTTGGCCCGGGGGCATGGGGATCAGGCGCATGACGGAGAGCGCGGTGACGCTCTTGCCACAGCCGGACTCACCTACAACGCCCAGCGTCTCGCCCTTTTTCAGTTCAAAGCTCACGCCGTCCACGGCGGACGCCAGACCGTCTTCGGTGCGGAAGCGCACCTGCAGGTCCTTAACCTCCAGAAGTCTGTCCACGTGCTAGCCTCCCTTGCCGTCTAAGGCGACGGCCGTGTTGTTCGCGCTTGCCGGGAGAGATGACGCGGCTGCGGGTTGACTTCCCCGGATGCTGGTCAGCACGCCGGCGGCCACAATCATGGCGCCGCCCACCAGCGTCAGAGGCCCAAGCTTCTCGCCTAGGAAGAGCCAGCCGCCCAGCACGCCAATGGGCACCTGGATGAAATAGAGAACGGATGACGTGCCGCCGTCCACCTGGTTGATCCCCTTGACCCAGAGCGCCGCGCCGACGCCGCCGGCGGCAATGCCCAGGTAGGCCAGGGCGGGCCAGGTGAGGGCGGCGGGCTGCAGGGCCCGCGCCCCGTCGCTGACCAGGGCCAGCGGCGCAACCATGCCCCCGCCCAGGACCGTGGACCAGGCCGTGACGGCCAAGGACGGATAACGCTGCGTCAGGAGACGCGCCACGACGGAGTAGCCGGCATAGGCCACGGAGTAGGCGGCAACCAGCAGATCGCCCCAGACCACCCGCGGCGACAGTGCGGTGTTCAGCGGCCCCACCACCAGCAGCAGTCCGGCGGTGCCCACGGCCAGCGCCGTCCACTGAAGAGGCAGCAGCGGCTCGCGAAACACCAGCCAGTTCAGGATGACCATGACCAGGGGGGACAGGGCGGCCAGCAGCGACGTGTGCGTTGAGTCGGTCAGCACGCTGCCGCCAAAGAGAGTGCCGTAGGAGATCACGTGGCCCAGGAGGGCGGCCAGGGCCAGCCAACCCCAGTCCCGCCGAGCGACGCGCCACTGCCGGCCGAAAGCCATGACGGGCACCAGGAAGGCAATGGCCACCAGTTCGCGCCAGAGGGTCACAGTCCAGGGAAGCAGGTACAGAACAGTCCATTTGCTCAACGGATACACGGCGCCCCAGAGCGTCGTGGCAATGACAATGGAGGCCAGGCCGCCGCCCCGGCCCTTCCAGAACGAAGCCATACTCCAGACTCCTTCTTGCGTTCCGCCGGTCGGCGGTCAGGCGGACACCGCGTCCGCAGTCAGGCGCCGCTGGGCCATGACGGCGGCGCCCAGGCGCCCTGCAGCCGCACCCAGAGCCCCGCGGGTCAGGGACACCGAGTAGCACGGATCCAGATGCCGCCTCATGGCCTGGCGGACAGGCTCCAGCAGGAGTTCTCCCGCCTCGGACAGCCCGCCGCCCAGGATGATCCTGTCCGGGTCAAACAGCACGGTGTAGTTGGCCAAAGCAAGACCCAGGGCGGAAGCCGCCCGCTGCCAGACAGCCGTTGCCACCGGATCGCCCTGCTCCACCAGCGTGGCCACGCGCTCGCCATCCAGTTCCGGACCAAAGCCGCCCAGCTCCCTGACCCTTCGCACCACCCACGATGCCGACGCATAGGTCTCCAGGCAGCCCCGCTTGCCGCAGGCGCAGAGGTCTCCCTCCGGATCCAGCACCATGTGGCCAATCTCGCCCGCCAGTTCGTGCGAACCGGTATAGATGCGACCGTTCATGATGACCGCCCCGCCAATGCCCGTACCCAGCGTCAGAAAAAACACATGGCCAAGCCCCACGGCGCTGCCCAGGACCAGTTCGCCAAAGGCGGCGGTCCTGACATCGTGATCCAGGAACACGGGCAGGCCGCACTGTTCCTGAACCAGCCTCACCAGAGGCACGTTCTTCAGTCCCAGGTTGGACGCGTCCACCACAATGCCGTTGCGCACGTCAATGGCCCCGGGCGAGGCCAGGCCGACGGCGTCCGGAGAGACCCCGGCCGGTGCCTGGTCCTTCAGGTCCTGGATGGCCTGCACCACGGCCCGGGCCACCTGGGTCGGACCGTCCGCCACCGGTGTGTTCCGCTGCACCTCGCCGCGGACCTGGCCCGCTGGATCGACCAGCACACCCTTGACAAAGGTTCCGCCCAGATCAAGGCCGACCACCCAGTGCCCCAATGAACCAAGGTTAGAAATCACGCTGGTCTCCCTTGCGCTCGTAGACCCAGCGGCCGCGCACCATGGTACGAACCACGCCGGCCTCGCGGTCCAGCAGCACTAGGTCGGCGTCACGCCCGGGAGCCAGGCTTCCCTTCCGGTGCTCGGCGCCGCTGCCCACCAGCGGGGTGGAGGTGGCCATGGGCAGAACCCGCTCCAGGGGCAGGTCCAGGAACTTCATTGCATTTCGCACACCGCGGTCCATGGTCAGGGCGCTGCCCGCCAGGTTGCCCTGCAGCGTGCGAATCTCGTGGCCCCTCACCACCACGGTCTCGCCCAGCATGGAATACTCACCGTCAGGGAGCCCGGCCACGGAGACAGAGTCGGTGATGAAAGCCATGGCGTCCGGCCCCAGCATCCGGAAGGCCATCTTCACCGCCGCCGGGTGCACGTGGATGCCATCCATGATCATCTCGGCAATGACGCCGTTCAGGAACGCGGCCACAATGGCCCCCGGCTCGCGGTGGTTGATGGGCCGAATGCCGTTGTAGCAGTGGGTCACGCCGCCGATGCCGGCGTGAAAGCCCTCCAGGGCCTGCTCATAAGTGGCGTCCGAGTGCCCCATGATGGGCACGGCGCCGCGACTGCGGCAGTAGCGGACCAATTCCAGCGCCCCCGGGAGTTCCGGTGCAATGGTCAGGCGTCGGATCAGGCCGTCCGCCTCGTCGAAGTAGCGCTCCAGGTCCTGCATACTGGGCTGACGCAGCACCTCGGGCCGAAATGCGCCCTTGCGCGCCGGGTTGAGGAACGGCCCCTCCAGGTGGATGCCCACCGGCTCCGCTGCCTCGATGCCCTGCTTGATGGCGCGGGCAACGGCCCGCAGGCCCTGCAGGGTGACTTCCTCCTCATCCGCCGCCACGGTGGGGAGCCAGGAAGTAACGCCGTGCTCCGCCAGCAGGGCGGCCATCCGGTGGGTGTCCTCCGAGTCGGCGCTGTTCATGTCCCATCCGCCGTAGCCGTGGACGTGAATGTCAACGAATCCGGGTACCAGCCACATCTCTTCCGCGTCAACGGCACGGCCCGAGGCGAGGCCGGGGGTGCCCTCGCCGATGGCGGCGATGCGGCCCCCCTCCACCTCCAGCCAGCCCAACCGGAAGTTCCGGTCCGGGTGGTAGATCCAGGCGTTCTTGATCAGCATGGCACGTGCCTCACTTTACCCGAACAGGGCGCCCCGTGCGGAAAGCCTCGTAGGCTGCCAGGGCCAGGGCCGTTGCGGCCAGGCCGTCCTCGCCGGTCACCAGCGGCTGTCGCCGTTCGGCAATGGCAGACACAAACTCCGCAATCAGCCCCTGGTCGTAGTCATCGCCCCAGTACTCCAGCGACCCGCCCTGCTCCGTGTAGAGCCGGCTGACCTGACTCTCCATGTCCGTGGTCATGATGCCTCTTTCGCCGACTAGGCGCATGTAGGAGTCGCCCCAGGTGGGGTAGGTCCTGGGGTGGCACCAGGACGTGTCAATGGTGCCAAAGGCGCCGCCGCTGAAGGTCACCATGACCAGACCGTACTCGTCGATGACGGGGCCGTCGGGCAGCTTGTCCATCTCGCAGAAGACCTCCACCGGCTCCTGGCCGGTGTACCAGCGCATCAGGTCCAGCATGTGGACCGTGTGGTCAAAGACCGCGCCACCGCCGGACAGTGCCGGGTCCACAAACCACCCGCCAGGGTTGCGCCCGTGGTTGGTGGCCACCATGGCCCGGATCCTTCCGATCTTGCCGCTGTCCACCAGGTTCTTGATGCGCCGGGTGACGGACCCAAACCGGGACACGAAGGCGATCTGCAGGATGACGCCCGCCTTCCTGCAGGCGGCGATCATGGCCTGCCCGTCGGCCACGCTGGTGGCGATGGGCTTCTCCACCAGCACGTGCTTGCCGGCCTGGGCCGCGGCCTCGGTGTGCTCGCGGTGCCGGGCGTTGGCGGAGCAGATGACCACGCCGTCCAGGTCCTGCTTCAGCAGGTACTGATAATCCTTGAAGTAGGGGGTCTTGAAGTGGTAGGCCGCATCCAGCCCGCGCCGCGGGTCCTGATCGGCAATGGCCACCAGTTCGGCGCCAGGGTGCCGCTGCAGCGCAGCGGCGTAGGAATAGGCGTGCATGTGCTCAAAACTGATGATTCCGACCCGTACCTTACTCATGGCTGACACCTCACAGCACCACCGGCTGACCGGTGGCGGCGGATTGGGCTGCGGCCAGGGCGGCGCGGACGGCCTCCCGGGCCTGTTCCGGCGTGACACGCGGGGTCTCGCCGGTCTGGCAGCAGTGGATGAAGTGGCGGATCTCCTCGGCGAATGCGTCGGTGCTCAGGGGCGCCTCGGCGTTGTGCTCACCGGCTCCGCCCTCCCCCTGAACCCAGACGTCGATGGGCGGACGGTGCTCACCGTATTCATAGATGCCCTTCAGGCCGGCAATCTCGTAGCGGTCCTCGAAGGGGAAGCCGTCGGGCGCGTTCCAGATGGCCTCCACGTGGGCAATGATGCCGTTCTTGAAGCGCAGCAACACCAAGCCGTAGTCGCCCCGCTCAACGGTGCCGGTCAGCGACTTGGCGGTCACCCGCTCCACGGGGCCGAAGTTGGAGAGCAGCCAGTCAAAGTCATGGATGACCAGGTCCAGGAACGGCCCCCCGCTCTTGCTGGGGTCGGCGAACCAGTTCTGATACCCCCAGTTGGGCGTGGCGCCGCCCAGGGTCATGCGCACCAGGCGGATGGGGCCCAAAGCGCCGCTCTCCACCACCTGACGCGCCCTCTCCGCGGTGGCCTCCCAGCGCATCACGTGCCCGACCATGAGCATCACGCCCGCCTTGCGGCAGGCGGCGATCATGGCGTCCGCGTCCTCCACGGTGCGGGCCATGGGCTTCTCGCACAGCACGTGCTTGCCGGCGGCCGCGGCCTTCTCGACCAGCCGCCGGTGCTCATAGGTGGGCGTGCAGATATCCACAGCTTCAATGGCGGGGTCGGCCAACAGCTCGTCGACCGAGGCGCAAACCCTGGCCCCAAAGTCTGCGGCCAGGGACCGCGCAGACTCCTGCGACAAGTCCGTGACGGCCACCAGTTCCAGTTCAGGCACCTGGCGATACGCCGACGCGTGGGCGTGGGCGATGAAGCCGGCACCAATCAGACCGAATCTCACAGGAACACCTCCAAAACTTCGCCCGCCGGCCAGCGGCGGACGATTTGCAGAGTCCGGGTTTCTAGGCCTGCCGCGCCCGCGGGTCCAGCCAGTCCCGCACGCCGTCGCCCAGCAGGTTGATGCCCAGGACGGTGATGAAGATGGCCAGGCCGGGGAAGGTGCTGTACCACCACGCGGTCATGATATAGGACCGCCCGTAGGAGATCAGCGCCCCCAACTCAGCCTGTGGGGCCTGCGCGCCCAGGCCGATGAACGACAGGGCGGCAGTATTCAGGATGGCGTAGCCCAGATCCAGCGTGGTCTGGATCAGAATGGGCGGCAGGGCGTTGGGCAGGGCTTCGCGGAAGATCACGCGCCAGGTGGATCCGCCCATGGCCCTGGCCGCCTCCACGTAGTCCGCGCTGCGGAGGGTCAGAAACTGGCCGCGCACCAGGCGGGCGTACCACGGCCACCAGACCAAGCTCAGGGCAATCAGCGCGTTGGTAAGGCCGGGTCCCAGGCTGGCGGCAATGGCCATGGCCAGAATGAGGCCGGGGAAGGCTAGGAACATGTCGGTGAGGCGCATGATGACCTCGTCCACCGAGCCGCCCATGTACCCGGCCAGGGCGCCCAGAACGGTGCCCAGGCCGGCGGCGATGGCCACCAGGATCACCGCGCTCACCAGGGATAGGCGGGCTCCGTACAGGGTGCGCGTGAACATGTCGCGCCCCAAGTCATCGGTGCCGAGCCAGTGCGCCGCGGACGGCGCCTCCAGGAAGTGGCCCTTGTCGGTATCCAGGGGCCCGTAGGGTGCAATCACGGGCGCCAGCAAGGCCAGCGCCACGACAATGCCGATGATGGCCAGGCCCACAGCCGTCATGGGACGACGGAAAACGCGCAGCCGCTTGCGCCACTCGGGTACACCCGCCGGAATGCGCCCAGTCTCCTGTTGCATCTCTTCCACCGGATTTCCCCCTAACTCAGGCGAATGCGCGGGTCAAGCTGTGCGTAAAGAACGTCCACGATCAGATTGAGGGTCACATAGACCAAGCCGATCAGAATGGTGACGCCCAGAATGGGCTGATAGTCCAGCGCCGTCACAGACTGCACGGCGTACAGCCCGATGCCGGGCCAGTTGAAGACCACCTCAATCAGCACGGCGCCGCTCAGCAGGCTGCCGAACTGCAGGCCCAGAACGGTGATCACTGGGATCACCGCGTTGCGCAGGACGTGCTTGAAGATGACCTTCAAATTGGGCAGACCCTTGGCCCGCGCCGTCCGGACATAGTCCAGGCGCATGACCTCCAGCACGCTGCCGCGCACCATCCGCACCACCACCGCCAGGGAGCCCATGGCCAGGACGAAGGCCGGCATCACCAGGTGCACGGCAGCGTCCTGGGCGGTGGCCCAGTTTCCAGCCAGGATGGCGTCGAGCAGGTACATGCCCGTGATGTGGGGCGGCGGCGTGGCAAACAGCGACAGCCGGCCCCCCACGGGCAGCCAGTGCAGGGTGCGGTAAAAAGCCAGCTGTGCCAGCAGGGCGAACCAGAAGACCGGCATGGAGACGCCGCCTACCGACAGCACGCGGGCAAACTGGTCAAACAGACCGTCACGCCGCACTGCAGCCCAGACACCCAGAGGCACGCCCAGCAGCGCCACGATGACGATTGAAGCCACAGCCAGCTCCACAGTGGCGGGCATGTAGCGGCGCAGGTCCTGACTGACGGGGCGCCGCGACTGGATGGAGAAGCCCAGATCGCCGTGGAAGAGGCCCGAGACGTATCGTACGAACTGTGTTGTTACGGGCTGGTCGAGGCCAAGCTCCTGCCGCACCTGGGCCACGACCTCCGGCCGCGCCCGGGTGCCTCCCGCCATCAGCTGCGCCGGGTCGCCGGGCAGGATGTGGGACAGGAAGAAGGTGATGACCACGACACCCAGCAACCCCGCAAGCGAGTACAGCAGGCGCCGCACTACATAGTTGAACATGGCGTACCTTCCCTGCTTGTTGGGTTAGAACGGCCCGGCTTGGAGGCCGGGCCGTTCCAGGGCCTTACTTGGTGATCTGTGCGTAGTTGACCTTCCACTCGAAGAATGGATGGTAGACGTAGTTCTGGACGCTCTTCCGCACGCCCACCAGGAGCGGCACGTAGGCCACCCATACGTCAGGCGCATCCTGAAGGATGATGGTCTGGGCCTGCTTGATCATGTCGTTCCGCTTGGCCTGGTCGGCCTCGACCTTGATCTTATCCAGCAGCGCGTCCACCTGCGGGTTGGAGTAGAAGGCGTAGTTGGCGCCCGCCGGTTCAGCGAAGCGGCTGTCGTACATGATGCCGTCAATCGCCATGAAGTCGGCGTAGTCAGGCTCCCAGTAGTGGGCCTGCACGTCGGCCGCGGTCTCCGGACTCTTGATCTGGTCGATAAAGGTGGAGATCGAGATCTCGCGGATGTTCAGGTCAACGCCAATCTGCTTCAGGTTGGCCTGCCACAGCTCGGCGACCTTGCGGCCGTCTTCCTCGCCGGTCACCCAGGTGTAGTCCACCTCCAGGCCTTCGGCCACACCAGCTTCCTTCAGAAGCTGCTTGGCCTTTTCCAGGTCCGTGGTGTAGACGGGCAAGGACGGATCGTGGCCGGCCATGCCTTCAGGCAGTTGGCCAATGATGCGTTTGGCGCCGCCGCCGTAGGAGGCCACGGCATCGTCATAGGGGAAGGCGTAGGACAGAGCCTGGCGAACCTTCGGGTTGTTGAACGGCGCCCGCTTGGTGTTGAAGGTGAGCATGCGGGCGTTGCCGGTGGTCACAAGCTGCACGGAGAGGTCCTTGTTGCTCTTCAGGCTGTCGTAATCGCCCACCTTGATGCCGAAGGCGATGTCCGCCTCACCCTGCTCCAGCATCAAGCGCTGGGTGGCCGCTTCGGTCACGGTCTTGACCAGGATCTTCTCAATCGGCTTGGAGTTGTTGACTTCCTTCCAACCCCACCAGTCGGGATTGCGTTCGAGCATGGTGTACTCGTTCACCACGGACTCGGTCACCTTGTAGGGACCCGTGCCCACCGCATGGGTGTTCATCCAGGCCTCGGCGTGGTCGCCGTTCACCTCATGCTCCTTGACAGCCTTGGGGCTGACGGCGCCGCCCGCCCAGGGCGAGGTCAGGGAGATCAGGAAGTCGCCGTAGGCGTCCTTCAGATGGAACACGATGGTGTTGTCGTCCGGCGTTTCAATCGAGGCGACAGGGCCCTTGAAAATGTAGGCGGCCGCCTTCTCAATGGCCATGAACCGCTCAATGCTGGCCTTCATGGCCGCCGCGTTGAATGGTTCGCCGTCGTGGAACTTGACTCCGGTGCGCAGGTGGAACGTGTAGGTCTTGCCGCCGTCGCCGACGTCCCAACTGGTCGCCAACTGCGGTTCAATCTTGCCTTCGGGGCTCAGCGTGACCAGCGTCTCGTAGACCGCCGGAAGGATGGCCTCGCCGGAGATGTTGTAGTTGGAAGCGGGGTCAATGGTTGGATTCTGGGCCGGGATCAACACGACCAGCTGTGATGCCTCCGCGTTCGGCGTTCCGCCCGGGTTCTCGCCGGGAGCCGGCTGCTTGCCGCAGGCAGACAGCACCAGGGCGGCCATCGTCATAACTACGACCACTGCTGCAAGAGACTTGCGCACTGCTACGTCCCCTTCCTCTCCTCCTAGGTCTCGCGGGTTCCCATCATGATCACGCTCTCGTTAGCGTGAAAGGAAATGGAACTTTGCCCAAGGGACAAGACACCTGCCACTGCTCCCAGAACACCAGCCTTCGCTCCCAGACTCGACACCACCACCTCCGGCATGGTCAACACAAAGTTGTTCATGTACTCCAGAACCGTAGGCAGAAAAACGTCCGCGCCGGCCGTCAGGCTACCGGTCAGGACGATGAGTTCAGGGTCCACCACCAGGCACGTGTTGCCGAGCAGCAGGGCCAGGTCATCGGCCAGCCTCTGGACGGTCTCCAGCGCCAGCGGGTCCTGCTGTCGCGCCGCCTGGAAGATCTCGCGCGGGGTGATGGGTTCGCCGCGCTGCCAGGCCTCCCTCAGCAGCGAATCGCGGCCGCTGTTCATCTGCTGGATGGCATGGCGGACCAGCCCGGGACCGGACATCTCGCGCTCAAGGGGGCCGTAGCCGCCGTGGTGGTTGGTGCGCAGGAGGCCCCGGTCCGCCAGGGTAGTGCCCACCTCGCCGGCCACGTGGTGGCTGCCGCGGTGGATGTGCCCGTCGATCAGCAGCGCGGCGCCAACGCCCGTACCCAGGCTGACGCAGAGCGCGTCCCTGCGGCCGATGGCTGCGCCCTTCCACTGTTCGCCGCGCAGGTGGGTGTTCACGTCATTGTCAACGACGATGGGCACACGGAAGCGTTCTTCCAGGATGCGGCGCAGCGGCCACTGGCTTGCCCCCAGGCCGGAGCCGTCAATGACAGTGCCATCGGCATCAACGGCGCCGGATACGCCGACGCCAATGCCGCAGACTTGAGAAAAGCTGAGGCCGGCCTGCATAAGGAGGTCCTCTACTGCGACAAAGAGCGAAGATACAACGGCTTCCAGGCCGGCCTCAACGGGGGTGGCGTAGCGTCGCTCAGAAAGGATCTTTCCTTCCAAATTGGTGACGCCCAGAAGAGTCTTGGTGGCGCCCAGGTCAACGCCAATGACGTAGGCGGCGTTGGCGTTGAAAGTCAGCAGCACGGGCTTGCGTCCCACCGCCGCGTCGCCCGCTCCCACCTCGCGGACCAGGTCCAGCGCCATCAGGTTCTTGACGGCCTGTGACACTGTGGGGCGGCTGAGCCCCGTGGCGCGTGCCACGTCGGCACGGCTGATGGGGCTGGAACTGCGGATCAGTTCCAGCACAGCAGACTGATTGAGCACCTTCAGGAGCTGGGGTCTGGCCTCGTAAGTTAACTTTCCTAACGCATTACCTTGCATTATTCCACCACTCTTCTGACGATTTGAGACTTCCACGTTCCCCCCCCAGACTCCTCCCGTTCGACAATTGCATCTTTTGGGGACGCGGTTGTTCGGGTCTCCGCATCGCGGCTGGACCCGCCCTCGGGAGAAAGGTGATGTTCGTGAAGGCAGTTGTTGTCTACGAGTCCCACTGGGGCAACACCGCCGCGGTAGCCCGCGCCATCGCGGCCGGCATGGGACCGGGGGCGCAGGCCCTGTCGACAGCCGAGGCTTCAGGCGCCGCCGGACCTCCACAAGCCTGAGCCTGCTCTCTCAAGTGGCAGGCGGCGGCCAGTTGTGCCGCGGCCCGCAGGGAATCCTCAGCGGTGTGGGGAATGTCGTAGGCAGCACGACATGGAGGAACATCCTTGCATCAGCCAACCCTGGACGAGGCCGTGGCACGCTGGGTGCTGCAGTCTGTTGGACCGGAGTCGCAAATCAGCCGGGTGACGCCCCTGGCGGGCGCCACCTCTTCCTCCCTCTACCGCATCGGCATCGAGGGGCGGGACCGGGCCTACAGCGTCGTGCTCCGGCTGTTTACCGACAACGAATGGCTACGCCACGAGCCGGATCTCGCCCTCCACGAGGCGGCAAGCCTCGGCAGGGCGGGCGAGGTGTCCGTCCCCACGCCAGAGTTGATTGCCTTCGACGAGGACGGCGCGTCCTGCCGTACCCCGGCAGTACTCATGACCGAGGTGCCCGGTGCGGTGGACCTGCGGCCGCGGGACCTGGATGCCTGGCTGGACCGCATGGCGGAGGCCCTGGTGGCGGTCCATCGCGTCGCGGCGACCACCTTTCCCTGGACCTACCGCATCTACAACGATGTGCGCAGGCTTCAGCCGCCCGCGTGGTCAAGCCTGACGGACTTGTGGAGCGAGGCCATCCGCCTGGCGCAGGGCCCGCCGCCGCCGGTTCGCCCGGTCTTCATCCATCGCGACTACCACCCGGTCAACGTGCTGTGGGAGAACGACCGGCTGAGCGGCATCGTCGACTGGGTGAACGCCTGCCGGGGGCCCGCCGGCATCGATGTGGGGCACTGCCGGCTCAACCTGGCGCTGGTGTCCGGCGTCGACACGGCGAACGCCTTCCTGGCGCATTACCAGGCCCGTGCGGGGCAGCGCTTTGATTACCATCCCTACTGGGATGTGCTGTCCATGCTGGAGTTTCTGCCGGGGCCACCGGAAGTCTACAGGGGATGGCTGGACTTCGGCCTGACCCACCTGACGCCGGCCCTCGTCCAGCAGCGTCTGGAGGACTATCTGCTCAGCCTGGTCGCCTGCTGGCGCGGCTGACGGGGCATTCCGTCACCACCTGATCGCGTAAATGACGTGATCGGGCGTGTCCAGGTCGGGTTGACGGACAAGCCCTGCGCGCTCCGCCACGCGCATGGAAGACGCGTTGGTAGGGCGAATACGGGCAACCACAGGCAACTCCGGCAGGTGGGCGCCTGCCGCCAGCACGGCTTCCCTCGCGACCTCCGCCGCATAGCCCTTGCCCCAGGCCACGGGCGCGTAGCGGTAGTAGAGGTTCAGCACCTGCCGCCCGGACCACTCCATGACCCTAACGCCGCTCACCCCAACGACCTGCGGGTCGGTCAGCGTGGAGACGCACCAGTACCCGAGACCGTGCTCCACCCAGTCCTGGACCCAGTCGCGGACGCGCTCCTCAGCCTCCGCCAGACTCTGCATTGGACCCGATGGGTTGTGCCGGTTCGTCTCCGGGTCAGCGTGGATGGCAAAGACGTCCGCCGCGTCGCCGGGAATGGGTGCGCGAAGGATCAGCCTCGGCGTCTGCACAAGCGCAAAACGGGACGACGTGTTCACCTGGACCTCCCTGGCCTCTGTGACATCGCGCCGGGGGTAGCTCCAGCGGCTGATAAAGGCTTCGACTGCAAGCACCCTGTATCCTTTGGAGGGAACTTATGGCAACCCGGATGATCATCGATACGGACACGGCAGGGGACGACGTCGTTTCCCTGCTGATCGGCCTCCTCCACCCGGAGGCCCGGCTGGAGGCCATCACGGTCTGCGTGGGCAACGTCTCGTTCGAGCAAGAAGTGGAGAACGCGCTGTACACGGTGGAGAGGACCGGACGCGCCGGCCAGGTGCCGGTCTACGCGGGCGTCAGCAAGCCCATGGTCCGGCCCTGGATCAGTGCCGACTACGTCCACGGCAAGGACGGCATGGGCGGTGCTCATTTCCCGAAGGCCAAACAGCGCCCGGAGAAGGAGCATGCCGCCAACGAACTGGTGCGGCGCATCAACGAGGCCCCCGGCGAGCTGACGGTCATCGCCCAGGCCCCCCTGACCAACATTGCCGCGGCAGTCACCATGGACCCCGGCATTGCCCTCAAGGTCAAGCGGCTCTACGTCATGGGCGGCACCTACTTTGCGCCGGGCAACATCACGCCGGCGGCCGAGTACAACTTCTACGTGGATCCGGAGGCGGCCCGGATTGTCTTCGCCGCCGGGTTCCCCATCTACATGGTCGACTGGGGCCTCTGCGTCCGCGACGCTGTCTTTGATGACAGCGACCTGGCCGAAATCCAGGCCCTGGGGACGGACCTCTCCGACTTCTTTGTGACCATCAACCGCTCTGCCTACGCTTTCAACAAGATCGTGGGCATCAGCGGAACCACCCACCCGGACTCCATCATGTGCGCCATGGCCCTGGGCCCTGGCATTGCGCGGGGATGGCAGCCCTGCCACGTGGACATTGAGACCCAGGGCGAGCTGACCCGGGCCGCATCCGTCATCGCTCCCATCGGCGGAGCCGGGGTTGAGGACCGGTTCGGCCGCACCGCCAACGCCATGGTCTGCACGGGCGCGGACAAGACCCGCTTCAAGGCCCTGCTGATGGACGTCCTGCGGCACCATTGATGCCCCTGGGAGACAGCCGTCGGAACAGCCACGGCAGGCAGAGGGCCCAAAGCCAGTTGTAGACAAAGGCGAAGCCGAGGGAGATGGCCAGCATCATCCACGGGCTGGCCACGGTGAGTCCGTCGCCGAAGGCCGGCATGCTCAGGCCGTAGGTGATCAGCATCATCCCGCCCGCCAGCGCGGCGGTGGCCAGCAATACTCCCCTCACTCTGGGCCAGGAGCGGTTGGCCGCCCAGCCCAACACCAGGCCGATGGGGCCGGTGACAAAGAGCAGGATGGGCGCCTCCAGGGGCTGCAGCAGGAAGACCACAGACGATGCCGCCAGCAGCGACAGCAGGCCGCCCACCGGCGACGTGTAGGCCACCAGAGCGATGGGCAGGGTGCCAAAGACGCTCAGGACGTGGCCTGGTCCCGGGAAGAACCCCGCGGCCAACTGGCAGACGGCCGCAAGACTTGCCATCACCCCCGCCCGGGCAACAAGGGCGCCACGCGATGCAGGCATGAAGAACTCCCCCTCCGATATGGGGCCGGCATACCTCAATACGACATCGACATATAGGTACGCTCCTGTGCCAGGCGTTCGTGACGACTTGCCACGCACCGTAGCCAGGCTCGATAGGAGCTGCAGCGGCATGACCGAGGAGATCATCATCCGCGTAAAAGAAGCACTAGAACTCATGAAAGATGAGCTGGAGGGATAAGCATGGAGAAGAACCTGGAGTACTACATGGCACTGCCGTACACGGTGGTGCTCAAGCCTTACACCAATGGCGGGTTCTTCGCCAAGATCGAAGAGCTGCCCGGCTGCATGACCGAGGGCGACACCCGTGAAGAGGCCCTGCAGATGATCGAGGATGCGAAACGCTCCTGGCTCTCTGCAGCCCTAGGAGAATGCTGCAGAATCAAGCTTAGGGAAGGGGTATCGAGGGTAATGAGGCGTTTTTCGAGACGGCCGTCGCCAAAAACCGAGGTGGTGGCTATATCCGCAGTGGCCTTGCATCC
>JBLNCQ010000103.1:0-5131 GCA_050260815.1 Bacillota bacterium
CGACTTCCCTCCAGGCGCGCGTGCCCCCAGGCCCGGGCAGCCTCCCTCTCCAGCGGCAACAGGAGCCCGTACCGTTTTACCGCGTCCGTCCTCCGAATAGCCTTAGGGCAGAGCCTGCCCGGGGAGGACGACGCGGTGATCAATTTTATCTGGCTGTTTCTGTTTGTATCCGGCGTTCTGGTGGCGGGGGCGACCGGCCAGGTCGACCGCATCACCACGTCTCTGACCGACCAGGCCGCCACGGCCACGAATCTGATCATGGGCCTCGCAGGCATTATGGTCTTTTGGATGGGCATGATGAACATTGCCGCCAAGTCCGGCCTCATGCAGGTCTTCGCCCGCCTGCTGCGTCCCCTGGTGATGCGCCTCTTCCCGGACGTCCCGGCGGACCATCCGGCGGCCGGCGCCATCCTGTTGAACATCAGCGCCAACTTCCTGGGCCTGGGCAACGCCGCCACGCCCCTGGGCCTGAACGCCATGCAGGAGCTGCAGAAGCTGAACCCGGAAAGGGAGACCGCGTCTCCCGCCATGTGCACCTTTCTGGCCTTGAACACGTCCAGCGTCACCCTCATCCCCGCCACGGTGGTGGCTCTGCGCGCGGCAGCCGGGTCGTCCAGCCCCGCCGACATTGTGGGCCCCACCTTTGTGGCCACAGTGGTCGCCGCCGCCACGGCAGTGGCCCTGGACCGCTACTTCCGGCGCCGTCTGCAGGGCCAGGGGAGAGGGGGCCGCCGCTGATGGGCATGGTCGAGAACCTGTCGCGCTGGATCATTCCGGCCCTGGTTCTGATCATTCCGGCCTACGGCTACCTGCGGGGCGTCAAGGTGTACGAGGCCTTCATCGAGGGGGCGGAGGAGGGCCTGCGCATGGTGGTGCGCATCGCGCCCTACATGCTGGCCATCCTGGTGGCACTGGGCCTCTTCAAGGTGTCCGGCTCCATGGACCTGCTGGTGGCCGGCCTGCGTCCCGGGCTCACCCTGCTGGGCATTCCGCCGGAGGTGGTGCCTCTGCTGGTGACGCGCCCGCTCTCAGGCGGCGCGTCGCTGGGCGTGCTGGCCGAGATCCTGCGCGTGCAGGGACCCGACTCCTTTGTGGGCCGTCTGGCGTCTATCATGCAGGGGAGCACGGACACCACCTTTTACGTGCTGGCCGTCTACTTCGGGTCGGTGGGCATCCGCAAGACACGCTACGCCCTGACCCTGGGGCTGATGGCCGACCTGGCCGGCTTTCTGGCCGCCATCTGGGTCGCGTCGTTGTTCTTTCCGAAGTGAAGCACGGTCGGCCGTGCCTGCGGCCGCAGCGCCCGCCCGAGGCGGACCGGCCCCGGCCCGCCCGCCGCCCGGCGGAGGAATGGGCGGCGCCCGCAGAGAATGCTTGGACAGGCATTTTTGCGGCAAAGGAGCGATGGCCATGTCCCGCGTTGAAACCCGGCTGGCCGAACTGGGGCTGTCCCTGCCCGCGGCGGCGGCGCCGGCGGGTTCCTATGTTCCGGTGGTGCAGACGGGCTCGCTGGGGTTCACGTCCGGTCAGTTGCCCACGGTGGACGGCGTCCTGCAGAGCCCGGGCAAGGTAGGAGCGGACGTTTCGCCAGAGGAGGGATACCGCCTGGCGCAGACCTGCGCCCTCAACGCCCTGGCCGCGCTCAAGCAGGCCCTGGGCAGCCTGGACCGCGTCGTCCGCGTGGTCAAGGTGGTGGGCTTCGTGGCCAGCGCGCCCGGCTTTCAGGCCCAGCCCAAGGTCATCAACGGCGCTTCCGACCTGCTGGTGGCCGTCTTTGGCGAGGCCGGAAAGCATGCCCGGTCCGCCGTGGGCGTGGCGGAGCTTCCCCTGGGCTCCGCGGTGGAAGTTGAACTTACAGTAGAGGTGGAGTAGCCGGTGCTGGTTCGGTTGCAGAAGCTGCTGGCGGATGCCGGCGTGGCCTCGCGTCGGGCGTCGGAGAAGCTGATCAGCGAGGGCCGGGTGCTGGTAAACGGTCAGCCGGTCACGCAGCTGGGCGTCAAGGTGGACCCGGAGCGCGACCGGGTGGAGGTGGGGGGGCGGGTACTGCGGCCCGCGGAGGAGCGGGTCTACGTCATCCTCAACAAACCCCGCGGCTACGTCAGCACCGTCAAGGACCCGGAGGGCCGGCGCACGGTCCTGGAACTCATCGGCCACGTGGGGGTGCGGCTCTACCCCGTGGGACGGCTGGACATGGACACGGAGGGCCTGCTGCTACTCACTAACGACGGCGGGCTAACCAACGCCCTGCTGCATCCCCGGCAGGAGGTGCCCAAGACCTACGTGGCGGAAGTGGACGGCCTGCCGACGCCGGAGACGCTGGCGCGGCTCCGCCGCGGTATCCGCCTGGAGGATGGGCCCACCGCTCCGGCCGAGGTCAAGGTCCTGAAGAGCACGGACCGCGGCGCCACCCTCAGCATCACCATCCACGAGGGCCGAAACCGGCAGGTGCGTCGCATGCTGGAGGCGGTTGGGCACCCTGTGACCTTCCTCAAGCGCGTGCGCTTCGGCCCGCTGGACCTGCACGGCTTGAAGCTGGGTCAGCACCGCTTCCTCAGTTCCGCTGAAGTGTCGCGGCTGCGTGCCGCCGCCGGTGGCGCGCGGGCACCGCGGACCATGCGGCGCCGGGGCCGGAACGTCGGCATCGAGGCGTCCCATCCCGAAGGCCCGACCTCGCCGGCAACCCATAATCCCCCTGCCGGGCATACCGCGTCCTCCGGCAAAACGCCGCCGCGGTGGCGAAATCAGGCAGGATTGGCCCGCTCCGGGTCGAAGAGGGTAACCAGACGAGGAACCTAGACGGAGCGGAGGTCTGCACCCTTGACCAAGCCCCACCGATACCTGGCCGCCCTCCTGACGGCGGCCGCACTGGTGACATCCCAGGCCGGCTGCAGCCGGCCTGAATCGTTCCAGGGCACGCTGGTGCTCTGGGAGCCGCCCCGCTGGCCCGTGGCCGGCGACACGTCCCGCTGGACCCGCGACAGGGTCGCCGCCTTCGAGCGGGAGCACCCCGGCGTGAAGGTTGAGTTCAAGACCTACCCCCAGTCCGAGCTGGAGGGAGCGCTGGACGACGCCTGGAAGGCCGGCCAGGGCCCGGACGTGGCCCTGGCTCCGTTCCGCCCGGATTGGGCGGCGGACGGCAGGCTGCAGGCGCTGGATGCCCTGCTGCCGGCCGACGTGCAGAAGGACTTTATCCCCGCCACCCTGGACGCGGCCCGTCTAGACGGCACGCTCTACGGCCTGCCCGCCGGCGCCGAGCCCTCCCTGCTGGTGCTCAACCTGGACGCCTTTGCCGTCCGCGGCGTGACGCCTCCGGCCGATGGCCGCTGGACCCTGGACGAGTTCGAGAAGACCCTCAGGGCCCTTTCCGGCAAGGCCGGCGACCGCCAGGTCTACGGCCTGGGCTACTACGTGCTGCCCGGCTTCCACGAGTTCTGGCCGCTGTGGACGGCGGGCGAACCGTTGCTGGACCCGGCGACGGGCAGCCTGCAGCCGGATCGTGAACCCATCCGCCAGGCCATCGCCCGGCTGGGCGCCTGGACGCGCGAGCCCGGCCTCCTCTGGCCCGGGTCGGCGCAGAGCGGTCCGGACGACCTGTGGCAGGCCTTTTCCGGCTCGGCAGCGTCGGTGGCCATGGCGCCCTGGGGCCCCTGGTCCCTGCCCCTGCTGCGCCAGGGCCAGTTCCAGTCCCGTGTGGCCGTGGCGCACTTCCCCTCGGTGGGAGGCCGGAGCGCCACCACCGGCGTGGTTCACACCTACCTGCTGCGGGCCCAGCCCTACGCCTTGAAAGCCAGAGCCGCCCTGGACCTGGCCCTGTTCCTGACCGACGCCCCGGCGCAGAAGGAGCAGGCCCGCAACACCGGCATCCTGCCGGTGCGCGCCTCCGCCGGCAACCCCTTTCCCGAGGACGTGGCTCTGACCCAGGCGCTGACGCTGGTACCGGAGATGGTGCCGCTGCCCGCGGACAGGAAGCGCGTCGAGGACATGGACCGGCTGCAGCAGCGGGTTCAATACGCCCTGTTAGGGGCTCTGACTCCGGAAGAAGCGGTGGGAAGAGGGGAGCGGTCCAGTGTCACGCCCTGAACTCGCTAGAACGCGGGGTCGCCGGACCCTTCGGCCCGGGGCGCTGCTGCTGGCCGCGCTCCTGATTCTCACGTCCCTGGCAGGGTGCACGCGCCAGACGGACAAGCCCTTCCAGGGCCAGCTTTCGGTCTGGGTGGCGGCTCCGCCGGGGACCGCCGACGCCGGCGGCAACCTGAACGCGGGCGAGGCCACCGGGGCGGAGCGGGCGCTCAGGCTCCTCCAGGATGCGGCCCGGGCCTATGAGAGCACCCACCCCGGCGTCCGCGTCAGCATTCGCGAGATGACCTGGCCCGAGTTGAACGCCCAACTGGACCAGGCCATGTCCGGGTCCGACTGGGCCGACCTGGTTCCCGACCTGGCCACGGTCTCGGCCCAGGCCCGGCCCAACCCGTCGTGGCTGGCCAAGGGCGCCCTGGAGGACGTGACCGCCGCCCTGCCCCAGGAGGCCGCCCAGGACACGTGGCCCTTCGCCCTGGATGCTTTCCGGGATGGGAAAGGGCTTTACGGGGTTCCCATATGGACCACCGTGCAGGCGCTGTACCTCAACCTGAACCTGTTCGCGGAGCGCGGCGTGCAGCCTCCCGCCTCGGGCCACTGGACCTATGAGGAGTTCACCAGCGATGTGCGGCGCCTGACCTACGCGCGCGCCGACGGGACGCAGGTGGCCGGCCTGGGCGTTCCGCTGCGGGCAGGGTCCTACGAGCTGTGGCCCTTCCTGTTTGGCGACGGCGCCCGGCCGCTGTCGCCGAACGGGTCCGCCTACACGCTGGACCAGGGCGCCGGCCCCTTTGCCCTGCAGCGCGTCCTGGGCTGGCGCCAGGCGGGTTCGCCCTGGGTGGGTACGGACCAGGTGCCGGAACTGTTTGCGGCCTTCGCCCTGCCCGGCCGGCGGAACGTGGCCATTGCCGCCTGGGACAGTTGGGCCCTGGACGAACTGCAGCGCTCTCCCGAGCTGCGGGATTCGCCAATGAACCTGCGCCTGGCGGCCTATCCGGCCGGTCCCGCCGGCGAGGCCACCATCGGCCAGGCGGGCGGGCTGGTGGTCTTCAAG
>JBLNCQ010000104.1:0-24957 GCA_050260815.1 Bacillota bacterium
GGGCGGTGTGGCCACGGTCGCCACGCTGGATGACCCGGACCTGGTGGCGGACCTGCTCAGGCAGCCCGAGCAGCCGGCTCCGGCCGCGGTCCGGCAGAACGGGCAGGAGCTGCTGAGCCGGCTTGCCGGCCTGGGGCGCCTGGCGGTATCCGGCGGGCGGTCCGTCCCCGGCAGCTTTGCGCAGCTGCTGGAGCAGGCGCAGCATGAACCTGCCGCGGCGACCGTTCCGAAGCCCGCTGCGGCTGCCGCGCCGCACCCCCAGGACCGGGCCGCCCCGCCGCCGGAGGACGCCCTGCGCCGGCAGGTGGAGCGGCTGCGGCGGCTGGCGGACCGGACGGGGACGGAAGGGTAAGATGTCAAAAATCCTTGCGCTGGCCATGGCGGCCATGCTTTCTGTGCTTGTGGTTTCGGCCCCGGCCCTGGCGGCCACGCCAGCTCCGGCCACGCCTGCCCCGGCCACGCCCGCACCCGCCAGCCCTGGCGGTCAGGCACCGCCCGCCCAGGGCGTGCCCCTGCCGCGGGTCAACATCGGCTTCGACCAGTCCTCCCAGCCCAGGGACGTGGTGGGGTCGCTGCAGATTCTGCTGCTGCTCACCGTCCTGACCCTGGCGCCCGCCATCTTGATCCTCATGACCTCGTTCACCCGCATCATTGTGGTGCTCTCCTTCGTCCGCAACGCCCTGGCCACGCAGCAGATGCCGCCCAACCAGGTGCTGGTGGGGCTGGCCCTGTTTCTCACCCTGTTCATCATGATGCCGACCTGGAACCGCGTGAACGCTGACGCCGTGCAGCCGTATCTGGCCGGCGAGATCAGCCAGACGGAGGCGGCCAGCCGGGCCGCCGTGCCGCTGAAGGAGTTCATGCTCAAGCAGACCCGGGACAAGGACCTGCAGCTCTTCGTCTCCCTTTCCCAGACGCCCGTGCCCGCACAGCCCCAGGACCTGCCCCTGTCGGTGGTGGTCCCGGCCTTCGCCATCAGTGAGCTGAAGACCGCGTTTCAAATCGGCTTTGCGGTGTTCATCCCTTTCATCGTCATCGACATGGTGGTGGCCAGCGCGCTCATGTCCATGGGCATGATGATGCTTCCCCCCATGATGATCTCTTTGCCGTTCAAGATCCTGCTCTTTGTGATGGTGGACGGCTGGAACCTCATCGTGCGGTCCCTGGTGCTCAGCTTCCGCTAACGCCGCGGGCCGTCTACAGGCAGTGCAGGAGGTGGCGACGTGACAGAGGAGTACGTGATGGCCCTGGGGCGGGAGGCACTGGTGACCACCCTGCTGGTAGGGGCGCCCGTGCTGGGTCTGTCGCTGATTGTGGGCCTTCTGGTCAGCATCTTTCAGGCCACCACCCAGCTCAACGAGGCCACGCTCAGCTTCGTCCCCAAGATCCTGGCGGTGCTGCTTGCCATCCTGATCTTCGGCCCGTGGATGATGACCGTCATGCTGCAGTTCACCAGCCGCATTTTCACCAGCCTGCCCACGCTGGTGCGGTGACGGGACGGCATGGACCTCTATCAACTGGTCTTCTCGCGGTTTGACCTGTTCCTGCTGATGGCGGTGCGGACCTCGGGCGTGTTCTTCACCGCGCCGCCCTTTGCCGCGCGGCAGGTGCCCGTGCAGTGGCGGGCCGCGTTCGGCCTGATGGTGGCCCTGGTACTGCTGCCCGTGGTGCAGGCGCCGCCGGCCCTGCCCACCACCCTCATCCCCTGGATGTCCTGGGCGTTGCGCGAGGCGGCGGTGGGCCTGGCCATCGGCTGGACGGTCAACCTGACCTTCGCCGCCGTGCAGTTGGGCGGCCAGCTACTGGACACGGAGCTGGGCTTCAGCATCGTCAGCGTCATGGACCCGCAGACGGGCCAGCAGATGCCCCTGGTGGGCAACTTTCAGTACACCCTGTCGCTGATGGTCCTGCTGCTCACCAACGGGCACCACCTGATTCTGGCCGCCCTGGCCCGGTCCTTTGTGCTGGTGCCGGTGGGCGGCGCTATCCTGCGCCCCAGCGTCAGCGACACCGTGCTGGCCCTGACCGGCGGCGTTTTCCTGACCGCCGTCAAGCTGGCCGCCCCGGTGCTGGCGGCCGGCTTTGTCACCAGCGTGGCCCTGGGCGTGATGGCCAGGGCCATGCCCCAGATGAACGTCTTCATGGTGGGCCTGCCGCTGAAGCTGGTGGCCGGCCTGGTGGTCATGGTGGCCGGCATGCCCCTGTATCTGGCCACACTCAGCCGCGTGCTGGACGGGCTTTACGGCAGCCTGGGGCAGCTGATTCAGTCGCTTCACCCCTGACGTGATTCGTGCGCTGTCCCGCGCAACACGCCCTGCGCCCCACGCCGTGTTTGCTGCGCCCTGAAAGGAGGTTCCGCCCGTGCTGCTCCAGCGCTTCGCCGAACGGACGGAGCCGGCCTCCCCACGAAGGCGCGAACAGGCGCGGCAGCGCGGGCAGGTGTCGCGCTCCGCCGAGCTGACCTCGGCCCTGGTGCTGCTGGCGGGCTACTTCAGCCTCCGCTACGCCGCCCCCGGCGCCTACCGCGTTCTGCTCGACCTCACGGTCTCCACCTTCAGCCACCTGCCCACCGCCGACTGGACCGTGGAGGGCGTGCAGCAGCTCTCGCTGACCGTCCTGAGCGCCAGCGGCCGCATGCTGTGGCGGGTGCTCCTGGCCGGAGTGGTGGTGGCGGTGGCCGCAGACCTGGCGCAGGTGGGCTTCGTCTTCACCCTGGAGCCCCTGGCCCTGCACTTTGACCGCCTGAATCCCCTGTCCGGGATGCAGCGGCTCTTCTCCCGCCGGGCGGCCGTGGAGTTCGCCAAGTCCCTGCTCAAGCTGGGCCTGGTGAGCTGGGTGGTGTACGCCGCCATCCGCCAGCAGTGGTCCATGTTTCCCACGCTGGTGGAGATGGACCTGCTGGTGGCCCTGAGCAAGCTGGGAAGCCTGGCCATGACGGTCTTTCTCCGCGCCGCCCTGGTGCTGCTGCTGGTGGCGGCGGCGGATTTCGCCTTCCAGCGCTGGGACTACGCCCAGTCGCTGAAGATGACCAAAGAAGAGGTCAAGCAGGAGTTCAAGGAGACGGAGGGCAATCCCCAGGTCCGCGGCAAGATCAGAGAGCGCCAGCGGGCCCTGGCCCGGCGCCGCATGCTGGCGGACGTGCCGAAGGCGGACGTGGTGGTCACCAACCCCACCCACTTCGCCGTGGCCCTCCAGTACGAATCCGGGCGCATGGCCGCCCCGGTGGTCGTGGCCAAGGGCCAGGACTACCTGGCCCAAAAGATCAAGGACATCGCCCGGGAGGCGGGCGTGGCCATTGTGGAAAACAAGGCCCTGGCACGCTCGCTGTTCAGCGCCGTGGAGGTGGGGGAGCCCGTCCCCGCCGAACTCTACCAGGCCGTGGCCGAAGTGCTGGCCTTTGTTTACCGGCTCAAGGGGAAGAAAGGGGGATAGCAGGGTTCCCCGGCTCCGAGCATCCCGAATCCAGTCCGCAGGGAGGTGGCCCCGATGTCCGCGAGCCTTGTCCAATGGGTCTCGCGCGTGATGAAGTACTCCGACGTCCTGATCGCCCTGGGCGTCATCGGCACCGTGGCCATGATGATCATCCCGCTGGCCGCCTGGCTGCTGGCCTTCCTGCAGGTGGTCAACCTGGGGCTCTCCCTGCTCATCGTCCTCACCGCCATGTACATCCGGGAGCCGCTGGAGTTCTCCATCTTTCCGCCGCTGCTGCTGATCATCACGCTGTTCCGCCTGTCGCTGAATGTCTCCGCCACACGCCTCATCCTGCTCACCGGCGAGGGCGGCGCGCTCATCCAGGGCTTCGGCGAGTTTGTGGTGGGCGGCAACCCCGTGGTCGGCTTCATCGTCTTCGTCATTCTGGTCATCATCCAGTTCGTGGTCATCACCCGCGGGTCGGAACGTGTGGCCGAGGTGTCCGCCCGCTTCACCCTGGACGCCATGCCCGGCAAGCAGATGGCCATTGACGCCGACCTCAATGCCGGCACCATCACCGAGGCTGAAGCCAGGGTACGCCGCCAGGCCATCCAGCGGGAGGCGGACTTCTATGGAGCCATGGACGGCGCCTCCAAGTTCGTCAAGGGCGACGCCATTGCCGCCATCATCATCCTCATTGTCAACCTGGTGGGCGGGTTTGTGGTGGGCATGCTGCAGCAGGGCCTGGACGCCATGACCGCCCTGCAGACCTTCTCGCTGCTGACTGTGGGCGACGGCCTGGTGACCCAGATTCCCGCCCTGCTCATCTCCACGGCGGCCGGCATTGTGGTCACCCGCGCCTCCAGCGACGCCCCCCTGGGGCAGGACTTCACCGGCCAGCTGTTTGCTGAGCCGCGGGCTCTGTATGTGGCCGGCGGTGTTCTGGCAGCCTTTGCCCTGGTCCCGGGCCTGCCGGCGGTTCCTTTCCTGATTCTGGGCGGCACGGCCGCCGGCGCCGGCTATCTGCTCCGCCAGGACCAGGAGCAGAAGGCCCGCGAGGCCCAGCGGCGGGCGGCGGACGAGCAGGCGGCAGCCTCCTCTGAGGCCTCTCGCAAGCCGGAGAACGTCATGTCGCTGCTCACCGTGGACCCCCTGGAGATCGAACTGGGGTACGGCCTGTTGGGGCTGGCCGATCCGGCCCAGGGCGGCGACCTGATGGACCGGGTCGGCCTGATTCGCCGGCAGATTGCGCTGGATTTAGGGCTGGTTCTCCCCTACATCCGCGTGCGCGACAACATTCAACTGAAACCGACACAGTACGTTGTCAAGCTAAGAGGAATAGAACTGGCGCAGGGCGAAATATACCCCGACCATTATCTGGCGATGAATCCGGGTTCTGCCGCCGAGGAAATCGCCGGCGTGCCCACCCGGGAGCCCGCCTTCGGCCTGCCGGCGCTCTGGGTAAGCCAGAGCCAGAAGGAGCAGGCGGAGCTGGCCGGCTACACCGTGGTGGAGCCCGCCGCCGTCATCGCCACGCACCTGACCGAGCTGATCAAAACCCACGCGTCCGAGCTCCTTGGCCGACAGGAGACCCAGGCCCTCTTGGACCACGTCAAGGCCGGCAACCCCGCGGTGGTGGACGAGCTGACGCCCGGCCTGCTGAGCCTGGGCGAGGTGCAGAAGGTCCTGCAGAACCTCCTGCGGGAGGGCGTCTCCATTCGGGATCTGGTCACCATCCTGGAGGCCCTGGCCGACTCGTCCCGGGCCACCCGGGACACGGACACGTTGACGGAGTACGTGCGCCAGTCGATGGCTCGCTCGCTCTGCCGTCAATTCGGCCTGGTGGGCCAGGGGAGCGTTCCCGTGATCACGCTGCATCCCGAAGTGGAGCAGCGTCTGGCCGCCTCGCTGCAGCGCGACGGCGGTGCGGCTGCGGCCGGCCTGGACCCCGACACACTGCGCCGCTTCCTGGAGAGCTTGCGGGCCTGGGCCGCCCGGTCGGTGGAGCAGGGGCACGATCCCATCGTGCTGACCTCGCCCGCCGTCCGGCCCTACGTCAAGCGCCTCACGGAGCGAACGCTGCCGCGGCTTCTGGTTCTGTCCTACAACGAGCTGGACCCTGCCAGCCAGGTTGAGTCTTTGGGGATGGTGAGCCTCGAGTGAAGGTAAAGCGTTACGTGGCTGCCAACTTGCAGGAGGCGATGGCCCGCGTCCGCCAGGACCTGGGCCGCGACGCCATCATCCTGCATACCCAAAAGATTCAGGTTGGCGGTTTTTGGGGGCTGTTCGGCAAGACCATGGTGGAGGTGACGGCGGCCGCAGACGATGACCACGTGGCCACGGGCCAGGTAGCGGCGGCGCAGCCCAGGGCGGCTGCTGCCCCGCCCGCTGCCGCGGCGCCCCCGGCGCAGGCCGTACCGCCGCAGCTTCACCAGGCCGCCAGTTCGCCGGCCGCCGCGCCGCTTCCGCCCCAGCCTGACCTGTCGGTACTGCAGTCCGAAATCAACACCGTCAAGGAAATGATGCGGCAGTTGATGCAGCGGCCCCTGCCCTCTCCCGGCCAGTCCGGAAAGTGGTCCGAGCCGCTGCAGGCCTTGTTGGTACAGTTGGAGGACTCCGGCGTTGGGCGTGCCCTGGCTGAGTCCCTGCTGGCCGAGGTCTCCGGGTCGCTGGGCGAAGAGGTCGCCTCCAGCCGGGCCGCGCGGGACGCCGTCATGGCCCTGATCACGAAGCGCTTTGGCCAGCCGCAGGGCATTCAGCTCAGCGACAAGGACCGGCGCGTTGTGGCCCTGGTGGGCCCTACGGGCGTGGGCAAGACCACAACCCTGGCCAAGCTGGCGGCCGCGTTCGCCCTGGGCCAGAAGAAGAACGTGGCCCTGGTCACGGCGGACACCTACCGCATTGCGGCCGTTGACCAGCTCCGCACCTACGGCGAGATCATCGGCGTTCCGGTGGACGTGGTCTTCTCCGAACAGGAGCTGCGCGCCGCCCTGGGGCGGCACAGCAAGCGCGACCTGGTGCTGATTGATACGGCCGGACGCAGTCCCCGCAACACGGCCCAGATGGAGGAACTGACCTCCCTGCTGGCGGCGGCGCGCCCGGACGAGACTCACCTGGTTCTGTCCCTCACCACCGGCCACAAGGAAGCTTTCGACGCGGCGGACCAGTTCGGACGCGTGGGCTTTGACCACCTGCTCCTGACCAAGCTTGACGAATGCATGGGCCCGGGCCTGGCCTTGAGCCTGGCGGTTCAGATCGGCAGGCCCATCTCCTATGTGACAACTGGTCAGAACGTCCCGGATGACATTGAGCTATGCCAGCCGGAAAAACTCGCGGCTCGGCTCCTGGGGGAGTAAGAGATGTCGGATCAGGCACAGCGGCTCCGGCAAATGGCATCAAGCCTGAAGAATGAGATCAAGCAGAAGAGCCGCCCCTCGGGGCAGCACCGGTCGCGGGTGGTGGCCATCACCAGCGGCAAGGGCGGCGTGGGCAAGACCAACTTCGCCGTCAACCTGTCCCTGGGACTGATCCAGCGGGGCCGCGATGTGCTGCTGCTGGACGCCGACCTGGGCCTGGCCAACGTGGACGTGGTCCTGGGGACCAACCCCACCTACCACCTGGGCCATGTGGTGCGGGGCGAGAAGCGCCTCCAGGATGTGGTGTACCGCGGTCCTCTGGGCCTCAAGCTGATTGCCGGCGGCTCCGGCCTGAACGAGCTTCTGGACGTGGGCGACACCGAGCTGAAGCGGTTCATCAGTGGCCTGGAGGTCCTGGCCAACCAGTCCGACTACGTCCTGCTGGACACCGGCGCCGGCCTGTCCCGTCAGGTAATGAGCTTTGTGCTGGCGGCGGACGAAATCCTCATTGTCAGCAATGCCGAGCCCACGGCCATGACCGACGCCTACGCCACCATTAAGGTCATCAGCCGGCAGAACCCGGCGGCCAACATCCGGCTGGTCATGAACGCCGTGGAGGACGACCAGGAGTCGGAGCTGGCCATCAACCGCCTGACCATGGCCGCCCTGCGCTTTTTGGGCGTCAACGTGGACAGCCTTGGCAGCGTTCCTTATGACGGGTCGGTTACCCGTGCCGTGAAGAAGCAGCAGCCGTTCTTGCTGGCCTATCCGGGCACGCCGGCGGCGCGGGCCATCAAGGAACTGGCGGCTGCCCTGGACGGCGGTGACGCCGGCGCCGGGAGCGGGCTCTTCTTCGACCGGCTGGCCAGATTCTTCAGCAATCTGCGGGCCTGACGGTTCTGGGGGTGAGCTCGTGGCTGTACCGTTTCTGATTAACCAAAAAGTGGTTCTGGAGGTGCTGGACGGGGCAGATCGCGGCACCTACCCCACCCGCGTGGAAGAAGTCGGCCGGGACGGAGTGGTTCTGGCAGCGCCGCTGGTGGGCCGCCGCGCCTTGCAGTTGCCGCCCGGCGCCAGGGTTCGCCTGAAGGCGGACGGCAAGCGCGCCGGTGTAAGCACCATGGAGACCTCCGTGCGCGAATCGCTGCCCGTGGCCCCGGAGCGGCGCATCCCGGTGATTGTGCTGGAACCCGAGGGAAAGGTCGAGCAGGTACAGCGCCGGGCCGACGTCCGGATGGAGGTGGACATCCCCATCCGCTATGGCATCCTGGCCAGCCCTGAGGACACCGGTGACGGCGCCCCCCAGCCCATGTGGCCCACGCTGGAAGCCACCCTGGTGGACATCTCAGCCGGCGGGGCGCAGATCCTGACGGATATCCGCCTGGTCTCCGGCGCCCAGCTCGACGTCCATCTGCGGCTTCCCGACTCCAATGAGAGTCTGCAGTTGGTCGCCGAGGTCATGCGCGTTCTTCGCTCCGAAGCCCGGCGCGGGCATGAGGTCCACTGGGTGGCCGTGCGCTGGGTGGGGGCGGAGTCCCGCGACCGGGACGCCATTGTTGGCTTCATCTTCCGCGAGCAGGTGCGCCGCCGCCGTCGGGGGCTGCTCTAGATGGGCGGCGGCTTCTGGCTGGGGCTGCTGGCAGCGGCGCTGGTGGCCGCGGCCAGCCTCCTGGGGGGCGCCTCACTGCGCGGCTCAGGCCAGCGGGCCCTTATGGCTTTCGTCTTTTTCGGGCTCTCCGGTTGGGTCCTGCAGACCCTCTGGCGGGCCTTCTTGTCCAGCGGGGCGACGGCGCCGCGTCAGGCAGCCCTGCCGCAGGCCGCCCCCGGCGGTCAGCCGCAGGCTTCGGCCGCGCTCGCCCAGGCTGCGACCATCGGGCAACCGGCGACCACCGGGCTGCCGGCAGCCACCCGGCAGCCGGCGGCCGGCGCCAGGCTGGACCAGGTGCTCCCGCCTGCCTCGCCGGCGGACCTGTTCGAGCCCCTGTCACCACCGGTCCTGACCAAAGACGCGATGGAGGAGTAACCTGCCGTGGACACGGCTGAGCTGTGGAGGCAATACCGCGCCGGCAACCGTGAGCTTCGGGACGAACTGGTGGAGCAGCACCTGGACCTGGTCAAGCACGTTGCCGGGCGCATGGCCCTGGTGGTGCCCGGCTCCGTCTCCCTGGCCGACCTGGAGGGCTATGGCGCTCTCGGCCTGCTGGAGGCGGTGGAGCGCTTCGACCCGGACCGCGGCGTCCCCTTTGCCGGCTACGCCGTAACCCGCATCCGCGGCGCCATCCTGGACGGACTGCGCTCCATGGATCCGGCTCCGGCCTCCTGGCGGCAGCAGGCGCGCCTCCTGGAGCAGGCGGCGTCCCGTCTGGAGGAACGACTGGGTCGCTCCCCGGAGGACGAGGAACTGGCCGCCGAACTGGGCCTGGAGCCGGCGGAATTAGTCGAATGGGAACGCCGGGCCGCCAGCCTGTCGCTGGTCTACCTGGATCAGATCCGGCTGGGGCACGGTGGGGAGGATGGCCTGGAGGGTTCTGTCGAATCTCTGGCGGGAGGCGACCCGGCGGACGACCCGCTGGCCAGTGTGCTCAGGCAGGACCGTCAGGCGGCCCTGGCCGAGGCCCTGGGCCGGCTCTCGGAGAAGGAGCGGCTGGTCGTCACGCTGATCTACTACGAGGACCTGACCGCCCGCGAGGCGGCGCGGGTCATGGGGCTATCGCCCTCACGCGTCTCCCAACTGCACACCCGCGCCATCCTGCGGCTTCGCGGCAGCCTGAGCCGTCGTCGCGAGCGCGTGCTCTAGAGGCCCGGCAGCGTTCCGGTCAGCATGGCAGCGCAGGCAGCATCGGGAATCAGGGGGGTGAGGACCATCGCAGGCGAACCGGCGAAAGGAACTCCGGCATCTCCGTTCCGCGTCAGCCTGGCACCGGGCTCTATGGAGGCCACCCTCCTGGTCACGGCTCCGGAGGAAGGACTGCCGTTCTCGCAGCAACTGCTGGAACAGGCCGTGGCCGCCGTGCAGAAAGCGGGCGTCACCGAGGGGCTGATTCAGGTTGCCATTGAAGAGGCGGTGCGCTTCCCGGGAACGCCCCAGGTGATAGCCGAGGGCAAGCCGCCGCAAAAGGGCGAGGACGCCCGCCTGGAATGGCACGTGGACCCCCGGCCCACCGGCCTGCCCCTGATCATGGAGAACGAGAAGGTAGACTTCCACAGCCTCAACCTGGTGCAGAACGTGGCCAAGGACCAGCTGCTGGTCACCAAGATCCCGGCCACGCGTGGCACCCCGGGCGTCAACGTGGAAGGACGGGTGCTGGAACCCACTCCGGGACGGGACATTCCCCTGCCCGGCGGCCAGAACGTCTACGCCGACCCGGAGGGCCTGCGCCTCTTCGCTTCTGTGGCCGGCCACGTGGTCACCCACGGAAACCGGGTGAACGTGCTGCCCGTCTTCGAGATCAAGGGGAACGTGGACTACTCCACGGGCGACGTGCACTTTGTCGGCACCGTGGTCGTGCGGGGCAACGTCACCTCCGGTTTCACCGTGGAGGCCGAGCAGGACATTGAGGTGCACGGGTATGTGGATGCCGGTTTCCTACGCGCCGGCGGCCATGTGCACGTCCGCAGCGGCATTCAGGGCGCGGGGCGGGGAACCGTCAAGGCAGACGGCAACGTCTCGGCCCGCTACATTGAGAACGCGGTGGTGGAGGCGGGAGGCGACGTCCTGGTCTCCGACGCCATTATGCACAGCCGTGTCAGCGCCGGCGGCAAGGTGTCCGTTACCGGCAGCAAGGGCCTGATTGTGGGCGGCACGGTGCGGGCGGACCAGGAGGTCTCGGCTGCCGTCATTGGAGCCAACCTGGCCACCGCCACGGAGATTGAGGTGGGCGCCAACCCGGCCCTGCGCGATGAACTGCGGTCCACGCAGGCGGCGCTGGTGCAGACGGAGCAGGCCCTGGAGCGGGCCACCTCCGCCACCCGCATGCTCAAGGAACTGGAGCAGCGCGGCGAGCCCCTGCCCACGGAGAAGAAGGAAGCCCTGCTGAAGCTGGTGCGCAGCACCTACCACTTGATGGGCGAGCGCGAGACCCTCACCCAGCGCCTGCTCAAGCTGGAGGAGGAACTGGAGGCCCGCAAGAACGGCCGGGTGCGGGTAACGGACACCGTTCACCCCGGCGTCAAGGTAACCATAGGCAGATCTTCGTACTTCGTCTACGACACCCTGACCCATACCCGGCTGGTGCTGAACGAGGCCGGCGACGTGGTGCTGGCAGCGCTGTAGCCGGCCTTCTCCGCAAAGGAGGGCGGCCTCATGTCCATTCGCTCGGTAGATCTGCAGACGCTCTACCCCAAGGTCCAGGAAGCGGGCCGCCTGCAGCAGGCCCGGGACGAGTCCGTCCAGGCCGCCCAACAGCAGTTTGCCAGCCAGCTGGCGGGGAAGGTGGAGCGTGAGGCGGGGCAGGTGAAGCAGACCCCGCAGACCCGCGGTTCCCGCATTGGCGAAGAGGGCGGGCAGGGCGCCGCTGGCCAGCAGGCGGAGGGCGAGGGTCGCCCGCGGGACCAGGAGGCGGAGGCGCAGGAGCAGGAACCGGCGGCCCCCCGCGCCCTTCCCGGCGAACCTGGTCAGAAGCTGGATTTGAAGGCCTGACGGGGGGCCGCGGCTCGTAGCCGCCCGACCGCACGGACGGGTTCTGTGGCAGGAGGAAATGGCATGTTGTGGAAGTACCTTCTGGCCGCCCTGGCCGGCGCCGGGGTGGTCTGGCTCTGGCAGGCCCGCCGGCGCTTCCGGCTCCGTCTGCCCAGGCTCGGGCGTGCACCCGCCGCCCGTGCGGGTGAGGAGTTTGAGACCGTGGTGGAGGAGCTGGTGTCCGCCGCGGAGCAGCTCATGGATGACCTGGGTCAGCGGCAGCGGGACCTGCAGGCCTTGCTGCGGGAGGCGGACGAGCGCATCGCCAGCCTGCGGCAGGGGCGGGACTCCGGGGCTCCCGTGAGCGAAGAGGCGCCCCCGGCTGTGTTCGCACCGGAACCGCCTGTCGTGGCCGTCGCTCCGGCGGGACCGTCCGAGGAGACCATCCAGGCCGCAGCGGCCGCGGTGGCGGCTGCCCGCCTGGAGCAGGCCGCCTGGAACGCCGCTCCCCAGGCCAATCAGGCCGTTGACGCCGCCGCGTCGGTTCCTTCGGCGGACAAGCCCCGGACAACCCGGGCCAGGAGCAGCGCCGGCAGGTCCGGCCGTTCCGCCAAGTCCGCCGGGACCGGTTCCAAGTCCCCTACGACCGCGACCAGGGCTGCCGGGACGGCGGGATCCGCCCGCTCCACGGCCAGGAAGCCCTCCTCGCGCACGTCGGCCGCGCCCGCGGTCAGGGCGGTCCCGTCCTCCGCCAGGGCTGCCTCGCCGGCAGCCAAAGCGGAGCCGCGCCATCAGGACGTGCTCAGCCTGGCCCAGCGCGGCCTGGGGCCGGCGGAAATCGCCCGGCAGACCGGACGCACCACCGGCGAGGTGCAGCTTATCCTGGGGCTCAACCGCAACCTTCACTAGCCGTTCCGTTCGGCCCCGCCCGCTTGGGCGGGGTCTGTCCGTTTCAGGAATATCCCTGGCGATTGCTGCCATACTATGGAGCGATAACCAGGGAGGGGATGGACGTGGCGAGAAGCCGTTTGGAGCGCCGCCGGGCGGACGTGATTCGCCCCGGCCGCGCCTTTTTGTGGGGCATCGGCGTGGGGCTTCTGGCCTCCGTCACCCTGATGCTGGCTCTCGCCGGCATGGTGGCGCAGCGCGGCGTGCAGGTGACGCTGTCGGCCGACGAGATGGCCCAGGCGGTGCGCACACAGGTGACGCGTCAGGTTGAGGCGGATTTCCCGGCCGTGCTGGAGCAGATCAAGGCGGACGCCGCCGCACAGATCAAGGCGCAGATGAAGAACAAGATTGACGGCGGAGCCGTGCGCATCTCCGACGTGGTGGTGCCGCTGCCGCCGGAAATCCTGGGCCAGTTCCAGAGCCGCCTGGAGGGTGTGGTGCAGTCGTCCGTGGCCGCCGCTCTCGACGGCCTGGATGTTCGCACAATGGCGGCGGCGTACGGCGATCGGGCGCAGACCATGGTCAAAGCCTCGCTGCGTCAGCAACTGGACGGCAGGACGTTTTCCTACTCGCCGGTGAACTGGATCACCATTCCCGTCACCATCCGCGTGCGGTAAAAACACAAATTCACGTTTGACGGTATCTGGAGCAAATGGTACACTGTATTGCGGTTATCTAGTCCACACCCGGCCAAGGCCAGCTGGCGGTGTCCCCTGCAGGGGATTCCAGCGGCCCATGCGGTTCGGGGAGGTCCCGCGGCCGGCACCCGGAGAAGGACCGGCACGGGAGTCAAACCAGGGGAGGGGGTGAAACACCCATGTCCGTAATCTCCATGAAGCAGCTCCTGGAAGCGGGCGTCCACTTCGGGCATCAGACCCGGCGCTGGAACCCCAAGATGAAGGAGTATATCTTCACTGAGCGCAACGGCATCTATATCATCGACCTGCAGAAGACGGTCAAGATGGTGGAGCAGGCTTACAACAACGTTCGCCAGCTCGCCTTCGACGGAGGCAAGATTCTCTTCGTCGGCACCAAGAAGCAGGCGCAGGATGCCGTCAAGGAAGAGGCCGAACGCTGCGGCATGTACTACGTCAACCAGCGCTGGCTGGGCGGCATGCTGACCAACTTCGAGACCATCCGCAAGCGCATTGACCGCCTGTCCCGGCTCGAGCAGATGGAACAGGACGGCACGCTGGACCGCCTTCCCAAGAAGGAAGTCGCCAAGCTGATGGGCGAGAAGGAAAAGCTGGAGAAGTTCCTGGGCGGCATCAAGGGCATGAAGGAGCTTCCGAGCGCTCTGTTCGTCATCGATCCGCGCAAGGAGCACATTGCCGTTCAGGAGGCGCGCCGGCTCAAGATCCCGATCGTCGCCATCGTTGACACCAACTGTGATCCCGATGAGATCGATTGGGTCATTCCCGGCAACGACGACGCCATCCGCGCCGTCAAGCTCCTCACCGGCAAGATTGCCGATGCGGTTCTGGAAGGCCGTCAAGGGGTCCAGGTAGTGGCCCAGTAAGCGGTGCGGGTGGGGCCAGAGGCCCCAACCGTTTTGTATCTACGCTCACACCGTTGAGGAGGCGTTTTCGTGGCTGAGATTTCGGCCGCTCTGGTCAAAGAACTGCGCGAGAAGACCGGCGCAGGCATGATGGACTGCAAGAAGGCCCTGGCTCAGGCGAACGGCGACATGGAGAAGGCCGTCGACCTACTGCGCGAGAAGGGCCTGGCCGCCGCCGCCAAGAAGGCGGGGCGCGTGGCCTCGGAAGGCATTGTGGACAGCTACATCCACGGCGGCGGACGCGTGGGCGTCCTGGTGGAGGTCAACTGCGAGACTGATTTTGTGGCCCGCAACGAGGACTTCCGTGCCTTTGTGCATGATGTGGCCTTGCAGATTGCGGCCCTGAAGCCCCAGTACGTCAGCAAGGAAGAGGTTCCGGCCGATGTCCTGGAGCACGAGCGGGAGATCCTGAAGGCCCAGGCCACGGCCGAGGGCAAGCCCGCCCACATTGTGGACAAGATGGTGGAGGGCCGCCTGGAGAAGTTCTACAAGGAGGTCTGCCTGCTGGAGCAGCCCTTCGTCAAGGACCAGGACACCACCCTGGGGCGGATCCTCAACGAACTGGTGGCCAAGATTGGCGAGAAGATTTCCGTTCGACGGTTCGTCCGCTACGAGATGGGCGAGGGCCTGGAGAAGCGGTCCGACGACTTCGCGGCCGAAGTCGCCGGCATGGCCAAGTAAGGACGCAGCGGGGAACACGCAAGTGTTCCCCTTTTCGGCATAGCGGGGGCCGCCGCGGCCCCCTGCCCCAACCAGGGCAGGATTTGGGTTCACCGGCGCGAATACGTTTGGAGGAATGCACGTGGCAGAGCCAGTCTACAAGCGAGTCGTGCTCAAGCTGTCCGGAGAGGCCCTGGCTGGAGACCACAAGTTCGGCATTGATCCGGACGTGGTTGACGCCATTGCCCGTCAGATTCGCGAGATCCGGGACCTGGGCGTCGACATAGCGGTGGTGGTGGGCGGCGGCAACCTCTGGCGCGGGCGGGCCGGGTACTCCAAGGGGATGGACCGGGCCACCGCAGACTACATGGGGATGCTGGCCACCGTCATGAACGCTCTGGCCCTGCAGGACGCCGTTGAGCATCATGGAGTTCCCACTCGCGTGCAAACGGCCATTGAGATGCGGGCCATTGCTGAGCCCTACATCCGCCGCCGGGCCATTCGCCACCTGGACAAGGGGCGGGTGGTGATTTTTGCGGCCGGTACGGGCAACCCCTACTTTACCACCGACACCACCGCCGCCCTGCGGGCGGCTGAAATTGAAGCGGATGCCATCCTGATGGCCAAACAGGGCACGGACGGCGTCTACGACAGTGACCCGCGGACCAATCCGGAAGCCAGCCGGTTTGAGCGCATCGGCTACCTGGACGTGCTCAACCTGGGCCTGGAGGTCATGGACTCCACCGCGGCCTCGCTCTGCATGGACAATGGGATTCCCATCGTTGTCTTCGACATGAACGTTTACGGCAACATCAAGCGGGTCATCCTGGGTGAGAACATCGGCACAGTTGTGGGGGGAGAGGGCAATGGTCAAAGACGTGGTTAAACATGTTGAGGACAAGATGAAGAAGACCAGCGAGCTCTTTCGCAAGGAGCTGTCCCAGCTCAAGGCAGGACGGGCCACGCCGGCCCTGCTGGACCGGGTGATGGTCGACTACTACGGCACACCCACTCCCGTCAACCAACTGGCCAACATTGCCGCGCCCGAGCCGCGGCTGCTGACCATCCAGCCCTGGGACAAATCCGTCACGCCCGCCATCGAGAAGGCCATCCTCAAGTCGGAGCTGGGCCTCACGCCTGCCAGCGACGGCACTCTGATCCGCCTGGCCATCCCGCAGCTCACCGAGGAGCGCCGCCGGGAGCTGGTCAAGCAGGTGCACAAGCAGGCGGAGGAGCAGCGCGTGGCCATTCGCAACGAGCGCCGCGACGGCAACGAGCGGCTCAAGGCCATGGAGAAGAAGAAGGAGATCACCGAGGACGAGGCCAGGCGCGGCGAGGCCGACATCCAAAAGCTCACCGACCAGTTCATCAAGGAAATCGACAGCATCGTGCAGGCTAAGGAAAAGGAGATCATGTCGGTTTGAGCCCCCCCTCGGTGTTGGCATTGCCCGTGGGTGAGGCCAGAGCCATTCTGGCCGCCGCCGGCGTGAAGGAGGTCACGGTGCTGACAGCCCGGCCCTTCCGGTCAGACGCCGCAACGGGACCCCTGCCTGACGCGTCTGAATTGGATGGGTGGCGGGTCATCCGCCAGCGTGACCTGGGGCCCGGCCAGACGGAGCTGCTGGCCAGCCCCCTGATGCGAACGGCCCCTGACCGGCCGCGAGGAGCTTGATGGCCATCGGCCCCTCCGCGGCCTCTTTTCTTGAAACATAGACGGAGGTACGCAGTGAACGGCATTACCACCCTGGCCCGTCTGCTGGGGCCCCTGTTTGCGCGGGAGATGTCCGATGACGCGGCAGGCACGGACAAGGCCATCCCGGACACCTCCCGGCTGCCCCGGCACATCGCCGTGATCATGGACGGCAACGGCCGCTGGGCCACCGAACGGGGGCTGCCCCGCGTGGCCGGCCACCGCGCCGGCGTGGAAGCCCTGCGCGACATCATCAAAACCTGCAGCCGGCTGGGCATTGAGATGCTCACCTTGTATGCCTTCTCCACCGAGAACTGGAAGCGTCCGCCGGAGGAGGTGGACGCACTCATGCAGTTGCTGGTGGAGTACCTCCGTGCCGAGATTGATGAGCTGCACCAGAACGGCGTGCGCATCAGGGCCATTGGCCGGGTGGAGGAACTGCCCGCCTTCGACCGCGAGGAAATCGCCCGGGCCGAGGCCCGGACGCGGGACAACACCGGTCTTAAGGTCAACCTGGCCCTGAACTACGGCGGCCGCCGGGAGATTGCCGACGCTGCCCGGGCCATTGCCGAACGGGTGAAGGCAGGCGGCCTGGCACCCGAGGAGATCACTCCGGATGTGGTCGCCGCACACCTGTACACGGCCGGCGGTCCTGACCCGGACCTGATCATTCGCACCGGGGGCGAGGCCCGCCTGAGCAACTTCCTTCTCTGGCAGGCGGCCTATTCCGAGTTCTGGGTGACGCCAACCTACTGGCCGGACTTCGGGCCGAAGCACCTGTACCAGGCCCTGACCGACTACGCCGCCAGAGAGAGGCGGTTCGGCGGCATCAAGTCGAGGTGATTCCGTGCTTCGCACCCGTGTCGTGACAGCCGTAGTGTTCGGCCTCGTGCTGCTCGGGGCCCTGTACCTGGGGGGACCCATCTGGGCCCTGCTGGTGAGCCTGGTGGCGGCGGCCATTTGCGCCGAGTACTTGGGCCTCTGGCGCTCCGCCGGCGTAACGGTGGCTCCGGCCCTGGCCGCCGCGGGCTACCTGGTCGCCGTGGTCTGGCCTGTGGCCGCCTGGGTGCAGGCCGGGACCGCCTGGGCGCAGGCCGGGACCGCCGGTCCGGGCGGCGCCTTTACGGGCCTGCTTCTGACCCTGATCGTGCTGGTAAGTCTCGCCGTGCTGGTGCTGACCTACCCCGCCAGCAGCGCGGGCGGGGGCTTGCTGGTGCTGGCCGGCTCCATCTACGTGGGCTGGACCCTGGCCCACCTGATTCTGCTGCGCCTGTCCGGCCCCCACGGGCTCTGGAGGGCCGTTCTCGTTTTCGCGGGCGTCTGGGCTACGGACAGCATGGCGTATTTTATAGGGACCCTCCTGGGCCGGCACAAGCTCAAGCCGTCCCTCAGCCCCCACAAGAGCGTGGAAGGCGCCGTGGGAGGCCTCCTGGGCGGCGTGCTGGCCGCCTGGCTGGTGGGCATCCCGCTGGGCCTCCCGGCCGGGCTGCGGCTGGGGCTGGGTCTGGCCGTGGCCGTTGTCGGCCAGGTGGGGGACCTGGCCGAATCCGCCCTTAAGCGCTACGCTGGAATGAAGGACTCAGGCAATGCGCTGCCGGGCCACGGAGGACTGCTGGACCGCTTTGACAGCACCCTCCTGAGCGCACCCCTGGTCTACTATGTCCTGGCCCTGTGGGCCTCGAAGGGGGGAGTCTGGTGACCGACCCGGTACGGCACTTCTGGTTCTCCTTGCTGTGGATGGCCGTCTTCCTGGCCGCCAGCTACCTGCTGTTCACCTACCTGCTGCCCTACGTTCTGCCGTTCGCTCTGGCCGTCTTCCTGGCCGTGCTCATCGATCCCTGGGTGGGCGCCGTGGAGCGCTGGCTCCGCCTGCCGCGGGGACTGGCCACGGCGCTGGTGGTTACCATCTCCACCACCACCGTGGTTCTGCTGGTGGTCGGTCTGGTGACCATCATCATCTATGAACTGACGGATCTGACATACTCCTGGCCAACCTACTACCAGTGGGCGCTCCGCACCATTCAGGAGGGAATCGCCCGCTACGAGGCGTTGGCCCGCTCGGCCTCAGAAAGACCCGAACTGCAGCAGTTCCTGACCGATTGGCTCCGGCGGCTGAGTGAGTTTGTCAACACGCAGGGAACAAAGCTGACCGGCGTACTGGGCTTTGTGACGGCCGTTCCCGCCGTCATCGTCACCGCCCTGATCACCGTGGTGGCCACCTTCTTCCTCAGCCGCGACAAGCGAATAGTGGCCCGCTTCCTGCTGTCGCTCCTGCCCGAGCCCTGGCGGCGCCAGGTCGCGGACGTCAAGTTCCAGGTCTTCGGGTCAGCGGTGGGCTTTGTCAAGGCGGAGATCACCCTGGTGACCATCACCGGGCTGCTGACGCTGATCTTCCTCAACCTGATGGACGTCAAGTATTCCGCCCTGTTGGCCATTCTGGCGGCCCTGCTGGACGTGCTGCCGGTGGTGGGCCCCGCCGTCCTCTTCATCCCCTGGGCGCTGTTTCAGCTTGTGTTTGGGTCACCCGCCCTGGGAGTCAAGCTCCTTCTGGCCTATGCCGCCACCTCGGGCGTCCGAACCGTCCTTGAGCCCAAGATCCTGGGCGACCGCATTGGACTTCATCCCCTGGCCACACTGGTGGGGCTCTATGTGGGTCTGCAGATCTTCGGCCCCCTGGGCGTCATCTACGGCCCGCTGGTTGTGATCACCATGAAGGCGATGGTGGGCGCCGGCCTCCTGCCGCTGCCCGGCGCCCGCGGAGGCAAGACCCCGGCATGAACCGCAAGCGCGTTGTCATTCTTGGCTCTACCGGTTCCATTGGCACGCAAGCCCTGGACGTGGTCAGAGCGCTTCCGGACCGGCTTCAGGTGGTGGGTCTGGCGGCCGGCGGAGCGCATCTCGACCTGCTGGAGCAGCAGGTTCGCGAGTTCCGCCCGTCCGCTGTGGCCGTGTCCCAACCGCGGGCCGCGGCCGAGCTGCAGCGCCGGCTGGCCGGCGGATGGCACGCCGGTGGCGCCGGCCCCGCCGGTGGCGCCGGGCTCACCGGTGGCGACCCCCCGGCCGTGTTCAGCGGGCCCGAGGGCCTGGAGCGTCTGGCCGCCTGGCCGGAGGGAGAGGTGGTGCTGACGGCGCTGGTGGGAGCCGCCGGGCTCCCGCCCACCCTGGCCGCCATTCGCGCCGACAAGGACATCGCTCTGGCCAACAAGGAGACCCTGGTGGCGGCGGGCGACCTGGTGACCCGCGAGGCGCGGGCGCACGGCGTGCGCCTCCTGCCCGTGGATTCGGAACACAGTGCTCTCTTCCAGTGCCTGCAGGGGGCGCCGGCGGGGTCGCTGCGCCGGCTTATCATCACCGCCTCCGGCGGACCCTTCCGCGGCTGGACGCGTGAGCAGCTGGCCGGCGCCACGCGTGAGCAGGCCCTGCGCCATCCGCGCTGGAGCATGGGCCCCAAGGTCACCGTGGATTCGGCCACGCTGATGAACAAGGGCCTGGAGGTCATTGAGGCCCACTGGCTGTTTGATGTGCCGGTGGACAACATAGACGTGGTGGTTCACCCGCAGAGCGCCATCCACTCGCTGGTGGAGTTCCAGGATGGCTCCATGCTGGCGCAGATCGGTCCCGCCGACATGCGCCTGCCCATTCAGTACGCGCTCACGTATCCGGAGCGCCCGGCCAACCCGTTTCCGCGTCTGGACCTGGTGGCCATGGGCGCCTTCACTTTCGAACAGCCCGACCTGGGGGCGTTCCCTTGCTTGAACTACGCCACCCAGGCTGCTAGAATAGGTGGAACGATGCCGGCGGTGGTCAACGCGGCCAACGAAGTGGCAGTGGAGGCCTTCCTTGGCGGAGGGCTGGATTTTCTCGGCATTGCGCGCACCATCGAACGTATAATGGCTGCACACGACCCCGTCCCCGCCACAGCCCTGGAGCCGGTGCTCCAGGCCGACGCCTGGGCACGGCTGCGGGCAAGAGAGTTGTTAGGACGGTGACCTGATTGAGCTTCGCAGCGATACTGCTGACGCTGTTGATCCTGGCCGTACTCATCCTGGTCCATGAGTTCGGCCACTTTATCGCGGCCAAGTCCGTTGGCGTTCGCGTTGACGAGTTCGCCCTGGGCCTGTTTGGACCCAAGCTGGCTTCCTTCAAACGCGGAGAGACGGAGTACACCATTCGCCTCTTTGTGTTCTTGGGCGGCTTTACGCGGATGGCCGGCATGAACCCGGAAGAGCCCGACTACGACAGCCCTCGCGGCTTCAACCGGCAGCCCCTGTGGGCGCGCGCCGTGGTGCTGGCCGCCGGCCCGGCCATGAACTTTCTTCTGGCCATTCTGTTCTTTGCCATCCTGGCGGGTGCCTACGGCGTCTCCGTACCCCAGTCCTCCCCGGCGCAGATCGGGGAGTTGATTGAGGGCATGCCGGCGGCCCGGGCCGGCTTCCAGCCGGGCGACGTGGTGGTGGCCATCAACGGCCAGCCCATCCAGGACTGGAACGACCTGCAGGTCATGATTCAGGGGTCCAAGGATAAGCCCCTGCGCTTTGACGTGCTGCGCGGCCCGGAGAAGACGCCGGCCACCGTGACCGTGACCCCCACGGCCTCGGAGAGCGACGTGTCCCTGGGCGCCATTGGCGTATTGCCCGTGACGGAGCTGCGGCGGGCGGGCCTGGGCAGTTCCTTGCTCTACGGCGCCGCCCAGACCTGGGACGCCACGGCCATGTGGTTCCGCAGCGTCGCCCTGATGATCGCCGGGCGTACCCGCGCTGAACTGGTGGGGCCGGTGGGCATTGGCAGACAGGTGCAGATGGCCATGAATATGGGCGTGGCGCCGCTGCTCTGGCTCTCGGCCATCCTCTCGGCCACCGTGGGCCTGGTGAACCTGCTGCCGGTCCCCGCCCTGGACGGCGGCCGCCTGGCCTTCCTGGCGGTGGAGGGGGTGCGCGGCCGGCCGGTGGACCCCGCCCGGGAGAACTTCATCCACCTCATCGGCTTCGCCCTGTTGATCCTGCTGGGGCTGTTCATCACCTACAAGGACATCATCGGGCTGACAACGCCCTCGTGACCAGCAACCCCGAGCCCCGCCGGCCCGTCTGAGCCGGCGGGGCCTTTTTGAGCATGACTTCGGACCGGCGTAAGATACTGCATGGCAGGGCAGGGAATGAGCGGCCCCTGGCGAATACCCATCAACGACTTGCGAAACCCCTTCAAGCAGGAGGACGATCTCGTGCGGCGCCAGACGCGTCCCGTTCGTGTTGGAAACCTCATCATCGGGGGCGACGCCCCCATTGTCGTACAGTCCATGACCAAGACGGACACGCGCGACGCCAAAGCCACCATCCAGCAGATTCTTGAGCTGGAGGCGGCGGGTTGTGAGCTGATCCGCGTGGCCGTGCCCGACCGGGAGGCAGCCGACGCCCTGCCCGAGATCAAGCGCAACATTCACATACCGCTTGCGGCCGATATTCACTTCGACTGGCGCCTGGCCATGGCCGCCCTCGACGCGGGCGTGGATAAGCTTCGCCTGAATCCCGGCAACATCGGCAGCGAGGACCGGGTGCGCACCGTGGTGGCCGAGGCCAAGGCCCGCGGCGTGCCCATCCGTATCGGCGTCAACGCCGGGTCGTTGGAAAAGGACCTGTTGGCCAAGTATGGGCACCCCTGCCCCGAAGCCATGGTGGAGTCGGCCATGGACCACGTCCACATCCTGGAGGACCTGGGCTTCTACGACACCATCATCTCGCTGAAGGCCTCCGACGCGCCCACCACCATCGCCGCCTACCGGCTGATGGCCCAGCAGTGCGACTACCCGCTGCACGTGGGGGTCACCGAGGCGGGCACCGCCTGGTCCGGCACCATCAAGTCGGCCATCGGCATCGGCGCCCTGCTGGCGGACGGCATCGGCGACACCATCCGGGTTTCGCTCTCCGCACCGTCGGTGGAGGAGATCCGGGTGGGCTTCGAAATCCTCAAGTCCCTGGAGCTGCGCCAGCGCGGCCCCAACATCATCTCCTGCCCCACCTGCGGCCGCATCGAGATCGACCTGGTGAACATCGTCAACGAGGTCGAGCGGCAGCTGGCTGATGTGACCGAGCCCATCACCGTCTCCATCCTGGGCTGCGCCGTGAACGGCCCGGGCGAGGCTCACGAGGCGGACATCGGCGTCACCGGCGGCCGCGGCGGTGTCGCGGCGCTGTACATCGACGGCAAGCCGGCGGGCCGCATCCAGGAGGGGGACATCGTGGAGCAGGTGGTCTCCCGGGTGCGGGCGATGGCGGCGGAGAATAGGCGGAACCGGTAGCTGTCTGCCGTCGCAGCTCCGAATGGTCTTCTGCAAGATCGACAAGGAAACCGGCAAGGTGCTGGCGAGAGCATACACGTTCGACGCGGCTCTCAAGTATCACCGGCAAGGTGACATCAAACCACTCTTCATGGTATCCAAGGATAGCACCCGTGCGGTTGCCGGGTTCCTCCATGCCGACGGCTCCGTTACCGTTGTGGAGTTCTCAGTATCTAGGGACGGTACGGTATCCAACCAGGTCTTGGCGGCGCCGTGACCGCATGCCGGTGATCCACCCCTGGCTGCGGGCGGCGTGCGAGGAGTACGGTCTGGTGGACTAGCACCAGAGGTCATTCGACAAGAACGAGGCCTCCCTCTGACGGGAGAGGCTGCTCTTCATTGACTACACCTCATGCAGGCCCACCAGGATGAGGAGCACCGCCGCCAGCAGCGCGGCGCGCGTGCCCAGCCCGGGCCGCGCCGTCCGCCGACCGATGTGCCGACCACCCCAGAGGGTGAGGAAACTCCCCAGTCCCACTGCCACGGACGTGGCCAGGGGAGGAAACCCGGTAAGGCCGCCTCCCAGGCCGCCGGCGACGTTGTTGGCGGCCAGGGCCTGCCCCAGGGGAATGGCCTCGGCCAGGTCAATGAGGCCGGAGCGGTTCTGGTCCGCCTGCGACGGTTCGCGCAGGATGCGCACGGCCACACCCAGCAAGGGAATACGGAAGTGGCCAATTTCCACGGGTTGGTGCCCCACGGGTTTAGTGGTGCCCACCAGACTCTTCGCTCCGATCCAGAGTCCCGCGGCGATGAGCAGCAGGCCGCCCAGCGCGTTGGCCGCCTGAATGGCCAGCAGGTGAGAGGCGGCCTGACCGACCACCATGGCTGCCGCGGTGACTCCGGTGGCTATCAGCGCAATCACCAGGTTGGACAGGACCGGCAGGCGAATGCCCCCCGCTCCGTAGGCGAGGCCGACGCCCAGGTTATCCAGGTTGGTGCCCAGACTGAGCAGAACCACGCCGTAGATGAGCCACATGGGTGGGCGGCCCCCTTTCACCGATGAACAGCTTATGTAGTCCATGGCGGATGGGTACGCGGGAAAACCGGGGCCAAGGATTTTCGCCCCTTTTGACGAATCCCCCGCCCTCCGTTACAATAAGGGTGAACTGCATAGATTTGGCCATGATGGGGACTAGTAGGAAGGCCGAGCTGAGGCACAGCAAACGAACCGCCGCCAGGCGCTGAGAGGTTCGAGCCGGCTCCTTCCCAACCCGCCCCGGAGCCGCCGGCGAAATGGAGGGCGCATCAGCCCGACGCAAGCCGGCCCGAGCCCCGGATATCGGGCGTCAAGTGGGCCTCTCGGGTCCACGTACGGCTGCTGCGCGTGGGCGCGACTTAGCTCGGGCGGCCGGACGTGACCGGCGGGCCAAGCAGGGTGGTACCGCGGAACAGCACCTTTCGCCCCTCAGGCGTGAGGTGCTTTTGTTTCGGTCCGGACGGGCGCGGCCTGCACGGTGGCGTTAGCCACCAGGCCGTGCTGCCGAACCCAGGGCTTCAGATAACCTGTTGGTGTAGGGGGCAATCAGGTGGCCAAGGACAAGGAGTTCGTCAAGGAGATCACGCCGCAGAGCCAGGACTTTTCGCAGTGGTACCTGGACGTCATTCGCAAGGCAGACCTGGCGGATTACTCGCCGGTACGCGGCTGTATCGTCTTCAAGCCGGACGGCTATGAACTCTGGGAGCGCTGCCAGGCCGGTCTGGACCGGCGCTTCAAGGAAACGGGGCACCGCAACGCGTACTTTCCGCTCTTCATCCCTGAGTCGCTGCTGATGAAGGAAGTGGAGCACGTTGAGGGCTTCAACCCGGAGCTGCCCTGGGTTACCGAGGCCGGCGGCGAGAAGCTGGCCGAGCGGCTGGCCGTGCGGCCCACGTCCGAGACGGTGATTGGCGAGATGTATCACCGCTGGGTGCAGTCCTACCGCGACCTGCCCATCCTCATCAACCAGTGGGCCAACGTGGTCCGCTGGGAGAAGCGCACCCTGCCCTTCCTACGCACCACCGAGTTCCTTTGGCAGGAGGGCCACACCGCCCACCGCACCGAGGAGGAGGCGCGCGAAGAGGTCATGCGGATGCTGGGCGTCTACCGCGATTTCGTGGAGACGGACCTGGCCATCCCGGTTATCCCCGGGCGGAAGAGCGAGGCCGAGAAGTTTGCCGGCGCCGTGGAGACCTACTCCATCGAAGCCCTGATGAAGGACGGCAAGGCGCTCCAGGCGGGCACGTCGCACTTCCTGGGGCAGAACTTCTCCCACGTCTTCGACATTCAGTTCCTGGACGACGACGGTCAGCGCAAGTACGTCTGGACGACCTCCTGGGGCATGTCCACCCGCATCATCGGTGCCGCCATCATGGTACACGGCGATGACCGCGGCCTGGTGCTGCCGC
>JBLNCQ010000105.1:0-8108 GCA_050260815.1 Bacillota bacterium
AAGCTCCCGGGGAAGGCCGTCGCGGCCACCGTGCTCAGCAACATGGGGTTGGAGCTGGCCATCCGTCAGGCGGGCGGCAGCCTGGTTCGCACCAAGGTGGGCGACCGCTACGTCCTGGAGGCCATGCTGGAGCAGGGGCTCGCCCTGGGCGGCGAGCAGTCCGGCCACGTCATCTTCCTGGAACACAGCACCACCGGCGACGGCATCCTGACCGCCTGCCAGGTGGTCCGCATCCTCACCGAGACCGGCGAGCCGCTCTCGCGTCTGGCGGCGCAGATGGAGACCCTGCCGCAGGTGATGGTCAACGTGCCTGTGGCCCGGCGCGATGGCGCCCTGGAGAACCCGCGCATTCGACAGGCCGTGGCCGCGGCCGAGCATGCCCTGGCCGGCCAGGGACGCGTGCTGGTGCGGCCGTCCGGCACGGAGCCGCTCATCCGCATCATGGTCGAGGGGCGCGAACACGAGCAGCTGCACCACATCGCCGCCGACCTGGAGGAAGTCATCCGGGCCGAAATGGCATAGATTGCGTTGACGGCGTCTCTATGCCGTGCCTATAATCGAACCACACGCAGGGCTCTTCGGCATGCGGCCGGGGCCCAGGGAGGTGAGGATCTCCGGTTCGGTTCCCAACAACTGAGGGACACGGCAAGTGTCAACAGCGCCAGGACTTGGCATCCAGCGGCTTCGCGTTCATTCGGTCGCCCTGCGGGCGTTCCGGGCGGTGCCGCCGCCAAGTTGACGAGGAAGGGGATCTCGGATTATTCGGCGGGTGACCCTCGGTCTCTTCACGACCGTCAAAGGCCTGACAAAGCCCGGAAGTGATTCCGGGGACAATAAGGCCGGGTGAAGGTAGGAGCAGAGCGGCTTTGGCCGCCCTGTTATGCCTGCTTTCCTCGCCGTGCCCTCGTCTGTATGAGAGGACACGGTTTTTTTCGTCCTCTCGTACTGCCCTGTTCCCGCTGCGGGACCGCCGGACCCGCCGTGGGAAGACTAGACAGTGACGAAGGGAGCAGTTCTGCATGTGCGGCATTGTTGGGTATATCGGCGAGAAGCCGGCCATGGACTTCCTGATTGAGGGCCTGCAGAAACTGGAGTATCGCGGCTATGACTCGGCCGGCGTGGCTGTGCTGGACCAGCGCGGCACGCAGCTGGTGAAGAGCGTTGGCAAGCTGAAGAACCTGCAGGAGAAGGTAGAGGGCAACGTCAACGGCGGCATGGTGGGCATCGGCCACACCCGCTGGGCCACGCACGGCCGCCCCTCCGACGCCAACGCCCACCCCCACACCGACTGCACCGGCAACTTTGTTGTGGTGCACAACGGCATCATCGAGAACTTCCTGGAGCTGAAGGAGGGCCTGCTGCAGCGCGGGCACCGCTTCCAGTCCGAGACCGACACCGAGGTCATCGCCCACCTGCTGGAAGAGCTGTACCAGGGCGACATTGAGCAGGCCGTCTACGCCCTGCTGAAGAAGCTGCAGGGCTCCTTCGCCCTGGCCATTCTGGCCCGGCAGGAGCCGGACAAGATCGTCGCCGTGCGCCAGGACAGCCCGCTCATTGTGGGTCTGGGCGACGGCGAGAACTACCTGGCCTCAGACATCCCCGCCCTGCTCAAGTACACCCGCCGCATCTTCATCCTGAACGACGGCGAGGTCGCCATCCTGGAGAAGGAGGGCGTGCGCGTCACCGACCGGGACGCCCGGCCCGTGCGAAAGGAAGTCTTTGCCGTCAAGTGGGACCCGGTGGCGGCGGAGAAGGGCGGCTACGAGCACTTCATGCTCAAGGAGATCCACGAGCAGCCCAAGGCCTTCCGCGACACCCTCACCGGACGCATCAGCCCGGACAACAGCCGCGTCACCCTGGACGAGGTCCACATGACCCTCGACCAGATCAAGGCCCTCCGCAAGGTGGCCATCACCGCCTGCGGCACCGCGTACCACGCCGGCCTGGTCGCCAAGCAGCTCATCGAGAAGTGGGTTCGCCTGCCGGTGGAGGTGGACGTAGCCTCCGAGTTCCGCTACCGCGACCCGCTGGTGGATTCGGAGACCCTGTTGGTGGTCATCAGCCAGTCGGGCGAAACCGCCGACACCCTGGCCGCCCTGCGCGAGGGCAGGCGCCGTGGCGCCCGCGTGGTGGCCGTGACCAACGTGGTAGGCTCCAGCGTGGCCCGCGAGGCCGACGACGTCATCTACACCTGGGCCGGCCCGGAGATCGCCGTGGCCTCTACGAAGGCGTACACCACCCAGCTCATCGCCCTGTCCCTGCTGGCCGCCTACCTGGCGCAGGTGCGCGGCACGCTCTCGGGCGGCGCTCTGTCGCGCCTGCTGGCTGAGGTGCGGACGCTGCCGGCCAAGGCCGAGGCCGTGCTGGGCCAGGAGGACCGCATCCGCGCCATGGCCGGCCGCCTGGTGAAGCACGAGGACGTCTTCTTCATCGGCCGTGGCCTGGACTATGCCGTAGCGCTGGAGGGCCAGCTCAAGCTGAAGGAGATCTCCTATATCCACGCCGAGGCCCTGGCGGCCGGCGAACTGAAGCACGGCACCCTGGCCCTGATCACCAAGGGCGTGCCGGTCATCGCCCTGGCCACGCAGGAGTCGGTCTTCGAGAAGACCGTGTCCAACATCCGCGAGGTCAAGGCCCGGGACGCGTTCGTCATCGGGCTGGGGCTGGAGGCGGGGCCGTTCGGTTCTGACGCCGTCGGCGCCGAACTCGACAAGCATGTGGATGAGGTGATCCGCGTGCCCCGCACGGAGGAGGCCCTGGTGCCGGCCCTGGCGGTGCTGCCCCTGCAGATGCTGGCCTACTACGCAGCGGTGGCCCGCGGCGCGGACGTGGATAAGCCAAGGAACCTGGCGAAGAGCGTGACGGTGGAGTAGTCTGGGGATGCACTCTAGCGGGCGAGGCTGATAATGTCTCACCCGCTACTTTTTTGCCTACGCTACGGCAGAAAGCGACGGTCGCCCCGAGCCTGTTCCATGTCTCTTTCGCAGAGCGCATCACCAGGAGGAGCAGTCAATGCCCCAAGAGACTGAAAGCAACCTCGGCTCATTTGTGTGGTCGCCGGGAGGGCCTCGAAGAGCAGACCCGCGACATGATCCTGTTCGAGGCTCTGAAGTCGGATAACGCCATTTACGTGGTGCTTCTCGTCAATGGCATCCCCGTGGCCACGCTGGAGCTGAAGGCTTATTCGGCTGCTGCCGAACCGGCAGATCCCCCCGGACATCGAGTTCACCGACGACATGCTTCGCTTGGCGGCATTCCGGGTACAAGAAGAGGAATCCGGATACGCCTCTCTCAAGCCCGGTGAGCGTGAAGCCCTGAGCCCCTTTACCGAGTTTGGCGCTGAGCCCTACACCGAAGAGAGACTCGCACCCCTAGGACTCTGCGGCCACAGCCTTCTCGCGGGCACTGCTGGCGCTGCTCAGCATGAACATCAGCACCGCCGCGCCCAGAGCCAGGAAGAAGGCGATGGGCCAAATGCTCTGCACCGTGTGGGACTGCATCCACAGCCCCGCCAGCCAGGGCCCGAAGACCCAGCCCGCACCCGCAATGATGCTGATGGCGGAGCTGATGCGGGCGCGGTGCGAGGACGGCGTGTTATTGGCCATGATCACGCCCAAGTTCACGGTCTGCAGGATCTCGCCCACCGTCCACACCACAGTAGAAAGGATCAGCAAGGGCAGGGAGTGGACGAAGTAGATCATCCCGAACCCGACGGCGAGTGCCAGTCCCGCCAGCCCCATGTTGGCCAGCGGGCTGAACCTCACCGTAAGGACGGTGATCGCCGACGTCAAGGCCACCACCGTGATGGCGTTGACGCTCATCAGCGTACCGTAGTGTATGGCGCCGGCGGCGCCATACAGAGCGTCCAGCTGGATGGGCAGAGAGAAGATGTGCTGGGCGTACACCAGGCTGTAGACCAGGAACAGCAGGGACGAGATGACCAGCACCGGACGGCGCAGCAGCACAGAAAGGACGCTTCCGGTCTCGGCTCGCTCCATCTCCGGCAAGTCGCTCTGGTCGTCCTGGTAAGAGGCTTCGGACGGTCGTTTGGTCTCCTTCACGTACAGAGCCACCAGCGCTACCGAGAGGAGCGTCGTGGCGGCGTCCCCAATGAACAGCAGGGGCAGATTCCGCGCGAAGAGAAAGCCCGCAATCATGGGGCCCACGGCAAAGCCGATGTTGTGGCCCAGGTACAGCAGGGAAAAGGACGCCTTGCGGTTGTCCGGGGTGGTGAGGTCCGCAATCAGGGCACTGTAAGCGGGGTCTGAGAGGGAACCGAAGAACCGCGACGCCACCAGCAGCCAGGGCACCAGGTGCGACGTGGGCGCAAAGCCGGCCGGCAGCAGGCAGAGGGCCGACGCGGCCATACCGCCGACCAGCATGGCCTTGCGGCCGAAGTGGTCGGCAATCTTGCCGCCAATCACGGACGCCGGCACGTAGACCACGGAGCTGAGCGTCAGGAACAGCCCCGCATCGGCCTTCCCCAGCCCGAGTTTGGTGGTGAGGTAGAGGCTGAGGAACGGGTAGACCAGATTGCCCACGCTATTGACGATGCGTGAGAAGAAGATGACGTAGATACCGGCGGGCAGTCCCTGATAGACGCTTAAGATGCCTCGATTCTTCATAAATCCCCCTTAGGCATGATGACAGACGAATCCGCCCGGTCACACGGTGGGCGGGCGGATTCAGCATGCAAGCGATTCTCCTTATTCTACTTTGGGCAGCGGGTTCCTGCCAAACAGCGCCTGGCAGCGCGAAGCCTCTGCATCGGCGCTGTACTGGCTGTGCCCTGCCGTCAGTCCAGCGGAACGACCGCCCCGGATTCGCCGTCCACCCGCACCCGCTGGCCGTCCCGCAGGCGGCGGGTCGCGTCGGGGATGCCCACCACCGCTGGAATGCCGTACTCCCGGGCAACCACGGACCCGTGCGACATGATGCCGCCAATCTCCATCACCAGGGCGCCGGCGGTGAGGAAGAGGGGCGTCCAGGCCGGGTCCGTGCCGGGGGCCACCAGGACCTCGCCGTGCTCCAGCTTCGCGCCCCTGGGGTCGCGGATGACGCGCACCCTGCCCTCGTGGACGCCCGGCGACGCGGCGGTGCCGACCAGCGCGCCCTCCACGGCCGCGGGGGCGCCGTAGAACGCCTCGCCCTCGCTGGTCAGCACGCGGGGGACGGACCGGCGGCCCAGTTCCCGCTGGTACTCCGCCCGGTTGGCCGCGGCCAGGGCCCGCAGGTCCGAACCGGGTTCCATCCAGTCCCGGAACCAGAGGAAGTAGATGTCGTCCGCGTTGTCCAGCCGGCCGTCGGCCACCAGATCCTGCCCGATCTTCCCCAGCACGCGCCGGTGCAGGGCAAACATCCGGACGGCAAGGAACTTGGGGTACTCTCGTGTCCCCGCCAGGGCGCGAACGCGGGAAAGTAGGAACCGCATGACGACAGCCCGGACGAGGCCCTTCTCCCTGCGTACCCGCTCCACCAGCGCAGTGGCGGCCCGCTCCGCGTCCGCCGCTCCTTGGCGGAAGTGGGCTTCCGCATCGGTCTCGTCCCCCTGGCCAAGGTAAGTGCGCAGGACGTTGAGCACATGCTCCGGGTCGTCCCGCCAGCGGGGCATGCCCACGTCAATTTCCCGAACGCCCCGGTGGCCGTACCGGTCCAGGAAGTCCCGGACGCCGGGGTGATCCGCCGAGGGCTCGATTCCCTCCGCCTTCAGCCGGCGGGAGAGGCGCCAGAGGGCCAGATCCATCTCCGTGGTCGGGTTATGGGGCAGGGCCCGCAGCACCGGCTGGATGAGCGAGCCGTCGCCCAGCCACTCCTCACACCGCTTCTCCGCCTGGAACCGCGCGCCCATCCCGGGCACCACCAGCGGAACCACATGAGCCAGCAGAAGCGGGAACAGCCGCGGAGCGACCTCCTGCAGGAACTGGCGGCGCTCCGCCAAGCTGCCCAGCGAGTCGGCCTGACGTTCCAGACCGGAGATGAACTGATCCATGCCCTCGACCCGCCGCTGCGCCGCGCGGTGGGGGGAGATCAGCGCCCCCAGGACCCGCAGGGCGATCCCGCCCACAAAGAGGACCGGGATCCTGGGGAAGAGGCGGGTGGGTTTCGCCGGAGCGGAGAGGCGCGGCTCCCGGTCCAGCAGGTCGATCAGGATGTCCGCCATCGGCCGGTCGACGACGCCGGGCAGGAAGGGCAGCACGCCCCGCGCCTGGGGGCGCCGGATGGCGTTGGTGATGTCCATGTAAACGCGGCCGGCGGCGTGGCGGAAGACGGGCAGCCACTGCCCCGGCTTCACAGGATATCCGAAGAGCGCGGCCAGGCCCGGCAGGATGTGCCCAAAGAGATCGATGCCCGCGGGGGTGAGGGGTTCCACAAGCCCCTGAATGGCGTTGAAACAGGTGTGAACGCGCAGTCCCGGCTCCGGCGGAGGCGCCGGCTCCGGCAGCGGGAAGAGCGACGTGATAGGCCGGGACTGCACCAGGTAGAACTGCCCCCCGGCCAGGGCCCACTCGATATCCTGGGGGACGCCAAAATGAGCGGCCACGCGGCGGCCCAGATCCACCAGGGCGGCGACGCCGTCGTCGTTCAGCACGGGCAAAGACCGCCGCTCCTCCGCGATGGGGAGGATGTCGGTGCCGCCGGCGCGCCGAACGGTCATGACCTCCTTGCTGGCGATGCGGGCCTCCAGCACGGTGCCGGTGCGTCCGTCGGCCACCCAGTGGTCCGGCGTCACCTGCCCGCTGACCACCGCCTCGCCCAGGCCCCAGGCGCCGTCGATGACCATCTGGTCCCGCCGGCCGTTCACCGGGTTGGCCGTGAAGAGCACGCCGGCAGCCTCGGCCACCACCAGCCGCTGGATCACCACGGCCAGGGAAACGTCGGCCGGCGAGATCCCCTGGTGGGCGCGGTAGGAGATGGCGCGCGGGGTCCACAGGGAGGACCAGCACTGTCGGACCGCCGCCAGCACCTGCTCCGGCCCTTCGATGTTCAGGTAGGTCTCCTGCTGGCCGGCAAAGGAGGCTCCTGGGAGGTCCTCAGCCGTGGCCGAAGAGCGGACGGCCACCAGGCCGCCGTCTAGCTGTGCATAGGCTTCGGTGACGGCCTCCACCACGGCCGGAGCCACGGTCCCCTGGTCGAACAGCGCTCGGATCGCCGTGGACGCAGCTTCCACGGAGTCAGCGTCATCGGGGCGGACCGCGGCCGCCAGCCGCTGGATCTCCGACTGAATGCCGTTCCCCGTCACGAAATCGCGGTAGGCCGAAGTGAGCAAAACGAACCCCGGCGGCACGGGCAGCCCCGCCCGAACCATATCACCCAGGTTGGCGCCCTTGCCTCCCGCAAGCGGCAGATCGGACCGAGCCAAGTCGCCAAACCAGCGCAGCAGTTCCATCGCGGCAACGCCCCTTGAGCAACCCTCTTTGATGTGTACAGTCTCTATCGCGTCGAGAATCTATGGGATGCAGCCGAGGGCGATCCCCCAGCCGAAGGGCTCACGCGCCGCCACTTCCGCGGTCAGCTCGTGACGGCCCGGAGCCAGATCGAGGGAAAGCCGGTGGCTGTCCGGCTCAATGTAGCCGCGCGTCTCCCGGCTGGGGAAGCCGCTGAAACGGTGGGACCCGGAGAACACCACGGCCCCGTCTACCCGGAGGCTGAGTTCGTCGCTGAAGCCAAAGCGGAGGTCGACTTTCCCCTCCTGTCCCACCGTCAACTCGCGCTTCAAGAGCGCAGGGCCGGAAGACATCGGAAGGTAACGGTTCAGGTTCAGTGTCCCGTTCGGCTCGACCCGGACGGCGCCGTATCCTTCCAGGTGCCACTCGCTGACCAGGTCGGGCGGAGCCGGGGGCACAGGGGATGGAACTGAGCCGGCGGCGCGCTCCAGGGGGCAGAGCCGCAGCTCAGCGAAATAGGCGGGCCGGAAGGTCCAGACCCCAAGCCGGCCGGAGACGTTGCCGTGGGCCAGCCGCGGGACCACTAGAGGTGGAGTATCGCTCCCTAGGAGAATGCTGCAGAATCAAGCTTAGGGAAGGGGTATCGAGGGTAATGAGGCGTTTTTCGAGACGGCCGTCGCCAAAAACCGAGGTGGTGGCTATATCCGCAGTGGCCTTGCATCC
>JBLNCQ010000106.1:0-6278 GCA_050260815.1 Bacillota bacterium
CCTGACGGTGGCAGTGTCCACCGCCTCCGGCATTGCCGCCATCACCTCCGCCTTCCCCGCCCTCTACGGCCATGAGGTCCTGCTGGGGCTGGGGGCCATCTGGTTCATCGCCTGGATGAACCTGCGCGGCGTTCGGGAGTCCGGCCGGCTCTTCTCCGTGCCGATCTACGCCTTCATGGGGTCCGTATTCCTGATGATCTTCGTGGGGATCTGGAAGGCCGCCAACGGCCTGTGGCACCCGCCGGTATCGCCCGTGGCCGGGTTCGGCTTCGGCAACGCCGCATTCGCCCAGGCCACCATGGATGTAACGCTGTTCATGCTGCTGCGGGCCTTCGCCTCCAGCTGTACCGCACTGACAGGCATCGAGGCCATCTCCAACGGCGTCCAGGCCTTCAAGCCCCCGGAGGCAGAAAACGCCGTGAAGACTCTGGGGCTGGCCCGTACCATCCTCTACACCATGTTTGCCGGCATTACGCTGCTGTCCTTTTGCTTCCACGCACTGCCGAAACCGGACGATACCATTCTCAGCCAGATTGCGCGCGAAGTCTTTGGCGGAGGGCCCTTCTACTACTTGCTGCAGGTCACCACCGCCGCCATCCTGCTGCTGGCCGCGAATACGGCGTACGCGGACTTCCCGCGCCTGGTGGGCATGATTGCCCGCGACGGCTTCCTGCCTCGCCGGCTGGCCAACCGGGGCGACACCCTGGTCTTCAACGGCGGCGTCATCCTGCTGGCCAGCCTGGCCAGTGCTCTGATCGTGGTCTTCCGCGGCAGCGTCCACCTGCTCATGCCACTTTACGCCGTGGGCGTTTTCCTGGCGTTCACGATGTCCCAGTCGGGCATGGTGCTCCACTGGGTAAAACAGGCCCGTGCCACCGGGGAGCTGCGGCACTGGTCCGTCTTCATCAACGGCCTGGGCGCAAACTCAAGAGGGCCGCTCCTGTGGAGCGACCCTAAGCCCGGAAAACCAGGAATGACAAGCAATTGTGGTGTCGGAGAGGGGACTTGAACCCCTACGGTTTTACCCATACGCCCCTCAAACGTACGCGTCTGCCAGTTCCGCCACTCCGACACAAATCCTATTCATCTTCAGGCGCGCTATAGCGCAAGTGTTATTATAGCACAGCAATCGGTCGTGTCAATGAACCCAATCGCGGCGTTTGTCAGGTCCTGACCCAGCCCTCCCGTCGGAACCAAGATTGACCCAGTGACCTGAACCGATAGCGCGTTGACATCGCCTTGCCGAAGACGCGCCCAACGTTTGCTCTTAACAATCCAAGATTATCCATCTTGCAGCATTAAGTCAAGTGCACACGACCGGTGTGCTACCGGTCTGTGCTATTGTCACCACTAACTGGTCTGTGATTTCGTCGCCTTATGGAAGACAGTCACGTTGACCAGTGGGGAGAACCAGAGACTGCCTATACTGAGCAAGGTCCTGGAGGGTGTGTACACAGTCGGGAATGCGGTTCTCGACGCTGCCGTCCTGGACCGGCTCCTGCACTACTCCGTGGTGGCGAACATGCGGGGCGGGAGCTACTGCCTATGGGAAAAGAAGAAAGCCGGCCTCTTTACGGACCATACGCGAGTCCGGCCAAGGAGCTGGTAGCTCGCTAGCAGCCCGGGTGGTGGATATTCCGGACGGCTAACTGGTACGTCATGTATGTCCGCCGTGCATCCCACCTGCATCGGGCCAGAAGGTGGGGTAGCTGGATCCCGGGTGGGGCGAGGGGCGGGGCATCAGGCGAGGTAGACAGGCGCTCCCTCGGACCAAGGTCCCTGGCGCCCCTGGCGCGCAAGGTCCCGGTGCCCCCGGGGCGCAAGGTCCGGGCACCGGCAGATAGCCCCAGGGGCCTGTCCACCCCGGGTAGACGACAGGACTCCATGGCACTGCGGGGGACCGGTACGGCGGCGGAAACGGCGCTGCCAGCGTCGGAGGAACGCCCGGCGGGAACGGCACGGATCCTCCGATGGGCGGGGCGGCGAACGGCGGCTTGGCGAACGGAGCCGCTCCCGACGCCGTGGAACTCGCCTCCGCCGGCACCGCGGCTTCAGTGGTCATCCGTTTCCCCATCTGCTGGAGTTGCTGGGAAGTCGCCATGGCAAGGTGCGCGTTGACGGTATTGAGGTCAACAATGCGGTTGACCAGGCTGCGGGTGAGTAGTTCGCCCAGCGCCCGGCTGCTCATTCCGATCAGCTCGTCGCGGGAAGCCGCCGGTCCGGCAGCCGATCCAACAGCCGGTCCAATAGCCGGTCCGGCCGCCGGTTCGGCCGGTGCCCCATCCGGCCCCGCCTCCGATCCGGCAGCGGCATGGGCAGCCCTATCGGCAGGTGTCCCTGCCGCGGAAGCACCGCCGGCACCGCCGCCGCCCGGCGCGAGAATGTCGCGGACCAACTTGGACAGCCCCTCGCTGACCAGCAGGGTGGACAGTCCGTTCATCATCTGGGCTGTCGACAGGGTGTTGAGTTCGTCCAGCGATGCCGTGGTGGCCATGGTCTTCGCGCCAATGTCCGAGAAGCTGCCGCTCGGTTCAGGTCCCGGCATGGGCATCACCTCCGTCAACTATAGGTGGTACCCAGGAACTGCCGTCCCGCCTGGGCGAGGATGGCGGCAGACCCCGCCCGGATCATGGCCAGCGAGGCGTTAGCCTGACTGAGTTGCGAAGCCGTAGCGTTGATGAGCTGAGCGTATTGTGTATTAAAGGCCATGTTCATGGGTGTCAGCCCGAAGGTGGGTCCGGCCAGGCCAAGGGCGCGCAGCACGTTCTGGGCGTTGGCTATGTTGGAGAGCGTGTCCGCCGTCATCCAGCTTTCCCCGGCCGCCCCAACCTGCCCGAACTGCCCCAACGAGCTGAAAGCCTGCAGGCTCTGTGCGGTGGACTCTTCCTGATCAGACACCTGGGTGATCAGGGAGGGCGGCGGCTTCTGAAAGAAATCGTAGAAGGCAGGCCAAACGGGAAATCCGTAGTAGCCGTTATAAACGGACATGGCGTTGCTCCTTTCGGGCGGCGTCACCCCTCTTGAGATAGTACGGCGGGCGGCCACAAGGTGTGCGGGTGACCGCCCGTCTGGACAAGGTCGAAGGTGCGCCTGGCCTTCCCAGGGAACTCCTGGTGGAGGATCTCCATTCAGCGAGAGGAGAAGAACATGAACCTACCCCACGTGAGCGCTGCACCCGTAGAGGTAGTCGCCACCACGGCAGGACCAGCGATTAGGCGGGTCGGGCTCTGGTCGGCAGTCCTCACCACGGTCTGGGCCATCGGCTTCACGGCAGCCTTCGTCTGGCAGGCCGTGGCGTCACCGCCTTCGATGACCTGGCAAGACCTCGAGGCTTATGCCGCGTCCTTCAATCCGGCGAGCCTGGCAGCCGTGCTGGTCCCGTCCCTCCTGCTCGCACCCAGCTACGTCGCTCTCGTCGCCGCCGTGCATGGCGGTGCCCCGGACGGCAGGAGAGTCTGGAGCGGCATGGGACTGGCTTTCGCCGTGATCTATGCGGGGGTCGCCAGCCTGAACTACACCGTGCAGTTGGTCGTCTTGCGCGGCAACCTCCTGGGCGGAGAACCGCAGGGTCTGGCCCTTGTCGCCATGGGGAACCCGCGATCCCTATTCTGGGGCCTGGCCATTCTGGGCTACGACTTCTACCTGGCCCTATCCGCCCTGTTCCTGGTGCCGGCGCTGGGTAGGGGGAAGCTCGAAGGCTGGATTGGCCGGCTGTTCGCCGTCAACGCTGCGGCCTCGATTGTTGCGGGCGTCAATTACTTCGTGACCCTGGACGCGTACCACCCGCTGGGCTTGGTGGCCTCCGTCGTCTGGTGCCTTGCTTTCCCCACGGCCACTACTCTGATGGCTGTACGCTTCCGCCGCCTGGCGTAGTATAAGACGTGGACATTCAGTACCTATCGCAAACGGGACAGCCGCTTCGGTCGCCCGTTGTTCTCCGCTCTTTGTTGCAGTAATGTATATCTAAAAGCGTCTGCGCCAGGACTATTGACGGTTACTGGCGTCCGAGCCGATAGGGGGTTCTGTCTTTGATGGAGCAACTCAACGCGGACCCGCGTCACCTCCTTGGGTGTGCCAACGATCACCGGCGAGCCGCCAGGAACATCAGGCGGGCCACGCGGAGAATGCTGCTATGGTTCGTGCTGACCTCGTTTCTAGTGTTGTTCGCTGTGCCTGCCCTGGCTCACTCAGAACTGGTCAGCTCGTCGCCACGGGGCGGAGAAACGCTCAGCGCGCCGCCTCGCGAGATTACCCTCCACTTTAGCGAGTCTCTGGAGCCGAAATTCAGCCATTTCTTCGTTACGGTTCCCTCCGGGACCCGTACTGAAGCTCCCGCCCACGTGCAGGGCAAGGACGCCACCCTTGAATGGAGTTCCTTCGTTCAGCAGGGCGCGTCCGACGTTGGCAGCTACACCGTAGACGGTCGGGTGCTGTCAGTGGATGGCCACCAGTCTGACTTCCGCCTCACGTTTACCGTACATCATGCCGCACCGGCTCAGCCGGCGCCCGGCGACGGGGCACAGGGCGGAGACGGTGGGAGCGGCGAACAGCAGCCTTCCGGGCCGGCTTCGCCCGGGGAACCTGCAGGGCGCCCCGGCCGGCCTGTCCTCGGCGGAACCTGGACCTGGGCCGTGGCGCTGGCGGCCATAATCGCAGCGTCCATCGCCCTGGTAATGGGCCGGCGCCGTCAGTAGGCCGAGTGACAATGAATCTGCAGGCCGTCTTCCTCAAATGGGTTCAGTTGGCAGGCTTGGCGGCACTGGTGGGGCCGGCCGTGGTCTGGCTGGTGGGACGGCGGACGTTGGCGGCAAACGCCCAGGGGCCGCAAACGGTGTCCGTCTGCCCTCGCCTGAGGGGCCTGGCGGCAACAGGTGCGCAACTGCTCCTTGGGGCCGCGGCGGCTGAGCTGACACTTCATGTCCACGAGTTGGGCGGGTTGCCCGTCGCCTGGGAGTATGTCGTCGGAACCCACATTGGACGTTCACTGGCGCTGCGGGCAGCAGTTGCCGTGGTCACTCTGGCCGTGCTCCGTCTGGATGGCGGCCGATGGCTGCGGTGGCTGCTGCCACTGGGTTTGGTCGGAGCGAGCGCCTTCAGCCTTGTGAGCCACCAGGCCTCGCTGGGGTGGCCTGCATTGGCCTGTGATTTCCTGCACACGTCGGCCACCGCCGTCTGGGCAGGCGGGCTGCTGGGACTGTCCGTACTGCCCTGGCGGGGCGAGAGCCGCGGCGTCTTGCCTGGTACCGGTCTCGACCGCCCCTGGGACCAGATGTCCGTCCCGGTCATTGCCGCGTTCTCAAGGGTTGCCACGGTGGCCGTCTCGGTGGTTGCTGCCACCGGCGCCTATGTAGGAATGGCCAACATCGCCAATCTCCAGGGGCTGACCGGGAGCATCTATGGGCAGACGCTCCTGCGGAAGCTCGCGCTCTTCTCCCTCTTGCTGGCGGCTGCGGCGCTGAACCATTTTTGGCTCGTTCCCCACATGCGTCGCTCCGGGCCTTCAGGCCCGCCGGCCGACGCCCTCTGGCTGGTGGCCTTCCTGGTACGCATGGAGGCGCTGCTCGTACTGGGCGTCATCCTGCTCGCCTCACTGCTCAGCAGTCTGCCGCCCCCGGCGGAGGCGTGACGTCGCCACCGCCACAGCGCGGCTCCTCCACAAAACCTCCAAACTGTCTTCACGACAGCGGCAAACGCGGGCGATAAGCTAGTGTCGGAGCCTATCAAGGCCACGCGTTTCAAGGAGGGATCCATCCACATGAATCGAACGTACATCGGCCAACTGGCGGCAGGCGCCCTGACGCTGACCTTCCTGGCGGGCACCGCCTACGCCGGCTGGACTCAGGCAGCTCCGGGTTATCGCGCCAGTGCAGGAGCCGCCATCCCCATGATGGCCGCCGGCGTCTCCGTCGGTGCCGCCGAAACCCCGGCGCCCGCAATTCCGAATGCCCCCTGGAACGACCCGGACCGTTGGGCCTTCATGAACCGCATGATGGGCGGCAACGTGCCCGTCATCACTCCGGAACTGGCGGAGCAGATGGGCGCCATACACGCCCAGATGCACGGCGGCGACCCACAGGAGGCTGCCCAGGCCATGCTGCAGTACTGCGGCGGCCAGGCGGATGCCGGCAGCCCCGCGGACGCCGGCAGCGCCGGCACAACCAGCGGCGTCTCCATTCAGTGACGTCTCGGTGGAGTTAGGGGCGCCTACGCAAAGAGGCGCCTCCAAGGACAGTATGAAGGGGGCGGGGGCAGGGCCCCCCCCCCTGGTGGCATGATAG
>JBLNCQ010000107.1:0-7639 GCA_050260815.1 Bacillota bacterium
CGGTGGGCGCCGCCGGCGGCGTTCTAAGTAGCGAGATCAAGGCTGCCCTCATGGACGCGGGCATGACGCTCAAGGTCCTCACCCGAATCTATGGCCTGGGCGGCAAGGACTTCTACCCGGAGGACGCCGAGGCGTTCCTCCAGCTGGCCCTGGACGCGGCCGAGTCCGGCAAGGTAGTGGAGCCGTTCGATTACTACGGCACCACCGCCACTACTGGCAAGAAGCCCACGACCGTGGTCCCGCCCCTCTCCTACGAGGAGACGCACACGGGCCTGGTCAAGGTGAACCGCGACGAGGCCACCGGCGAGCTAAAGGTGGTTCTGCCGCCGCCCCGCGCCCTGATGGCCAAGTCCAAGAAGATTGCCCCCGGCCACGGCGCCTGCCCCGGCTGCGGCATCTTCGGTGCCGTCGATCAGTTCATGCGGGGCCTGGAAGGCGACGTTGTGGTGCTGTACCAGACCGGCTGCGCCATGGTGGTCACCACCGGCTACCCGTTCTCCAGCCACCGCGTGTCCTATATCCACAACCTCTTCCAGAACGGAGCGGCCACGCTGTCCGGCCTGGTGGAGATGTACTATGAGAAGATCCGCCGCGGCGAGATTGAGGGTCCGGATGGCGACGAACTCACCTTTGTCATGGTCACCGGCGACGGCGGCATGGACATTGGCATGGGTCCGGCCATTGGTACCGCGCTCCGCAACCACAAGATGATCATCCTGGAGTACGATAACGAGGGCTACATGAACACCGGCGCCCAGCTTTCCTACTCCACGCCGCTGGGCCACATGACCTCGACTTCACACCCCGGCCAGGCCTCCTTCGGCAAGACCTTCCACCACAAGGATACGCCGCAGATCATGGCCGCCACCAACATCCCCTACGTGTTCACCGGCACCGAGGCGTTCCCGCAGGATCTGATGAAGAAGGCCGCCAAGGCCCAGTGGTACGCCAAGAACGTCGGTCTGGCCTACGGCAAGATGCTCATCACCTGCCCGCTCAACTGGAAGTCGGATGAGCGGCTTGGAACCAAGATCGTCGAGGCTGCGGTGAACAGCTGCTTCTTCCCGCTCTACGAGGTGGAAGAGGGGATCACCAAGATCACCTACAACCCGGAAGAGAAGGGCAAGCGCATCCCCACCACCGACTGGCTGAAGATGATGGGGAAGACCAAGCACCTGCTGAAGCCGGAAAATGCCAAGATCGTTGAGGCGTTTGAGCAGGAGGTTGAGCGCCGCTGGCAGCGGCTCAAGGCCAAGAACGACAACCCCCTGCTCTAACAAGGAGAAGGCCCTGGCATTCCGCCGGGGCCTGTCCTACAATAGGGGTAGCCAAGACTGGCGGGAACAGGGTGGCCGACACCGGCGCGCCCTCCAGCCGCCGCAGACGGAGGTAACACCCATGGGATTTCTCCGCAGCATCGGCCCGTTGGAATGGGTCATCATCCTTGTCATCGTGCTGTTGATTGTGGGCCCCAAGCGTCTGCCTGAGCTGGCCCGTGGCCTCGGCAAGGGCCTCCGCGGCTTCAAGGAAGAAGTCAAAAGCGACGATAAGGACAAGGGCAAGGAAGTGGACGAAGACAAAGACGATGACGCCAAGAAGGCGGAGTAGTCCGCGCCCAGCGCCCAGGCCGGCCCCCCCATTTGGGGGGCCGGCTTTTGTCTGTCGTCTCGTTTCGTGTAAGATGGAGTCTAGAATGGCTGCGCACCTGGCGTGGCGGCAGTCGGCGAAGACTTGAAGGAGGCGCCGCATGGGCAACGCGAAGACCATCGCAGCACGCATGCTGGACCAGATGAAGATCCCGTATGAGCTCCGGGAATACCCCTGGAGCGAGGATGAACTGGACGCAATCTCGGTGGCCCACAAAGTGGGCCTGCCGCCGGAGCAGGTTTTCAAAACGCTGGTGGTGCGGGGAGACAAGACCGGGGTGCTGATGGCCTGCATCCCCGGTTCGGCGGAACTGGACCTAAAGGCCCTGGCCGCCGTCTCCGGCAACAAGCGGGTGGAGATGGTGCCCGTCAAGGAGATCCAGGGCCTGACCGGGTACATAAGGGGCGGCGTTTCACCGCTGGGATCGAAGAAGCCCTACCCGCTTTACCTGGACGCCTCGGCGGAGGGGCTGGCACAGGTGAGCGTCAGCGCCGGCCAGCGCGGGCTTCAAATGGTGCTGTCGGGGGCGGATCTGGCCCGGGCCACGAAGGCGAAGCTGACCCCGCTCACTCGAGCCGCGGAATAGAGGCCGGGCGTGGGGGGGAGAGAAGTGCAACTGAAGGGCGTTGGGGTCTCAGGGGTGGGGAAGGCGCGGGATAACGTAGAGCAGGCCGCAGGCTCATTGGCCCAGGTCACTGGCGACAGGCCTTTCCCGGGTACGCTCAACCTTCGACTGGCGCGGCCCTTTGCGCCTCCCGTCGGCGTGGCACCGTTGGAGGTTCCTCGCCTGGGGGGTCGGGACATTCCCTTTCGCCTCTATCCCGCTCGGCTGAACGACGTTGACGTGTGGGTGATCCGCAGCCTCAGCGAGGAGCGGGTCGCGGACGATCCGGCTGAGGTCATAGCCGCCATGTCCCTTCGGGATCGCTTCAAGCTGCGAGACGGTGACACTGTGAGTTTGGGTTTTTTGCCCCCGCGTGCGCGTGCGGGTCCGACTTTACTCCGCCGGCACGCAGTCCAAAGGAGTGATGCTTCATGCAGGAAGTCGTCGTCATCACCGGCGCCAACAACGGCATTGGGCTGCACACGGCCCAAGCACTGGCAAAAAAGGGGTTTCGGGTGGCAGGCCTGGATCTTTCCGGAGAGCACCTGGCCGAACTGGAGGCCAGGCATCCAGACAACCTGGTCTACCTGCGCTGTGACGTAACATCGGACGAGCAGACCCGTCAAGCTGTGGACCAGGTGGTGGGCCGCTGGGGCCGCGTGGACGTGCTGGTGAACAACGCCTGCATCGCCCTGTTCGCACCCTTCGAGGAGAAGAGCCTGGACGACACGCGCCGCGAGTTTGAGGTGAACTACTTCGGCTACATCCACATGATCCAGGCGGTGCTGCCCCACATGAAGGCCCAGGGTGGCGGCATCATCCACAACTTTAGCTCGGTGGTGGGGATCACGGGCTTCGCCGGCATCTCCGGCTATGCGTCCACCAAGGGTGCCATTGAGGCACTCACCCGAACGCTGGCCCTTGAGTTGGCGCCCTACGGCATTAGCGTTAACTTGGTCCATCCGCCGCTGACGCGCACCCTGTCAGCGGGGCCCCTTGGCGTGCCAAATCAGATCAAGGTGGACCCGGCCGTGGTTGGGAGCGCCCTGGCGAACCGCGTCCTGTCCACCGCCTCCGACGTGACGCCGGGCGGGCAAACCGCCGTGTTTCTGTGGCTCTCGCGGTGGTATCCCAACGCCATCGGCCGCCTGCTCAGCCGGGCCACCGCGCGGGCATCCGAGGCTACCGCCAAAGCGGGGTGACCATTGTGGTGGAACGTCAAGACCCCGGCAGGCCGGCGACGCCCAAGATGCAGCCGCCGTCAGGCGACCCGGGTGATGCCGAGCGCGCCTTGGCCCGGAAAATCGAAGACCTGGTGGAAGACACGGTCAGGGAGGCCCAGGCGCGGGGGGATTTCGACAACCTCCCCGGTAAAGGTCAGCCCCTGCGGTTCACTGAGAACCCGCTGGTCCCGCCCCACGTCGAGATGGCCAACCGACTGCTGGCCAACGCCGGCTTCGCGCCGGACTGGGTGGAACTGGCCAGGGAGATTGACGCCGACACCTCTCGCTGCCGCTCTCTGGCGACGCAAGGCAGGGAGCAGGAGGCACGGGTCTTGTTTGAAGAACTGGTCAAGAAGACCCGGCTCTTCAACCTGAAGGTGCCCCTCTTCACTCTGCAGCGGCCCATCCCGCGCTGGGAGGACATGACGTGTGAGGAGAGGTCCAGGCCGCAGGAGTAAGAGGCGATATCCCTTCGAGGAGGCTAACTTGTACTGGATCAAGCAGCTCAGTCACTACGTTAATCGCTTTGACCGCGTGGTCTGGCTTCTGGTCGGAGCGGTCTTCATTGAAAGCATGGGGCGCTTCCTGGTCGACCCTTACCTTACGCTCTTCCTGGTGGACCGGGGCGTCCCGCTGGGGTCCGTGGGAGTGGTGCTGGCCGCCGCCCCGCTGGCCAGCGTTCTGCTGGGACTGATAGGAGGAAGCCTCAGCGACCGCTGGGGCCGCCGCCCGGTGCAGGTGGTGGGCGTGGTGACCAGCGGGTTGGCCCTGATTGGGTTCGGGTTTGTAGGCAACAGCATTGTGGCCTTGACGCTGCTCAACTTCGCCAACGGCATGAGCCGGTCTCTCTACCGGCCGGCGGTGCTGGCCAGCCTGGTGGACGTAAGTCCTGGTGAAATGAGGTCCGAGGTCTTCGGGCTGCGGCGCGTGGCGCTCAACGTAGGGGCCGCCATCGGTCCCGTCATCGGACTGGTGCTCTATCACTGGATTCCCAGCCTGGGCTTTTGGATCGCCGGCGGCGCCAACATTGCGGTGGGCCTCTACCTGGCCGTTGCGGTCCCTGAGACGCACCCGGCCCGCGAGCGGACGATCGGCGGAAGTCCATCCGTGTATGCCGGCGCCATGACGGAGTGGCAGGCCTGGTCCATCACGCTGCGCGACGGCATCCTCTGGCTGTGGATGGCGGCTACTGGCCTCACCTGGGGCATTTATCGATTGGTGGACACCTATCTGCCCGTACACCTGGGAAACCAGGGCGTTCCCGCCTGGGTCTACGGCGTGCTGCTCCCCATCAACGCGGTGCTCTGCGTCGTCGTCCAGCTTCCCCTCAACTACTGGCTGCGGCAGGCACGAATCGGGTTGGTGCTGCTGACAGCCGCGGTGCCCTACGCCTTGGGTTTTCTGGGGTTCGGCTTCTCCCGCCTGCCGGCCCTTGTCATCGGCAGCATGCTGCTGTTCACCATGGCCGAGGTGCTGCAGGCGTCAGCCCAGCCCCGCTTCATTCCGGAGCTGGCCCCTACCGAGCTGCGTGGGCGCTACATGGGCATGCAGAGCCTTCAGGATCTGGGACGCGCAGCCGTGCCCTTTGTCAGTGGGTGGGCGATGGCCCGCTGGGGTGGCCATACGCTGTTTGTGAGTGCGGCCGCCGTAGCCTTGATGGCCGGCTCACTGGCCCTAGTGGCGGACTCCCTACGGCTGGCGCGGCAGGCGAAGCACCGAGCCGCACGGCGATCGGTGGACCTTGCCATGGCAAACGGGCCGGCCACCCGGCCGGCCCGCTGATGTACTGGTTTCGATTCTTGTAGCCAATGCCTGGCTCTGTCAGATGGAGCCGCCAAGCAGGCCCCCCGTCCCGGTGAGGCCGCGCAGTCCCAGCCCGCTCAGTCCGCCGAGTCCGCCCAGTTGCAGGAGGGCCAGCAGGTTCAGGTTCTGCAGCCCCGTTCCGCCTGCTCCCGCGATACCGGGTATGACGGTGGTCACATTCAGGATGGCCTGCCCCTGCTCCACCACAATGTTGCCGCACAGCGTCGCGAATTGCCCGTTGACGGTGCTGACGGGTACGGTTCCGCCGGCGGGTCCAACCACCTGCCGGAACTGGATGGCCTGGCCGCTGAGAGTCGTAAGGATGCCTACAACGGCGCCAATCAAGCCGGTGGAAATAACGGTTACCCTTCCGAACACACACGTGAACCCCTGACCCAATTCGCCAAATGGCACTGCGGTCACCTCCTTATGAAGAGTGTCACGACAGTCTATGCCGCCGGCAACAGAACGTCCGCCCCGGTCAACGGGGCGGGCGTTTCCTGCCTTCCGACCCGGACTGAAAGGCGTGTCGAGTGTTCGGAGCTTGACCTAAGGGGCGAACATGCGTACGATGAGACTAGAAAAGCGACTGGGAGGTGTCCCCTGTGAGTGACCTGCTGACCATTCCGCGGCTGCGGGAGATGCTTGAAGGAAACCGCCGGCTGACCGTCCGCACCCTGCAGGCTTATCCGGAGCAAGCGCTGTTTGTCCACGCAGCCCCCAACATGCGTACAGCGGCCGCACTGTTCCAGGAGATCCTGGGGATGGACCGGGCCTTCGTTCGCGGAACAGCCACGGGGCAGTGGGAGTACGTACACGTCGCCAAAGACGCCTCCACCAAGGAGGAGCTGCTTCAGGCGTTCGCCACCCTGCAAAAGGAGACACAGGACTGGTGGGACAGTATCACGGAGGAGCGCCTGTTTGCCGTGGAGGATGACCGGTTTGGATGGGGTCCTCCCCAGCCCAACCTGGAGCGCATCCTCTACAGCCTGGAGAATGAAATCCACCACCGGGGCCAAATCTACGTCTACCTACGCGAACTGGGTGTGGAGCCGCCGGCGTTCTACGAGCGGTAGGGCCTGCGCCTGGAGGCAGTGGCGTCCCCAACAATGCCTCAGCATCAACGCGAACGCCCGCCCCGGTGAGGGGGCGGGCGTTCGTCCTCGGTTCAAGGGCCTTTTGAGGTCCGGGCTACTTGGCGGGGAAGTTGATCACGGTGATGCGGTTCTGGAGCTCATAGGAGATGGGGCCGGTGGTTGGGGCGGCAAGAGCCGGAACCGCAGGGGCGAGTGCACTGACGATGAGCGCCAGGGTCACTGCCACCGCAAGGATGCGGGATCTGGGCAAGGTACGACACCTCCGCACCAGTGATATGGGGGACACGCGAAAAGTCGGCGACGGGAGTCCTCCGACTTCCCCGTCTGAATTCCGCGCTTGCCCCGGTGATTCCTGTTCACATTGTTGCGACAGACGGAAGGTTTCAGGTAGAATGGTGATGTGAGTTTACGTAACTATGCAACATGTCAAACGTTGAGGTGATGATCATGATGAGCGCACCGCTGGCACCCGACCGCGACCTGGTGGTCCGGCTGCTGAAGTCGCGGGGTGTGGGTCTGGATGAGATAGCGGCCCTGGTTCTGGAACTGCAGAAACCCTACATCCCCGGCCTGACGGAGGAGGTCTGCCGCAGCGCCGTGGAGCGGGTCCTGGAAAAGCGTGAGGTGCAGAATGCCATCATCACCGGCATTGCCCTGGATCAGGCCGCGGAACAGGATGATCTGGAGGAGCCGCTGCTGAGCATCCTCAAGCGCGATGACGGGCTCTACGGCATCGACGAAATCATGGCGCTGAGCATCGTCAACATCTATGGCACTATTGGCCTGACGAACTTCGGCTATCTGGACAAGGTCAAGCCGGGCATCATTGGTCGCCTGAACAACCACGAACAGGTACAGGTCAACACGTTCCTGGACGACCTGGTCTCCGCCGTGGCGGCGGCGGCCTGCAGCCGGCTGGCGCACCAGGCCCGCGACCTTAAGACCGCGGAGGAAGAAGTGGCCGCGGCCAGCCAGAGGCCCCTTCCCGACGGCGTGCCGACAACGGAACTCTAGCGCCAGAACGCAAACAAAAAAGCCAGCCGCCAGGCTGGCCAGGGGCACACCGCGCGGTGTGCCTTTTTGCTTGGTCCTACCGCAACGCCCGTCGCGCCGCTGCAACGACCTCCGGCAGCCGGCCGTGGTCGGGGCTCTGGACCAGGTTGCCAATCACGATGGTATCAGCCAGGGCCGCCATTTCCACCGCCTTCTCCGGCGTGGCGATGCCGCCGCCGTAGACCAGCCGGGCCCCGGTGCCGGCGATGGCC
>JBLNCQ010000108.1:0-6676 GCA_050260815.1 Bacillota bacterium
GTGTCCCCGACGGACGTCCCTCGGTGGCCGCGTTCTTTGGCCGGCCCAATTTCCCGTTCGGGGGGGGTTACGGGGTGATGTCCACTGGTTTAGAGAACAGTGGTGGCCGGGGTCTGGACCCCGGCCACAAGTCTCCAGCATGGAATAGGAGGATGAGGTAAAATTGCCAAAGCGGGTGACATTGCTGGTTCTGGACGGCTTCGGCATCGGCGCGATGCCGGACGCGGTGCTTCCGAGTCAGTCGGGCGGCACGACCTGCCCTGCCTCGCTGTCCACGCGCACCCGCTGCCCTTCGTGCAGCAGCCGGGTTGCGCCGAAGATGCCGGCGACGGCCGGATTGCCGTACTCTCGGGCCAGCCGGTGCTGGTCATCACGCGGGGGATGGAACAACGGTTCAGCTCATGCTCGTACTAGGCACGGGCCGCGCTCGACCGGGCCAGCAGGTCTGCGGCAGGGACAGAAGGAACCTGCGCGAAATCTGTCAGGGGCGAGAAGCATGACGCCCATCGGAGGTGCACCGTGCTGAACTTGAAGCGCTATGTGCCGAACGGCCGCGTGAGCACAGGGCTGTTGGTTACGTGGGAAGGGCGGCAGGTCTGGGCGGCAGCGCCGGCCAAGCACTGGGATGTGGATGGGCGCACAATCATCCCTCTGGTCGGCGTGGGCGGCGGTCAGGAGCCAGGTGAGTCGCTGACGGAAGCGGTATCGCGCGAGGCTCTAGAGGAGGCGCGGGCGGAGGTCAGGCTCCGGCCGGCCCGCCGGATCACCTGGGTGAAGCCCGGCGGCCGGGTGGAGCAGCGCGACCCGGCGCGGGACGCTGACCTGGCGGCTGAGCTGGGTGGCGAACCCGTGCCCCTGATGGTCTGGCAGCAGAGCATTACGGCCCGCTGCGAGGACCGCAGCGAGTATGACCTGGACTACATCGTCGCGGTCTACCAGGGCGAGTTCCTGCAAGACCCGGAGCCGGGGATGGAGGTACCGGCCCTGGTGCACGTCACGGAGGCGCAGTTCCTGGCGTTGCTGGATCGCCCGGCCCCATTGGACGGGCTGGCGGCACAGGGAGCCAGGGTGGTGGGCTCCGGCCTGCCGGACCACGTCCTGGTGCGCCTCAGTGGGTCAGCGCTGTACCTGGCCCGGCACTGGGACCGGCTGGACCGGCAGCAGTAGACGCCCGTCACGCGCCCGTCCCTAACGACGATGTCCTCGACCGTGGTGCGGAAGCGCACCTCAACCCGCTGCTCCAGGCTGTCGAAGATGTTGCCGAGGATCTTCAGGTTCTCCTCGGTGCCCAGGTGACGAACCCGGGCCTTCAGGAGCTTGAGCCCGGCCGAGGCGGCGCGCCGCTCGATGTTGGCAACGGCGCGGGTGGTGGGGTCGGTGACGACCGTCGTGGCGCCATGGGCCAGGTTGATGCGGTCAAGGCTCGAGCCCATCGTCAGCGGAAGAGCTGAATTGCGTTTATTGCGATTGTAATATACTATAAGTGCAGGGAAACGGCAGCCAAAGGAGGGTTGACCGTGCCAATTGGGATTCTTAGGGAGCCCGTGGCGGCAAGCCCTGAAGATGTTCCGCAGATCAAGAGGCTCAATGCTGTGCTGTCTACGGGATCTCCAGACTTGCAGTATTCCTTAACTGACTCCGCCGGCAACCGGATGGTGTTGCCCAAGTCTGTCTTTCATGTCCTGGTCGCTGTCGCCCATGCCATGGCCGACGGCCAATCCATCTCCATTGTTCATTACGACCAGGCCCTCACGACTCAGCAAGCGGCTGAGATTCTTCAGGTTTCTCGCCCGTACCTCATCCAACTCTTGGAGCAGGGTAAAATCCCATACGAGAAGGTGGGGACTCATCGGCGGGTCCGTATGAAGGACGTACTTCGTTACAAGGAGCAGAGAGATAGGATTCGTGCAGAGGCGCTTGACGAGCTCGGACGTGTGTCCGAAGCGCTGGGCCTCTACGAGGAGGACGGCAAGGCGGGTACCGAGGAATGAACTTCATCGCCTTCCTGGATACTGACAGTTCAACACCAAGCACTTCCCCCAAGAAGCCTGCAGGCCGTATGGGATAGAAGTCCTGGACCCCGATCGGTTTCTGGTGCACCAGCTCGGATTAGCACCGGAACTGGTCCTTGACACTCTGGAAGACCTGTCTGGCAAACGGAGATCCCCAATGGATACCCCGGGCGGAATTCTGCAGGTTCTAGAGAAGCGAACGCCCGAATTCAGTGCTGCCGCCAGAGCAGCAGCAGAAGGTGCTTCGGCATCGAGACGCTTGGCGTCTGCCTGGCGACGGCGCGGCACCTAGCAGGTCTATGAACCGCTGTTGCCCCATTGACAGGCATTCCGGGCGAGAGTACAATTCGTAACAACCGAATATCCATCCTCGCTTCGGCGAGGACTCTTATCCAGAGGCGGCTGAGGGACTGGCCCAATGAAGCCACGGCAACCTGGTCTCCATTCGACCAAGGTGCCAATTCCATCGGAAGGCGGAACGCCTTCCGGCAGATGAGAGGCATGGCCTGAACTTCGTTTTGAGCTAGCCTCTTTGCTGCGTGCAAAGAGGCTTTTCGTTGGTCTGGGGGGATCGGCATGATTGACATCGTCGACGTCAAGAAGACCTACCGCGACGGGCAGCGCGAGGTGGTGGCCCTCGACGGGGTCACCCTGCACGTGCCGCGCGGGTCGGTGTACGGCATCGTCGGCGAGAGCGGGGCGGGCAAGAGCACGCTCATCCGTTGCCTCAACCTGCTGGAGCGGCCTGACTCCGGTGCCGTCCGCGTGGATGGGCTGGACCTTCAGGCTCTCTCGCCGGCCGGCCTGCGCCAGGCCCGCCGCAAGATTGGCATGATCTTTCAGCAGTTCAACCTGTTCTCATCGCGCACCGTGCTGGGGAACGTGATGTTCCCGCTGGAGTGCGCCGGGGTGCCGGGGCGTGAGGCGCGCCGGCGGGCCCTGGCCATGCTGAACGTGGTCGGCCTGAGCGACAAGGCGGAGGTTCACCCGGCGCAGCTCTCCGGCGGGCAGAAGCAGCGCGTGGGCATCGCCCGCGCTCTGGTAGGTGAGCCCACCGTGCTGCTGTCCGACGAGGCCACGTCGGCCCTCGACCCGGCCAACACCGCCGCCATCCTCGACCTGCTCCAGAGCCTGTCGCGGCAGATGGGCCTGACCGTGGTGCTCATCACCCACGAGATGGCCGTGGTCAAAGCGGCCTGCGACCACGTGGCCCTGTTGGAGCACGGCCGGGTGGTGGAGGAGGGGCCCGTGCTGGACCTGGCCTCCCGGCCCGGGTCGCGGCTGGCGAGGCAGTTGTTCCACAGCTATGGAAGTGCGGGCAGTGCATCCCCGGTTGCGGCCGGCGGTGGGCCGGCCGCCGGGGTCGCTGCCCTGGGCACTGGCGCGCGGCGCCGCGCCGCCGTGGTCTTTGTTGGGTCGGCGGCGGGCGAGCCCCTGCTCACCCGTACCGCCCGGGAGTTTGGCGTGGACTTCAACATCCTTGAAGGCGGGATTGAGCGCGTTGGCGGAGCCGTCCTGGGGCGGCTGGTGGTCGAGGCGGTGGCCGGTGACGGCCCTCGCGTCGACCAGGCCCTGACCGCCCTGCGCGATGCCGGCTGCCGGGTGGAGGTGTTGGACGTTGCCTGAAGCCGCAACCGGACTCTGGTCCTTGCCCGCCGTGACCAGCCTCTGGCCGTCGGCCACTGCGACCGGCCTCTGGCCCTGGGTCCAGCGGATGCTGGACCTGTTGGGCCCGGCCACCCTGGAAACCCTGTGGATGGTCCTGCCGTCTGCGCTCGGTGCCACGCTGCTGGGCCTGCCCCTGGGCGTGCTGCTGGTGATCCTGGCTCCCGGTCAGGTGGCGGAGAACCGCCCGCTGTACCAGGTGCTGAGCTGGATCGTCAACGCCGGCCGGTCCTTCCCCTTCATCATCCTGATGGTGGCCGTCATCCCCTTCACCCGCGCCGTGGTGGGAACCACCATCGGCACCGCGGCGGCCATTGTGCCCCTGACGATTGGCGCCATTCCCTTCGTGGCCCGCCTGGCTGAGAGCTCCCTGCTCGAGGTCGACGCCGGCCTGGTGGAGGCCGCCCAGGCCATGGGCGCCACGCCGCTGCAGATCGTCGGCAAGGTCCTGCTGCCCGAGGCCCTGCCCTCCCTGGTGCTGGGCTCGACCCTCACAGTCATCACCCTGGTGGGCTACTCCGCCATGGCCGGCGCCATTGGCGGCGGTGGCCTGGGCGACCTGGCCATCCGCTACGGCTACATGCGGTTCCAGACCGACGTGATGGTAGTCACCGTGGTGGTGCTCATCATCCTGGTACAGTTGCTGCAGGTGCTGGGCGACGGCCTCTCCCGCATGCTGTACCGGCGCCGGTCGGGGTGAGTCGGGCGGTGCTCTTCGGCCCGACCCCTTCCCTTTCGATATCCACGCGGACCCTCCCATCTGGGGTTCCGCCGGCTTCTCTAGACGGTCCAACTTCATCTTCCCGGAGGCCATGGGCCCCGAGGTTCACGAGGAGGCAGATTCCATGCGTCGTGTTTCCGTTGCCCTGCTGATCCTGGCGATCCTTACCGCCGTCCTGGCGGGATGCGCCAAGCCCGCTGCTCCTGCTGCGCCCGCCGCCACCGGCTCCGCTCCTGAGAAGGTCGTCCTGAAGGTGGGCGCCACGCCGGTACCGCACGCCGAGATCCTGAACGTCATCAAGCCGCTGCTGGAGAAGGAGGGCATCGACCTCCAGATCCAGGAGTTCACCGACTACGTGCAGCCCAACGAGGCCCTTGCCTCCGGTCAGCTTGACGCGAACTTCTTCCAGCACGTCCCCTATCTGGAGGACTTCGCCGCCAAGCGCAACCTGCCGCTGACCTACACGGTCAAGGTACACATCGAACCCATGGGCGTTTACTCCAAGAAGGTCACCAAGCTGGATGATGTGGCCGCCGGAGCCGTCGTGGCCATTCCCAACGACGCCACCAACGGCGGGCGCGCCCTGGCTGTGCTGGCCAAGGCCGGCCTGATCACCCTCAAGGACGGCGTGGGCGTCACCGCCACGGTCAAGGACATCACCGCCAACTCCAAGAACCTGAAGATCACAGAGCTTGACGCCGCGCAACTGCCGCGGTCGCTGGACGACGTGGCCCTGGCCGTGATCAACAGCAACTTCGCCATGGAGGCCGGCCTGGTGCCGACCAAGGACTCGCTCTTTATCGAGTCCTCCGACTCGCCCTACGCCAACGTCCTGGCCGTCCGCAAGGGCGACGAGCAGAAGGACGCCATCGTCAAGCTGGGCAAGGCCCTGACCTCGCCTGAAGTGAAGAAGTTCATCGAGGAGAAGTACCAGGGCGCCGTAGTGCCGGCGTTCTAGCGCCTGTACGCCGGCTTCCGCGGCCGGTGGCCTTCCCATCCGCCTGCACCTGGCCCGCGCACCCTGCGCCTCGGGCGCGCTAGGAGCCAACCGTCAGTCCCACCGACACTCGCAGCACCGGCCGAAGTCTTGTCCGCCATGGACTTTCTTCAGGCCGGTTTTCGTTTCCCGGCGCGTACCAGGATCCTTCTAGACACGTCCGTCCTTGTCGGGTATCTGGACCCGGACGATGACTGGAACGCCATCGTGTCATGGCTCTTCCAGCAGGCGATCTGGCTCGCGCGAGGGGCTCCATGGGCCGTCAGCGGCACGAGGGACGAGGGTACAGGGGCACCGGTGTAAGGCCGGTGCCCCTTCGCTTCGCTCCCGGCGAGTGCAGGGACGTGCCCCGCGACCGCCCTGCGGGACCAGGGACGGCTGTGGCCCCCGTGTTACATGTTGCCACATTCCAATGGAGACCAAATATTCACTCCGGGACAGAGGGGATTCATAGCGGGCAAGGAGAAATCACATCCCGAAGGCAGTGACTCCCGTCGGCAGTCCCCCGGCAGGAGTGTCGGGGCTGCCACATTCCGGTAACCGCTAGAGCAGTCGGGGGCGGTGGTGAGCGCATGTCCGTGGCGCGTCGTCACGAGATCTTACTGAACACGCTGATGGCGGCCCGCGGGCCGGTGACCATTCGGCAGTTGGCTGCCCTGGTCAAGACCAGTCCAAGGACCGTGCGCTACGACCTGGATGACCTCGAGCCGTGGCTCAAGGCCAGGGAGTTGAAGCTGGTGCGGCGGCCGAGGCGCGGGGTCTGGCTGGAGGGCGATGCCCGCACGGTCCCGCCGCCGGCGCTGCCGGGAACCGGGCCGGGCCCGAGCCCGACGCGGGACACGTTCATCCCCGCACCGGAGCGCCAGGCCCTGGTCATGGCGCGGCTCCTGGCGCGCAGCGGAACGGAGTCCATCCGCGGGCTGTCGGACCTGGTCGGCGTCACCCGGACCACCGTTTATCGCGAGCTGCACCAACTGGCCGGGCAGATGGACAGGCGGTCGCTGCGGCTTCTCCGAACGCGGAACGGCGTGCGGGCCGAAGGCCTGGAGGTCAACCAGCGAAGGGCGCTGTACGAGCTGCTGCAGCAGTGGGTCCTGGACGTAGATCTGAAGGAAGGGGCCGGCGAGACGTCGGCCTTGCGCGGCGGCGCGTCCCTTGGCCTGCGTCTCATGCGAGAACTGACGGACCGGCCGCCGGCGGACTTGAGGGCACTGGTGGTTGAGGCCGCCGGCGCCGTCGGGTACCCCCTGACGCCGGGCCAGGTGGTGGGCCTCCTGTTCT
>JBLNCQ010000109.1:0-6783 GCA_050260815.1 Bacillota bacterium
CGCCGGCGGCCGCACCTCCACCGGCGCCGGAGCGGACGGCGGCGTCAGACGGGGCGCTGCAGGCCAGGCTTTTGCTCTGGCAGGCGGGGGCCGACCCGGACCTGGCGAACCTGCTGGACCAGGTGCCGGGAGGAGCGCCCGATGACCTTCGGCGGTTGGTCCTTACCGCCCGGAGCGAAGCGGCTGTGCTGTCACGCTGGGAACTATGGCGGTCCGCGGCCTCGCGGCTGACGGACGACGGGCTGGTGACGCCCCTGCGGCGCGGCCGCCAGACGCTGGTGACGGCGCAGGCTCTGCACAACTTCACGCCCAACCCGTTCAACTTCTTCTGGGGCCTTGCCACGTGGCACTGGAAACCCTAATTTGTCGGCGTGGCCGGGAGGAGTCCAGGGGCCTCGGCACGAAGCTAGCGAGAGCACTCGGTGGGCCCGCCATCTTCACGTCCGGCGCGGAAAGGCGGCTCATGACGCCGCGTGCGGGAGGGAACGCCGCGTGATTGTGATTGGCCTGACAGGGGGCATTGCCACCGGCAAGAGCACCGTGACGGCGGCTCTGCGTGACCTGGGCGTTCCCGTCATCGATGCGGATCAGGTGGCGCGGCAGGTGGTCGAGCCCGGTCAGCCCGCCCTGGACGAGATTGTTGCCGCATTCGGGCCCGACCTCCTTCGGGACGACGGGCGTCTGGACCGGGAGAAGCTGGCGTCGCTGGTGTTCGCCGATGGCGCCGCCAGGCAGCGTCTGAACAGCATCACGCATCCGCACATCCTGCGCGCCATCGACCGGCAGCGGCAGGAGGCCGCGGCCGCCGGCCAGCGCGTTCTGGCCCTGGACGTGCCCCTGCTGTTCGAAGCCGGCATGGACCGGTCGGTGGACCGCGTCTGGGTCGTGACGGCGTCGCCTTCCCAGCAACTTCAGCGCTTGATGGGTCGCGACGGCCTCACCGCCGAGGAAGCCCGCCGCCGGGTGGAGTCACAGATGCCGCTGGAGGAGAAGATCCGCCGCGCTGACGCGGTCATTGACAACTCCGGAAGCGTGGAGGCAACGCGCACCCGGGTCCGCAACCTGCTGGAGGCCCTGCTGGACAGCGATCAGGACGGGTCCCGCTGATGGCGGCAAGACGCCCGCGCCTCACCGCCCCGCGCCGACTTCTGGCCGTAGTTGTGCTGCTGGCGCTGCTGGCTCCCGCGGCCGCCCGGGCCGTCGTCTTCCGCTACTACCCCTACCGCCATCGGGCGGAGGTTGAGCGTCTGGCTGCCCAATACCGTTTCGACCCCTTCCTGCTGGCCGCAGTCATTCGCACGGAGAGCAAGTTTGACCCCCGCGCGCTCTCGCAGCGCGGGGCTCGCGGCCTGATGCAGGTCATGCCGGAGACCGGGAAGTGGGCGGCGGCCAACCTGGGGCTCCCCAACTTTCAAGACGATGCCCTCTACGACCCCTCTACCAACCTGCTCATTGGCACCTGGTACCTGGCCGAGCTTCGCCGCGAGTTCGGAGGCGACCTGATTCTGACGCTGGCCGCCTACAACGGCGGCGGCCGCAACGTCAAGGATTGGCTGGCCAGCAACCAGTGGACGGGGACTCACGAAACGCTGGAGCAGATACCCTTTCGCGAGACGCGCGACTTTGTCCAGCGCGTGCTGGTGGACTACAGGCGGTACGTGTGGCTCTATGACGGCGGCGGCCGCTGTCTGACCCGCGACTGGCCGTTCTGGCCGGCGCCGCGCTGACAGCCTGCCGCTGGTGACCCTGCCCGCGCCAGGCGGCTGTAGAGGCGGACATTCGTGGGTTTTCTGGCGAATACTTTTTCGAACGCGGACCTTGCAGACGGAAGATGACCTGTGCTATTATAACTTTGCGCTTGCGGACAGACACAAAAGCAAGCACATGCCGAAGTGGTGGAACTGGCAGACACGCGGTGTTCAGGGCGCCGTGGCCGACAGGTCGTGTGGGTTCAAATCCCACCTTCGGCACCATGAGGAAAGTGGAACGGGAAGGCGACATGCCTTCCCGTTTTTGTTATCCTCACGGCCACGTTGTCCTTACCGCCCACAGACGCGCTCTGCGGATTACATTGAGGTTGACGCCGATTGACGGAAAGGTTATTCTGAAGCCGGATAATTCAAATTTAGTTGGTTGGTTAGTTCACGGGAGGAATGGCAGTGGATGCGCATGAGACGAGAGCCCGCGTCAGAGACCAGTATTCGCAGGTGGCGCTGTCAGGCACCGGTTGCTGCACCGTACCGGGCGGCAGTGCCGGCGGCGGATGCTGCGGTGAGGCGGCCTCTGCCGAGGACCTGGCCAGGACCATCGGCTATGCGGATGATGACTTGAGGGTCGTGCCCACCGGGTCCAACCTTGGGCTGGGCTGCGGCAACCCGCAGGCGATTGCCTCCATTCGCCCGGGGGAGGTGGTGCTCGACCTGGGGTCCGGCGCCGGCTTCGATTGCTTTCTGGCCGCGCGGCAGGTGGGCGAGGACGGGCATGTGATCGGCGTCGACATGACGCCGGCGATGCTGGCTAGAGCACGCAAGAATGCCGACAGCGCCGGAATCCGGAACGTCGAGTTCCGCCTGGGGGAGATAGAGCACCTGCCGGTTGCCGACCAGAGCGTTGACGTGATCATCTCGAACTGCGTGATCAACCTGTCGCCGGAGAAGCCCCGGGTGTTTCGCGAAGCCTTTCGCGTGTTGAAGCCGGGAGGCCGGCTGGCTGTGTCGGACATGGTGACCGGCGCCACCCTTCCCCCCCAGGTGCGAGAAGGCCTTGCGTGCCGCACCGGCTGTGTTGCGGGTGCGGCCTCCGTTGCAGAACTGGAGGCAATGCTGGCGGACGCCGGCTTTACCAGCATCAGCATCACCCCGAAGGACAGCCGGGACCTGCTCCGCACATGGGGTGCCGGCACTGCCCTGGACGACGTGATCTTCTCGGCCAACATCCAGGCCATCCGCCCCTAGGCTGGACGTCACAGGGCAAAGGATTCCTTGCGCCGCGGCACGAATAGTGAGGCAGGACCCACTCGGGGAGGCGGCGGTTTGAAGCAGTTCTTCTCGCGATTCGGCGCGGCGGCCATGACCCCCATCGCCGTGCTGCCGGCGGCGGCTTTGTTGCTTGCTCTGGGCTTCCTCCTGGCCGGCGTCTGGCCCCTGGGCAGCCAGGCCCTGGGATGGGCGGGGAACGGGCTCTTTAACTACATAGGCCTGCTCTTCGGCGTGGGCATTGCCGTCGGTCTGGCGGGCGGCGACGGCATTGCCGGCCTGGCCGCCACCGTGGCCTACGTCATTATGGACGGCATCGCCCGCGGCATGAACCCCCAGGCCAGCATCAGCGTGCTGATCGGCCTTATCTCCGGCCTGATGGCCGGACCGCTCTACAACCGTTTCCACAAGACACGGCTGCCCGAGGCGCTGATGTTCTTCGGTGGCAAGCGGTCGGTGCCCATCGTCACGGCGGTGGTCAGCGTGCCGGTGGGCATGGCGCTGGGCTATGTGGCGCCCCATGTTCAGACGGCTCTCACCGCCGCCGGCAACTGGATGGCGGGGTCCGGGCTGACGGGCGTGGTGGTCTACGGCCTAGTGGAGCGCGCCCTCATCCCCACGGGTCTCCACCACATCCTGAACGGCGTCGTCCTGCTGCTGCAGGGCACCTTTGTGGACGCCGCGGGTCAGACCTTCCACGGCGACATGACGCGGTTCTTCGCCGGCGACCCGGCGGCCGGCTTCTTCCTCAGCGGCGCCTACCTGGTGACGCTGCTGGGGCTGCCTGCCGCCTGCCTGGCCATGTACCACGAGGCGCGCCCCAAGAACCGTCCGGGCATCAAGGGCCTGATGATCACCGCGGCCCTGACCAGCACCCTCACGGGCATCACGGAGCCGGCCGAGTTCTCCTTCCTCTTCACCGCGCCCATCCTGTTTGTCGTCCACGTGCTGTACTACGGCCTGGCCTACGGCGTCACCTACGTACTGGGCATCCGCGCCGGCTTCGGTTCGGCCTCGGGCCTGGTGGAGTACGTGATCAACTGGCACCTGCACCAGAACGGCTGGATGATCATCCCCCTGAGCTTGGCGTTTGCACTGCTCTACTACGCGACGTTCCGCCTGCTCATCCGCGTTCTGAACCTACCCACGCCCGGCAGAGGCGACGCGGTGGACGACAACCCCGCCATGGCCATCGTCTCCGGAGCGCCCACGCGCTAGTGCTCTGCAGCGCTGCACGGGAGCGTGCGCCCAGCCGTGCAGGAAGGCGGGCCGGCGTTAGCCCCTGACCGCCGCGGACCGCGGAGCCGAACCTTTTGCGCGACGCGGCCGTCAGCCTGCGGCTTGAACCCGGCCTGGTGACCGGACGCGTGGGCGGAGCGACCTTTGGCTTCGATGTCAACCTGGAATACCGCCCGGATGCGGGCCGGCTCGCGGGCCGCCTGGGCGGCGCCTTTGCCGGCAAGGACGCGCGGCTGGAGCTGGAAGGCGATTTCCCTCCGCTTGTGGCCGCCATGCTGGCGGGAGCGGTGGTGTACCAGATGCATCAGGAAGAGCATTCAAGCGGCTCGGCCGGTTCTCAGTAGCCTGGCGATCCAAGAAAGAACCCCCTCGGGCGAGGGGGTTCTCTGCTTTGCTCTATGTGCAAGAAGGCTTTCTGCAGGCTCCGGCTACTCCGCAGCCCTGGCGGGAGTGTCTTCCAGCGCCGCCAGCCTTGACGTGCGGATCCGCACCGAGCCCTCGCCCTTGCGATCAATCTTGACCAGGGTATAGTCCGGCAGGGCTTTCCAAACCGTACCGGTGTCGCCCTTGTAGGACCCTTCCGTGACCCGCACCCGCTGGCCGGACTTGAAAGGGGCGGCTTGATGAGCCATTTCGAGCACCTCCTGTCTCCTATTCTTTGCTCAAAGGCATGCCTCCGGTCAAGTGGCCCGTACTCGAAAGCGCCTGCGGCGGGCCGCTCGTGCTATGATGGAGACGGAAGCCCGCTGCGGACGGAAGTGCATGTGTTGGAGGTCGCCTGCGTGGTGGAGCTGGTAGAGCTATCGCCCCGTTGGGTCCTGCAGGATATGGACGCGGTGGTGCCGCTGGAGACCAAGCTGCGCCTGTGCCGGCAGCTTCACAGCGCCGGCTTTCAGCGCGTGGAGGCAACGGCCCTAGTGAGGGGCTTACCGCAGTTTGCAGACGCTCCCCGGCTTTTGGAGGCACTGGCCCTGGAGCCCGGCATCTGGCGCGCCGCCGCTGCCGGTCCGAATGAGGCGGAGGCGGCGGTGGACGCCGGCGCCGGAGAGGTGGCCGTGGTCGCCCTGCCCGAGGACCTGGGGGCCGCGGTCCCGCACGCCGTTGGTGAGCGGTTGGCCGCTCGCGTCGGGAGTGGGTTCAGCCCCCGTGCCGACTGGCCCGGGCGGGTGGAGGACGCGTTGGAGCGGACGGCCACGGCTCTGAGCCGGCTCTCGCGCACTCCCGTTCGGACCGTTGCTGCGGTGCCGGCCGGGTTTGGCCATCCCGGCGAGACAGCGGATGTGTGGCTGTGCCGGCTGACCGACCAGGCAGGTCGCCTGATCCGCGCCGGCGCCGACGAGTTGAGCCTTGCGGACGCTTGGAGTCTGGCCACGCCGGCGCGTCTGGGCTCGGCTCTGGATGCCCTGGCGCGTGTTCTGCCGGGCGTCAGGCTGGCTGTTCAGCCCAGGGGGCTGCCGGACCGGGCACTGGCTTCGGTGCAGCGGGCGGTTCGGTCAGTTGGCACGGTCCTGGAGTGCGCTCTGCCGCTGCCGAAGGGCAAGCCCTCGGGGCCGGCCGGGACGCGTCAGGTCCTGGCCTGGCTGTCGCGCGTTGGGCTGGCGGCGGACGTTGCCGCGGCACCCCTGGCGGCGGCCGAGCTGACCCTGGCGGTGGCGTCGTCTCGTTGGCTGCGCCCCGTCGAACAGTTGTCAGCCAGGGAGCGGGAGGAGGATTAGCGATGGGTCGCACGGTGGAATGCCTCTGGCAGGGGAGAGTACCCTTGTGCCCCGTGGACCGGGTGCGCCTGGGCGACGTGGTCCGGTACGGACAGGCGGACAGCGGCGTTGTCTACTTTGTCCGCGTCTGCCCCAAATGCGGCCGGCGCGTGCGGTGCGACCGAGACCTGGTCACCCTGGAACCGCATGCGGGCCACAGGCAAGAGGGAGCGGAACAGTTAACGTTGGACCTCAGTCAGCCGACCTCCGCACCGTCCCAGCGGCGGCGCCGGGTCAGGCGCAGCGTCGTCTAGCCGTCCAACCGTCAGAAGGCGCACAGTCCGTCAAAACTTGCATGGTATCTTGGCACACATGGGCAGGGACGCTATAATAGCTTGGAGTGAGAATCGTTCTCGGACCGGGCGGAAAAGGAGGTGTCGGCAATGGCAAAGACGAACCTGCAGGCCCAGCGCTTTCAGCGGCTAAGTCAGGCGCTGAAGGAGGCCGGGCTCAGGCTTACGCCCCAGCGGCTTGGCGTCTGCGACGTGTTGGCCTCCGCCGGCGACCACCCCACCGCCTATGAGGTCCTGGAGAGGGCCCGGCAGGTGCAGTCGGGCATCAGCCTGGCGACCGTATACAACACGATGAAGACCCTGCAGGGCCTTGGACTTATCTCCGAGATTGGCAGCACCAGTGACGGGGCTCTCCACTATGAACTCAACCCGGAGCCACACCTGAATCTGGTGTGCCTGGGATGCAGCCGCATCGTCGACCTGCCGGGGCCCGGATCCCTGAAGGGCCTCCTGGATGAGGTCCGGCGCCGCGGTTATGAGGTCGTGGACACGCGGCTGGTGGTCTATGGTTACTGTGAGGAT
>JBLNCQ010000110.1:0-8456 GCA_050260815.1 Bacillota bacterium
CTGACCCCCCCAACTCAAAGCCGCGGTGCGCCAAGGCCAACCGACACGGAACTCGCCGAAACCCTCGATACACGTGGGTCTGGGTGGCGTCCCCAAACCCAAAAAGCGCCAAACTCAAGAGATAGGACCACGGTCCTATCCGGTTGATGCCAGGGTCCTGCTCCGGCAGGAATCCACTTCGTCCGACGCGAACACAACATAGGCCTTCGGGGGTGGAAGAACGCGCCACCGTCGCCCGAGGGCATTGGTTTTTCCGGGCGGGGAGGGTCCCAGGTTGACCAACAACGCCGAACAAGCAGTTCCCAGCGATAGCGCGTGGCTCAGGCGCATGCGCCACAGCGGCGTTATGTCCGGACTCTCGGACCGCGACTGGCGGACGCTCAGCGCCCTGCTGACCTTCGCCGACGGTGCCGGGCGCTGCCGCGTTGACCTGCAGGAGATGGCCCTGGCACTGGGCGTGGACTCCCAGGACGCCTGCAACCGACTGGGCGACCTGGCCGAGCAGCGCTTTCACGGCGAGGCGCTGGTTCGCCTGCTGCAGGACCCCGACCACTCGGCCAACACCGTCACGCTCTGGCTGTCGCGCTGGGTGTGGGAGAGGACCGAGGCGGATGAGGAGCACGACCTGCGCCCCGTCTATCAGTTTGCCGAGCACGTCTTCAACCGGCCGCTGGCCAACTCTGAGATTCTGGCCATCCGGCAGTGGCATGAGCAGTACCGGTTCTCGCGGGAAGTGATCATCGAGCTTCTCGAGGAGTGCTACAACAAGGGTAAGAAGCGGCTGAGCTATATGAACGCCGTGGCCCGAAACTGGTTTGACGACGGGGTGCGGTCCATTGAGGACCTGCGCCGCCGCCGCGACTCGGACCAGGAGGTGCTGGGGCGCCATGCCCGCATCATCAGCTACCTGGGGTTGGGGCGCAAGCTGACGCAGCCTGAGAAGGACTACCTGCACAAGTGGACCTGGGAGTGGGGCTTTTCAGACGAGGTCATCCGCCGCGCCTGCGACCTGACGGTGAACACGTCACGGCCGTCCTTTGCGTACCTTGACAGGGTGCTGTCCGGCTGGCGCCTGCGGGGCGTGAGAACGGTGGAGGATGCGGAGAAGGCCTTAGCGGAACGCGAGAATCACGCGGGACGGCGCGCGGCCAGGTCCGGTGCGGCCGGTCCTGGCGCGTCCGGCTCCAGCCCCCAGGGGACGTCGCGGCGCGGCAAGTATGACAACCTGATTATCGGTTAGTGGGGGTGAGCCCGTGGAGGGGAGCCCATTTCAGTTCTCCCAGCAGCGTCCGGACCCTGTCCGCTGCCGCCGCTGCGGGCGGCTCCTGGAGCCCATTGCCGTCCCCGTACCCGGCCGCCCCGGCCAGGTGCGCTGGATAGCCCGGGTCCGCTGTGACTGCGAGATTGCGGAGTGGGAGCAGCGCCAGGCCGAATTGCAGCAGGCGGCGGCAGCCGGCTCCGCCGGTCCGCGCCCCGTCAGCGCCGGCGGCCTGGGCGATCGCTTTGCCGCCAGTCGCCTGTCCAACTTTGAACATCGGCCCGGGACGGAGGCCGCCCTGGCGGAGGCGGAGGCCTTTGTCCGCGACTTTCCGCAGCGCCTGGCCGCGGGGGAGGGCCTGCTGTTCACCGGCCCCTTTGGGTCCGGCAAGACCCGGCTGGCGGCGGCGGTGCTGAACGAGGTGCAGGAACGCCACCAGGCGGCCGTTCGCGGCGAGGTGGTGCCCGACCTGCTGCAGCGCCTGCGCACTACCTATGACCCCCAGGCCGCGGACAGCGAGGAACGGATCCTGCAGCCACTCCTGCGCGCCTCGCTGCTCTTGCTGGACGACATAGGCGCCGAGCGCGTCAGCGAGTGGGTGCAGGAGCGGCTGTTCCTGGTAATCGACCACCGCTACCGGCGCCGGCTGCCCACCCTGTTCACCACCAACCTCCACCCCGACGACCTGGAGGAGAGGCTGGGCGGGCGGATCGTCTCCCGCATCGTCGGCATGGCGCGCTTGGTGCGAATTTCTTCTGAGGACTACCGCTTTCGCGAACATCCCGGTCAAAGCGCGTGAGCGGCAGCGAGCATCCGGTCAAAGCGGCTTCCGGTTGAGAGGCAGGTGAGGGGAATTGGACAAGAAATTGTACCTGTCGGACACGGACAAGAAGCTGTTCGGCGTCTGCGGTGGTCTGGCCGAATACTTCGGCATCGACTCCACCGTCATCCGGCTGCTCTGGATCATCTTCGTATTCGTAATGGGCACCGGCCTTCTGGCGTATCTGGTGGCAGCCCTGATCATGCCGCGCCGCTCACACTCCGTCTAGCAGTCGAATCGGGCCCCAAGAGCAGGCCGCACAGTCGGACGCGCCAGGAAAACAGAGAAGCCACCCCTGGTTGGGTGGCTTCTGGACTCTTCCATGTCTTGCGAAAACCTGTGCAAGCCTGTGATAATGAACTGGTGCCGAAGGTGGGAGTCGAACCCACACGGGGGGTTGCCCCAATCGATTTTGAGTCGATCGCGTCTGCCATTCCGCCACTTCGGCAGGTGACTGCATTTCATGATACCATGAGCCGGCTTCAGCCAGCAAGTGAAGCTGCCTGCCATTCGCATTTGGACGGTATGCCGTTATTATGTTATCTTGGATGAGTCCACAGTGATGAGCACAATCCACGCAACGCGCCGCTTTCGGTTCGCGAGGCATATCCTGCCTGCGAGCGTTTTCTACAGGGATTGACCGCCGAGACGTGGAATTGAGGACGAAGTGCAACACGCCGGAACGCAGCGCCGCGGTTGGGCCGCTCAGACGGCGCTGCTGAGGGGGTGGCCGGGTGAGTCTTGAGGAACAGGCCTTGTTGGCACGGGCCCAGGCGGGCGATGTGCAGGCCTTTGAGCGGTTGGTCGCCGCCTACGAACGCAAGGTCTATATCCTGGCCTACCGCCTGACGGGGAATCATGACGACGCCTCCGACGTTGCTCAAGAGGCCCTGATCAAGGTTTACACATCGCTTGGCGACTTTCGCGGCGACTCCAGCTTCTCCACCTGGCTGTACCGGGTGGTGTCCAACGCCTGCCTGGACGAGCTGCGGCGGCGCAAGCGGCAGCGCGCCACCTCGCTTGACGAGCCCCTGGCCACAGTCGACGGCGCCCTGGCCCGTCAACTGGCGGCTTCCGGGGACGGGCCGGAGGAGGCCCTGGCGCGAAAAGAGCTGCGGGCCACCGTACAGCTGGCGATCCAGAACCTGGACGAGGAGCACCGCGTGGTCATCATCCTCCGCGACATCCAGGGCCATTCCTACCAGGAGATTGCGGACTACCTTGGACTCTCCCTTGGCACCGTGAAATCCCGTCTGAATCGAGCTCGGGCCGCCCTGCAAAAAAAGTTCTCAGAGCTGGAACTTTTCGGGCCGAATTTCGTCAGAAGGGTACAAGGGAGGTGATGGCAGGTGTTGTGTGGTCACGCCGAAGAGCTTCTATCGGCGTTCCTCGACGGGGAACTGCCATCCCACGAGTCCCTTTCCCTCGAAAAACATCTGCGGGCCTGTCCCGCCTGTACGGCGCGCCTGGGTGAACTGCGCGAGGTCCAGGCGATTTTGGCGTCCCTGGAAGAGGTTGTGCCTCCACAGGGGTTCGGCGCCTCCCTGCACGAGCGGCTGATGACGGTCTCGCCTGTGCCTTCCGGCACGGGGTCTCTGGTGCCCCTGGCGCCGCGCCGCGCGGCCCGCTGGAGCGCCAACCGCTGGTTTGCCGCAGCCGCAGCGGCCGCCGTCATGGCCGCTTCCGCCGGGTCATACTACATGCAGGTGGCCCGCACCCTGCCCACCACGCCGCCGCAGGTCATTGCCAGCAACCAGGGGGGCAATAACCCTGGCGATTCAACGACACCCGACGTCGTCCAGGAACCTGGCGACTCCAACCCGTCCGGTCAGGGCCCCACGCAGCCGGGCCCATCCGGCGGTGACGTGACCCAGCCGGGCGTGACAGCGCCGGTTACGGAACCCTCCGGCAATGGACCCAAGACGCCGGATGGCGTGACGCCCCCGGCGCCTACCCCCCGGGACGGCGTGGGCATCGCTACGGAACCGGGGAGCGCCGGTGAAGGCGGGCCTCGCGTGTCCTCCGCACCAAAGCCGGATGCTTCGACGGAACAGGGCCCGCTGCTGGTCTACCAGGCCGAGTACCAGGTTGAGACCGCCAACATGGATGAAGGTCTCAGCCGCCTGGTCACCCTGAGCCAGGACCTCAACGGCACGTTCCTCTCGGTGGGCAACTCCCGCCTGGAGAACGGCACGCCGATTTCCATCTATGTCATCCGCGTTCCCTTTGCCCGTTATCAGGAGGCCCGCAGCGACATCCTAGCCATAGGGCCCACCCTGACGGTGTCGGCATCCGGCCCGCAGGACGTAACGGCTGAAGCCAACGCGCTCCGCCGCGACATCGAGAGCCTTCTCAGCCAGGAAACGCAGTTGCGCGAGCAGGCCGGCGCCACGCCAGGTTCCGGTGGCATTTCTTCTCAAGTCAGCGATCTGCAGCAGCAGATCGCGGACAAGCAGGCCCGGCTGGAGCAGCTTCGTGACCAGGCCCGGCTGGCCACCTTCCGCGTCACCCTGGTGCAGCAGTAGTACCCATCCTGTTGGGGGTTTGCCGCCCATGGAGCGAAAGACGTTTGGCTTTATCGTCATGACAGGCTTACTGCTGGCAGCAGCGGTAGGCCTTTTCGTCGGTGGTCCCCGGCAGCGCGTCGCAGCCGCCCAGCCGGCCGGACCCTCTGACAGGTCGATCACCGTCACCGGCGAGGCCTTTGTGGCCTTGAAGCCGGACCAGGTGCACCTGCGGTTTACCGTGATGGACACACCCGCCGGGGCGAACGGGCTGGACGGCCCCAGCCGCGTCACCACGGCCCTGCGGGCCCATGGCGTGGCCAGGGACGACGTGAGCGTGGTGCTGCCCGGCATCGCCTCAGCTATACCGGGTGCACCGGCCGTGGCTCTGGTGGAGGCCACCCTGCGCAACGCGGCGACCGAGGCGGTGCGTGAGGCGGTGGAGGCCGCCACCTCCCAGGGGGCCCAGCTGATCGACGCCCACTACAGCTCGGCCAGGCACGACCAGATGGCACAGCAGGCGCTCAACCAGGCGATGCGGGACGCCCTGGCCAAGGCCCGGGGGCTGGCCGGCGCCGCTGACGGCAGCGTCGGCCGGGTGAAGTCCGTGGAGGCACAGCCGCTGGCGGAGGAGGGGGCCTCGCTGCTGGGATCCGTCGTTCCGCCGCTGACCGGCGGCGGTGCGGGTGCGGCCACGCAGAGCGGCTCCGGCTATGGGCTTCGCGCCCGGGTGGCTGTGACCTACGAACTGCGGTAGGGACGGATGGGGAACAATGGGGTCCGGGCGGCAGACAGGCGCCCGGACCCCTTCTGTTGGGCTCGGCAGGGATTGCCTCTGCCGGCGGTGAAGTTGAGCCATCGAGGTGGTAGGTTTGCCCTCCCGCAAACTGATGTTGATTGACGGCAACAGCCTGGCCAACCGGGCTTTCTATGCCTTGCCTCCGCTGAACACGTCGCGGGGGCAGCCCACCAACGCAGTGGTGGGTTTTCTGAACATGCTCTTCCGGCTTATTGAGCAGGAGCAGCCCGACTATCTGGGGGTCGCCTTTGACCGCAGCGCGCCCACGTTCCGCCACCAGGAGTACGGTGAGTACAAGGCCCAGCGCACCGGCATGCCGGAGGACCTGCGCAGCCAGATGCCCCTCTTGAAGCAGGTGCTGCAGGCCCTGGGGCTGCACCTGGTAGAGATGGACGGCTACGAGGCCGACGACCTCATCGGCACCCTGTCCCGCATGGGCGAGGAGCAGGGGCTTGCGGTCCAGGTGGTGACCGGCGACCGCGATGCTCTGCAGCTTCTGTCCCCCCAGGTCAGGGTGCTGCTCACCCGCAAGGGCATCAGCGAGGTCCAGGCGATGGACCCGGATGTGCTGCGCCAGGAGTACGGCCTGGAGCCGCACCAGATTATCGACCTGAAGGGGCTGATGGGCGACGCCTCGGACAACATCCCGGGGCTGCCCGGGGTGGGCGAAAAGACCGCCCTCAAGCTGCTCCACCAGTTCGGCAGCGTGGAAGAGGTCCTGGCCCACGCCGACGAGGTGCCCGGGAAGAAGCTGTCCGAAACCGTCCGCACCCAGGCGGACCTGGCCCGGCTGAGCAAGCGCCTGGCTACCATCGACCGGCAGGCGCCCGTGGACGTCAGGATCGCCGAACTGGCTCCCCATCCCTTTGACCGGCAGCAGGTGGACGAGCTGTTCCGGGAGCTGGAGCTGCAGGCCCTGGGTCGGCGGTTGGACGCGGTCTTTGGGCGCATCCAGCAGTCAGGGGAAGCTGTGGAATCGGCCGGAGCAGGCGATGCCGACGCCGCGGAAGGCGCGGAGCAAGCAGCCGCGGAGGGGCAGCCCCGCGGCGCGTCCGCGGTGGAGGATTTCTGGCGGGCGCTGACCGTCGAGCCCTGTTCCTTGCCGGAGGACTTTGCCCGGGAGGCCGGACCGCTGCTGACGGAGTCGCCGGCCTGGGTCCTGCTGCCCGCCGCCGCCGGCTGGATCCTGGCGGCCGGCACCGCGGACCGCGCCGTCACCCTGGACCTCCCCGGCGGCAAGGGTGAGCCCCGCCCGGGGCCGGAGGCCCTGGGGATCCTCAGGCGGGCCGTCAGCCGCGAGGGCGGCCCCGACGCGCGGGCCCTGGCCGCATACTGGGAGAACCCCGCCGCCCCCAAGCGCGGACACGACCTGAAGGTGCTGGCCCTCAGCCTGCTGCAGTGCGGGGTCGCGCCGGCGGGCCTGGCCTTCGATACGGCCCTGGCGGGCTATCTCCTGGATGCCAACCGGGCCCAGTACCGCGTGCCGCAGTTGGCGTCCGAGTACGGCCTGGCCCCGCTGCTCACACCCGAGGATTCGCCGGGCCCCGATCACTTTGCGGCGGCCCAGGCCTCGCTGGCGGCGCGCCTGGTGGAGCCCATGGGCGCTGCCCTGGCTGGGCAGAACCTTACGGATCTGCTGGACAAGCTGGAGATGCCGCTCACGCTGGTGCTGGCGGACATGGAGCGTGCCGGCGTGCTGGTAGACCGCGACGGGCTGGCGGAGATGGGCGAGGAGCTGGAGAAGCGCATCGCCGAGCTGAACAGCGCCATCTGGGACCTGGCCGGCGACCACTTCAACATCAACTCTACCAAGCAACTGGGCGAGGTGCTCTTTGAACGCCTGGGCCTGCCGGTGGTGAAAAAGACCAAGACCGGGTACAGTACGGACGCGGAGGTCCTGGAAGAGCTGGAGGACAGGCACCCCATCGTCGGCAAGATCCTGGAGTACCGCACCCTGGTCAAGCTAAAGGGCACCTACGTGGACGGCCTTTCCGGCCTCATCGACCCGGAGACGGGACGGGTCCACACCACCTTCAACCAGACTGTTGCGGCCACCGGCCGCCTCTCCAGCACCGATCCCAACCTGCAGAACATCCCCATCCGGCTGGAGGAGGGGAGGCGGCTGCGGAAGGTCTTCGTGGCCGCCCCGGGAACGGTGTTGTTCGCCGCCGACTACTCCCAAATCGAGCTGCGCATCCTGGCCCACATCGCCGGCGACGAGGCGCTGCTGGACGCCTTCTGGAAGGACCAGGACATCCACACGCGCACCGCCTCCGAGGTTTTTGGCGTCCCCATGGACCTGGTGACCCGCGAGATGCGCAGCGCCGCCAAGGCGGTCAATTTTGGCATCGCCTACGGGCAGACGGACTTCGGCCTGGCGCGGTCGCTGGGCATCCCCCGCTCTGAGGCCAGGGCCTATATTGACGGCTACTTCGCCCGCTATCCGGGCGTCAAGCGCTACATGGAGCAGGTCGTGGAGCAGGCCCGGAAGGACGGCTACGTGGCCACCCTGCTGGGGCGACGCCGGCCCCTGCCGGACATCAACAGCCGCAACCGCAACATCCGCCAGTACGCGGAGCGCACGGCCATCAACACGCCCATCCAGGGTACGGCCGCAGACATCATCAAGCTGGCCATGGTGGAGGTTCACCGGGCTCTGCGGGATGCCCGTTTGAAGACGCGACTCCTCCTTCAGGTTCACGACGAACTGGTTCTGGAGGTGCCCCAGGAGGAACTGGCGGAGGTTCAGGACCTGGTGGTCTCGCGCATGGAGGGGGCCATGAAACTGAGCGTCCCGCTGCGCGCCGACCCCAAGCAGGGGCTGAACTGGTACGACATGAGGAGCGTGCGGGCCTGATGGGTGCGGCTGGAGCGCCCGCCCGGTTGGTTCCCAGCTTTCGCCACCGGAGGTGCGGCCGTGCCCGAACTGCCTGAAGTAGAAACGGTGCGTCGCTCGCTGGAAGAGCTGGTGGGCCGGCGCGTGGTGCGGGCCGAGGTCCGGTCGCCGGCTTTGGTGCGCTATCCGGCACTGGCCGAGTTCCTCACCCGCATCAGTGGCAGGACCTTCACGGCGCT
>JBLNCQ010000111.1:0-3431 GCA_050260815.1 Bacillota bacterium
ACAAAACTCTTTAAACAACAAATAAAAAACCCCACACAGCCTGGGGGGGGCGGCCCGCCGCCGCCCCCCCCCCTCCACTTTAAGTGCGGAGGGTGCTGCGTGGTTCACGCGAGCTGATTCAGCTGCAGCTCCGGACCGCTCCACCCCACCAGAGTTCGGCCTAGGGACGAACGGCCTGAATGCTGGCCGAGAATACCACTTCGTCCAGGGTTGTATCGGCGCCCCAACTCTGCAGGAGCTCGCGACTGTCCTTCGGGGTGATGCGGATCTCAGTGAACCCGGTTTCCGAAAGCATCGCCTTGAGGTCTCCAATCGAAGCCGCTCAGGCAATACAACCAGTGTAGAGCGCCAGGTCTTTCTGCACTTCCGGGGGCAGGGGGACACTGGTCACTATGTCTGATACAGCGAGGCGACCGCCGGGTTTCAATACCCGGAAAGCCTCAGAGAACACCTTGGGCTTCTCAGGTGACAGGTTAATCACACAGTTCGATATGATCACATCCACGCTTTCGCTGGCGATGGGCAGATGCTCGATCTCACCCAGGCGGAACTCGACGTTGTGCACCCCGCCGTTATGAACGTTCTGTCGGGCTTTGGCCAACATTTCTGGTGTCATGTCGACCCCAATCACACGCCCGCCCTCACCCACCTGCCGCGCAGCCAGGAAGCAATCGAGGCCGGCGCCCGACCCAAGGTCAAGCACTGTCTCTCCGGGACGAATGGAAGCAATGGCCTGAGGGTTGCCGCATCCCAACCCTAGATTGGCCCCGACGGGAACGACCGTCAACTCATTGTCCGAGTAGCCGATAGTCTTGGCCAACTCCTCAGCAGGAACGGTACCCCCACAGCATCCACCCGCGGCGGTATAGCCCGAAGTGGAGCAGTAGCCACCCCCCCATCAGAGCGGTCTGTGCGAAACGATCCCTAACGAGGGCTCGAATCTTGTGAGCGTCCATTCGTGTCCCTCTCGTGTGCTCTGTGAATCCGCACTTCAGCTTGGGTTGAGTAGTCAGTTTCAGGCGACTGCTCTTCGCGCCGGTCTTCAGCCCCCGCACAATCACTTCCGGGCTTGTGCTCCGGGATGCCATTGAAGTCTGGTGCGACCATGAAGCGGCTGCCCGCGCCGTAGAAGGAGCGGACCTCCCGTACGAGTGCGCTGACATGTTACGGTCTGGTCGCGGCTAGCCAGACTGGCTGGCCCGGCCGCAGTCAGCCTACTGGTCTGCGCTTTCATGCCATCCGATACCTAGCGTAGCAGCAGCCACACCCGTTGCGCCGCTAGCAGCACCAGAGCTACAGCGAAGATTCGGCTCAGCGTCAGGCTCCTTACACGCTTGGTCATAAACTGGGCACCGGCCTGAGCGCCAAGGACGGAGGCGATGCTGGTAAGGGCCAGCATCCACCAGTCGAACTCGGCGGTGGAGAGGTGCCCCAGGAAGGCTGAGAATGAGGGCAGCGTCACGATCACGGAGTTGGTCGCAGCCGCCAGCCTTGCCGTGTAGCCGAAGATCACCAAAGCGGGCATCAGGAGAAAACCGGGGCCCACGCCAAGAAACCCCGCAAACACGCCAATGACTGCGCTAGCCACGCCTGCCTTCGCCCGTGTTCTGTCACTGATGACCGGTGCCTGACTGTCATCCATCTTGGGTGGAAACGCCATGCGGTAAGCCAGAAAGACCAGGACTGCCGCGTACAGCCACCAGACCACGGCTGTGGGCACGAACTGCAGAAGGCGGACACCGGCGGGCGCCGCAATGGTAGTGACCACCAGCAATGGCCAGGCCGTCCGCCAGTCCACCATCTTCGCCCGCGCAAACGCCACAGCCCCTGCAATGGCCGTGAGGCCGTTCAGCCAGAGCGACCAGGGCATGATCACGTGTTTCAGTTCGAATCCGAAGAGTCCCAGCACGGGCGTGGCGACAAAAGCCACGCCCAGTCCCATCATGCCCGACAGGAAGGACAGGACAAGCAGTAGCAGCGGTATTCCAAGATAGAGCATAAGGGTCTCCTCCCGGACTGTAGCCAACAGCGGCCTTCAGGACACCAGCGCCTGCCCTACCGCCTGCATCAGACGGCCTTCGTCCACCCGCTCAGACATGTAGGGGATACCGTTAATGGCTACAATTGGGACCCGGTGGGTCCTGGACCGGATGGCCGCGATGACCTGGGGGTAGTTGAACACCTCAGGCGACAGGACATTGACGTTTCGCACAGGCACGCGGGAGCCGAAGGCATCGGCCAAAACCCGCTGTACCGTCACCAGAACCGCGTCCGGCTCCGGAGCGCAGGTGCCTGGCTTGCAGGCGCAGCTGGCGGTCACGGTGAATACCTGCACTTCGATGTGAGGCTGCAACTGGGGACGTCCCCTCTCTGTATTGCGTATTTACGGCAATGACATGGATCTACGGGGTACTACCCGCAGCAGCCGCCGCCTCCCGCATTGGCCGCAAAATCGATTCTGAGTATCTCGCGGATCACCTCGTTCGCCTGCTGGGCCGGGCCCTTGATGGCCTCCTGTGCGTCCACGATGCGTATCACCGCCGGATGGCCATTGATCTCAGTCTGCAGTTGCCGCAGTTCGTCCAGGAGATGCTGCGTCAGCCCGCCCCTGTACTGTGCCTGCTCGAACTCCCGCCGAACAGTCTGATATCGCCTGACCTGGGTCATCAGTGCAGCATTCCCCTGATAGTCCGCCAGGGCAGCTTCATAAGCAGCCATCTCCGGTGTCAAGCGCAGCGCCTGCCCCAACCGCTGCGCCGACTCACGCAGTGCCTTCTTCATCCGCAGCACCCTCCTCCGCTTGCTGCCGCCCTGGCAAAGTTGGTGCCGTATTTGTCAGAGATCACACGGTTAAGGTCACGCAGCAACTTCACGAGCTGGACCTGGGCGTCCTGAACCTGGATGAGCCGCTCGTTTTGGCTCAGCGCCTCCTCCACTTTCTCGTACTCGGCGCGATCCTCTGGGCTGCGCACAAAGACTACGCCTCCCCTCTCGAACCGCTGCTGCAGTTCTGCATACTTTCGGAGCACACTCTGCGCCTCCTCATCCCGCGCCAAGGCCGTCTGGGCCGCCATATAGGCTTCGTACTGGGATGTGGCGGCCACAGCCTCCGCAAACTTCCGTGCAGCATCCACCAGCCCAGGCAGGGCTGCGCCGGTCTTCACATCGCCCGGTGTCACTGAACTCATACAGACGTTCCTCCTTCACCCAACCGGCGTTGCAGCCGGTCCGGAACAGCCTTCTCCACGCGCGAAAGAGGAAGCTTCCCCTCCGAAGGCACGCGGGCTCCATCCACTAGAATGACCGGCACCTGGGCGCGCCCTTCCTTGAGGTCTGCCAGCACCTCCGGGTACGCAAAGGACGCCGGAGAGAAGAGTTCCACGTACTCCACGGTGACCTGATCGCCAAAACGGCCGGTGAGGCGGCGGCGG
>JBLNCQ010000112.1:0-37395 GCA_050260815.1 Bacillota bacterium
CATGGACCAGGGCGACGACGAGGCCAAACGCCGCCTGGCGGAGGCCAACCTGCGCCTGGTGGTCAGCATCGCCAAGCGTTACGTGGGCAGGGGGATGCTGTTCCTGGACCTGATCCAGGAGGGCAACCTGGGCCTCATCAAGGCTGTTGAGAAGTTTGACTTCCGCAAGGGGTTCAAATTCTCCACCTATGCCACCTGGTGGATTCGTCAGGCCATCACCCGGGCCATTGCGGACCAGGCCCGCACCATCCGTATCCCCGTCCACATGGTGGAGACCATCAACAAGCTGATCCGCGTGGAGCGCAAGCTTCTCCAGGACCTGGGGCGCGCCCCGCTGCCCGAGGAGATTGCCGCCAAGATGGAGATTTCGGTCGAGCGGGTGCGCGAGATCCAGAAGATCGCGCAGGAGCCGGTCTCACTGGAGACGCCCATCGGCGAAGAGGAAGACAGCCACCTGGGGGATTTCATCGAGGATGAGGACGCGCCGGCGCCCGCCGAGGCCGCTTCCTTCATGCTCCTGAAGGAGCAGTTGGAGGAGGTCCTGGAGACGCTGACGCCCCGTGAGGAAAAGGTCCTGCGGCTGCGCTTCGGGCTGGACGACGGGCGGCAGCGGACGCTGGAGGAGGTTGGCCACGTCTTTGGCGTCACGCGCGAGCGCATTCGCCAGATTGAGGCCAAGGCTCTGCGCAAGCTGCGCCACCCCAGCCGCAGCAAGAAGCTGAAGGACTACCTGGACTAGGCGTGAACAGCAAGGGAGCGGCCGGGCGACGGCCGCTCCCTCTTCTTTGAGGGTCAGTGCATCAGGTAGGAGGCCAGGGCGGCTGCCGCCGCCACGCCGGCGCCCCAGCGCCACAGGGGTGAGATGTTGCGGGTGATGCCCGGTAACCGCAGGCTCCCCGCCTCCCGCCGCACAAGGCTGAACAGCAGCCCGACCGTGGCCGCGAACAGGACCAGGAAGGCGGCAGCGACCAGCGCCAGCCCCGAGGCATCCAGCATCATGGCCAGCATGGCTCCCATCAGGCCGCCCATGCCGCCGGACAGCGACCCGTCCAGCACCGGCAACCATCCCGCAGGGCTACCCAGCAGCGCGCCCGCGGCGATGCCCAGGGCAAGGCCGGCCAGACTGGCATGGGCCAGCGAGTGCGGGAACAGGGCATGCGCCGCCAGCCCAAGCGTCAGCCCGCCCGTCATGGCTCCCGCCATGGCCACGAGCATCGCCGTCATCTCCGGGAGGCGCCGGCTCACATTGCGCACCAGCAGGTAGAGCAGTCCCAGTCCAGCCGCCACCAGAGCGCCCGCAAGTTCGGCCATTCTGTACCCCTCCCGCCTATGGCGCCTTCAGAGCTGTTTATTCAGCGCCGGCGGTCGGCATACCATTCACGGCAGCGGCGGAAGAAATCGTGAAAACGCAAGGCCTATCAGCCAGCATCACCAGAAATCTCCGGCCGCGCCGGGTTGACACTGTAACCGAGCCTGCCTTATAATCGACAGTGTCACGCGGCCCAAGCACAGGGAACGCGGCAAATAGCAGCATACAAGGTTGCGTTCCTCGATAGCTCAACGGTAGAGCATCCGGCTGTTAACCGGAGGGTTGCAGGTTCGAATCCTGCTCGAGGAGCCAGTTTTTTTATCCCGGCGCGGTTGCCGCCGCGCCCGCTTTTCGGGGCTGTAGCTCAGCGGTTAGAGCTGCCGGCTCATAACCGGTTGGTCGCGCGTTCGAATCGCGCCGGCCCCCCCAGACATCACTGGCGCCGTCGGTCCATCTCTGGCCCCGGCGCCCTTGTTTGTCCAGGTTTTTGAACTTGCCTCCTCCCGGACCGTAGGCTATAATAAACCATGTCTCGGGCACTTAGCTCAGTTGGTACGAGCGCTTCCTTCACACGGAAGAGGTCAGAGGTTCGAGCCCTCTAGTGCCCACCATCTTCGCCAGATAGACCACGCTCAAGAGAGCGTGGTTTTTTGCTGCCCGCTCTGCGAACCCCGGGCAGATCCGGCGACTTCAAGCCGTTAAATTGTTGCACAAGTAAAACAGGCCGGCGGCGTTGACACGGGTGACGAACCTTTGCTATAGTAACGGCAAGCAAGAGGAAGTGTACCTAGGGTTCCGCCCCGCTGAGGTCTTTCAAGACCGTGGGGGCCTGGACCGAGCGGTACAGAGCCATCAGGCTTACACCGTGGGAATAAAAGACCCGGCGGCAAGTTCCTGCTCTGACGAGGGGACTTGTATCGCCGGGTTTTCATTTTGGTAGGCTACCCCTTGCCAATCATCATCGGACGAGGAGGTTGAGGCGTACCATGTCAGAAGACACTGCTGCCGCCACCGAACTCTGCTTCTGGTGCGGCCTGCGGCCCGGCACCCCGGCCAAGCCCGGAAAGATTGCGCTCTGCCCCGATTGCCTGGCCGAACTGACGCCGAAAGAAGGCGTGCCTCTCCTTCAACCGGAGGTCCTCGAGGCCTGACTCGCATCCATCCAATCGGCTTCTCTTCCCTCCTCCTAGCCCGGCGCTTGTCGCCGGGCCTTTGCTTATCCAGGAGGACCGGAGCGCCAGGCCGGCAAAATAGGAGAGAAGCCCGAGGAGTGATGAGACGTGAAGCTGTCGCCGCGACTTGAGGCCGTGGCCAACATGGTGCCGTCGGGAGCGCGGCTTCTGGACGTTGGAACGGACCATGCCTACCTGCCCATTGCGCTGCTGCAGCGAGGCGTCGCCAGGGCGGCCGTGGGGGCGGACGTGCGCCCCGGACCCCTGGCCCAGGCAAGGGCCCATGCCGCCGCGGCGGGGGTCCTGGACCGGCTAGACCTGCGGCAGGGCGACGGCCTGCGCGTGGTCGCTCCCGGCGAGGTCAGCGTAGCGGTCCTGGCGGGCATGGGCGGGCGCCTGATGCTGCGGCTCCTGCAGGAGGCGCCGGACGTGGTGGCGTCGCTGGAGCGCCTCATCCTGGCGCCCAACACCCACGCTGCCGACGTGCGCCGCTGGGTCCACACACAGGGAATGGAGTTTCTGGCGGAAGACCTGGTGCGGGAGGGGCGGCACCTGTACCCCATCCTCTGCCTGGTGCCCGGCGGCGCGCCGGCGGTGGACGGCGCGGCTGTCACCTCTGCAGCCGTCGCAGCGGCGCAGGCTTCCCTGTCGGAGGCGGAGGCTGAGCTGGGTCCGCTTCTTCTGCGTCAGGGACACCCCCTGATTCCCGAGGCGGCTCGCCGCCTGGCTGTCGGCGCGCGCCGCAGGCTTCGCGGCCTGGAGCAGGGCGTGCGTCAGTCTGGTGCCGAGGAGCAGGATGGAGACCGCGCTACTGCCGAGGAGCGAGAGCGCGAGCGCGCGGCCGCTGAGGAGCGCCGCCGGCTGGAGCAGTGGGAGGAGGTCGTCCGATGCTGGCCAAAGTGGCCCATCTGATGCAGTGGATGGAAGAGCGCGCGCCGCAGCGCCTGGCCGAGACATGGGACAACCCGGGGCTGATGTGGGGCCACCCGCAGAGCGAGGTGCGGCACGTGCTGCTCGCCGTGGACGGGACGGACGCGGTGCTGGAGGAGGCCGTGCGCAAGGACGCCGGCCTGGTGGTGCTGCACCACCCAAGCATCTGGGAGGATGTGAAGCACCTGCGCACGGACCAGGCCCTGGGGCGGCGCGTTGAGCTATGCCTGCGCCATGGCATTGCCGTGTTCGCGGCCCACACCAACTACGATGCGGCGGCGGACGGCGTCAGCGACGCGCTGGCCCGCCGGCTGGGCCTCGCGGAGGTAACGGTTCTGGACGTCACCGCCCGCGACCCGCTGCAGAAGCTGGTGGTCTTCGTACCCTTCGGGCATGAGGACAGGGTGCGCGACGCCATGGCGCAGGCGGGCGCCGGCTGGATTGGCAAGTACAGCCACTGCAGCTTTCAGGTGCGCGGCCTGGGAACCTTCCTGCCGCACGAAGGGGCCGATCCCTTTATCGGGTCCGTGGGGAGGCTTGAGCGAGTGGACGAGGTCCGTCTGGAGACGGTGGTCACCGCGTCCATCAGCCGACGGGTGGTGGCGGCCATGCTCCGCGCCCATCCCTATGAGGAGGTGGCGTACGACCTCATCCCGCTGGACAACGACGGCCCCGCCCTGGGCGTCGGACGCCTAGGCGGCCTGGCCGACGCCCTGCCCCTGGCGGACCTGGCGCGCCGCGTGAAGGAGGTCTGCCGGGTACCCGCGGTGCGCCTGGTGGGGGACCCGCAGCGGCCCGTCAGGCGGATCGCGGTGTGCGGGGGCAGCGGCGGCGACCTGTTGCAGGCGGCCTCCCGGGCCGGGGCCGATGTGCTGATCACCGGCGACCTTGACCACCACGAGGCGCTGGAGGCGCTGGACCTGGGCCTGGCCGTGGTGGACGCCGGGCATTTCGGCACCGAGTGGCCAGGCATGGCGGACCTTGCGCACTGGCTCAACAGCCGGCTGGAAGCGGAGGGCTTTGAGACCCGCTGTGAGCTGGCGGAGTCCGATCGCGATCCGTTTCAGTTCCTGTAGCGCCTCGTCCCGAAGAAATGGTCCCGACGCCCCGGCGGCGCCGGGAACTTTCCCGCCCTGCCCTGCGTAGTCCCATTCGATTGCGCCGCAGGGCGGCAGATGCATCTATCGCCCGCCTACTCGTTGCTGCAGCGCAAGTCAGGGAGGTGCCGACATGAGGCTTGTGAGAACCGGCCGCCGCGTATGGTCGCTGATTCTGGCGGCGGCACTGGCCCTTGTCCTGGCGGTGAGCGCCCAACCGGCCCTGGCGGCCTCATCGGATCCCGTCCTGCCGGACTACACGGCCCGTGTCAACGACTTCACCGGGACGCTGTCGGCTGAGCAGCAGCAGGCCATTGAGTCCTACCTGGCGGGTCTGGAGGAGCGCACAGGTGCTCAGGGCGCGGTAGCTCTGGTGGCGACCACAGCGCCTCTGGAGCCGGTGGACTACAAGGTCAGGCTCTTTGACAAATGGAAGCCGGGACAGAAGGGTAAGGACAACGGTTTTCTGATCCTGGTGGCCCTGCAGGAGCGGCGTGTGGAAGTGGCCACGGGCTACGGCCTGGAGGGTGTGCTGCCCGACGCCAAGGTGGGCCGGATCCTGGACCGCTATGTCATGCCACGCTTCAAGGAAGGCGACATGGGCGGCGGCCTCCTGGCAGGGGCGCAGGCCCTCGGCGCTGAGATCGAGAAGGACGCCGGCCTGACGCCGTCCAGTCCGCCGGCGGAAACGGCGGGCGGGCTCAACCCGTTCTGGCTCCTGGCACTGCCCGTCCTCTTTGTCGCCGGTGCAATGGCGCTTGTGATCATGGCAGCCCTGGGCATGTTCCGGCCCCGCTGCCCCAACTGCGGTGCCCGCATGCTGGTCACGGACCGGGTTGTGCGCCACGCCACGCTGTTGCAGGAGGGCACGGGCCTGAAAGTGCGGCGCTGCCCGCGCTGTGGCCACCAGGACGAGCGTGAATACGTCATCCACAAGACGCCCCCCGTCGTTCCCGTCCCCTTCCCCCGCCGTGGCGGCAGGGGCGGATGGGGAGGCATGGGCGGCATGGGTGGCAGCGGCGGCTGGGGCGGCTTCGGCGGCGGCGGTACCGGTGGCGGTGGCGCCGGCCGCGGCTGGTAAGGCAGGAATTCGAGTCTTCACAAGGAGGCATTCTTGAAGATGAAGCGGTCCGGAATGGTACTCGGCGTGATTTTGCTGATCGTTGTGGTGCTGGCCGGCTCTCTGGTTTCCACCTACAACAGCCTGGTGCGCCTGTCGGAGAACACCGACAACGCCTGGGCCGAAGTGGAGAACCAGCTGCAGCGGCGCTACGACCTGATTCCCAACCTGGTGGAGACGGTGAAGGGTTTTGCCGCCCAGGAGCAGCAGGTGCTGGGCCGTATTGCAGACGCCCGGGCCAGCTGGCAGCAGGCGCGGCAGACCGGCAACATTGACCAGCAGATTGCTGCGGCCAACCAGACCGAGAGCGCCCTCAGCCGCCTGCTGGTGATCGTGGAGAACTATCCGGAGCTGCGTTCCAGTGAACAGTTCACCGGCCTTCGCGACGAACTGGCCGGCACCGAGAACCGCCTGGCCGTGGCCCGGAACCGCTACAATGAGCAGGTGCGGCAGTACAACCAGACGGTGAAGTCGTTCCCGACGGTGGTTGTGGCCCGGCTGTTCGGTTACCAGGACCGGGTCTACTTCCAACCGCCGGCCGGCGACTCGGTGAATCAGCCGCCCGCCGTGAACTTCTAGATCTTCCAGAGCACCCGTTGCGTTTTCTAAGGGACCCTTTGTTTTCTGGCGACGAAAGGCTGCGAGGCCGGTAGATTTTTGTCGGCAGCGCAGCCAGTCCTTGCCAGGCAAAAGTCGCGATTCGGCCACCCAATTCCGCCTTCAGGGCGGACGCGCGGTGGCCGAATGTCTGTCCAAAAGCTAGCAGCGATGCGCCAAAGTGGCTTTGACCTGCAAGAATGCACATGCTATCATGGACTACGCAAGATAACAGAATACATGGTTGCTGCTGCGAGTTCGTCGGGTGATCGCGGGCTGCACGGCGCGAACCATCGCGAAAGCGAGGTTCGGGCGGCGGTCCGAGGAAAGTCCGAGCTCCACAGGGCAGGGTGCTGGGTAACGCCCAGTGGGGGCAACCCCAAGGAAAGTGCCACAGAAAGAAACCGCATGCAGGGATCAGGAGCCGGGCGGACGAGGTTTGGGCCCTCTACCGCCGCTTTCTCGTCCCTGGATGTAAGGATGCAACGGTGGTGTAAGAGACCACCAGCGGCCAGGTGACTGGCCGGCTAGGTAAACCCCACCCGGAGCAAGGCCAAATAGGGGAAGGATGACGCTGCCCGCTGAACTTCCCGGGTTAGGCCGCTTGAGGCGAAGGGCGACCTTCGTCCTAGACAGATGATCATCCTCGACAGAACTCGGCTTACAGACGGGCTCGCAGCCAGACACATCGGGGTCAGGACCGCCAGGTCCTGACCCCGTCTCTGCTTCACCGCCAGGCGCGTCGCCGCTTGCGCGGCAAGGCCACGCGGCCATATCGCGGCGGGCGGTCCCTTGGTTTATAATGGGGCCTGTTGATTCCCGTCCACTCTGAACAAAGGAAGACCTAGCCTTGACGCACGTAAAGCAGGGGGAGCCCGCCTTTCGGCGCGTGCCCCTGGCCCTGTTCGCCGGTGGCATCGCTACATACGCCAGCCTGTACGCCACACAGCCCATTCTGCCGCTGCTGTCCGACGCGTTCGCCATTACGCCCGCGGTCGCTAGCCTGTCAGTCTCAGTAGCTACCGCAGCCCTGTCTGTGGCGATGGTCCTTGCCGGACCGCTGGCTGATTCACTGGGGCGCAAGCCGGTCATGTCATTCTCCCTCGTGGCCACCGGCGTCCTGGGTGTGCTGGCGGCCGTCATGCCGGCGTACTCCGGGCTCCTCGCCCTCAGGGCCCTGGAAGGCCTGGTGCTGGCCGGCCTGCCGGCCACGGCGATGGCCTACCTGTCGGAGGAGATCGATCCAGGCTACCTGGGCGTGGCCATGGGGCTGTACATCAGTGGCAACTCTGTGGGCGGCATGGGCGGCCGCATCGTTTCCGGCATGATCGCGGACGTCTGGAACTGGCGGGCGGCCGTGGGGGCCATCGGTCTGATCAGCCTGCTGTGCGCCCTCTGGTTCTGGCGGACCCTGCCGCCGTCGCGACATTTCACGCCACAACCGCTGCGGTTCCGCCGCCTGGCGGGATCACTGGTGCAGTCGCTATCAGACCCTGGCCTGGTGTGCCTCTACGCCATCGGCTTTCTGATCATGGGCAGCTTTGTCACGCTGTACGACTATATCAGCTACGACCTGATGGCGCCGCCCTACGGCCTAAGCGCCGGCCTGGTGGGCTGGATCTTCCTGATCTACCTTGTGGGCACGTTCAGCTCCACCTGGATGGGGCGCCTCTCGGACCGCCACGGGCGGCGCCGCGTGCTCGGGATCGGCGTTGCCGCGGAGCTGGCGGGGGCGATCATCACCCTGGCGGCGCCGCTGGCACTCAAGGTCCTGGGCATTGCGGTCTTCACGTTCGGGTTCTTCGGCGCCCATTCCGTGGCCAGCGGCTGGGTGACGCAGCGCGCCGTGACGAATAAGGGCGCCGCCTCGTCGCTCTACCTGTTCTTCTACTACATGGGCTCAAGCCTGGCCGGCACCGGGGGCGGCAGTCTCTACTCCGCCTACGGCTGGCCAGGCGTGGTGGCCTTGCTGGCCGTCCTTCTGCTGCTGGGCCTGGGCAGTGCTGCCGTGCTGGCCCGTCTCCGTGAGGCATCCCAGGCGACCGCAGAATAGAACAATACCGGATGAACAGAGGTCAGGCGTGTCACATCGCCTGACCTTTACTCTACCTGCGGGCGGGTGGAAGGCATGAGACCAGGGGTTTCGGCAGCGGCGGCGCTGGTGATGGACTTCAGCGGCAAGGTGCTCTGGCAGAGGCACGCCCGGCGGCGTATGGCGCCGGCAAGCACGACCAAGGTCCTGACAGCTGTCCTGGCCCTCGAACTCGGGAGACTGGACGACCTGGTGGTCGTCTCGCGCCGGGCGGCCACCGGGCGCGGCTCCCGCCTGGGACTGAGGGAGCGTGACAGGTATCGCCTGAAGGACCTGCTGGTGGGCATGCTGATGCGCTCGGGCAACGACGCCGCTGTCGCCGTGGCGGAGCACATCGCCGGAACGGTGGAGGGCTTTGTCCGGCTGATGAATGAGAAGGCGGCCGGCCTGGGGGCAAAGGATACCCACTTCGTCACGCCCCACGGCCTTGACCGCCCAGGTCACTACACCACCGCAGCCGACATGGCCTTGATGGCAAACCATGCCATGGCCAATCCGGTATTTGCCGAGATCGTGGGGAGCAGGGAGCGGGTTGTCGGGCCGGAGGGGGGGCACGGGCGGAAGAGGCTGCTGCGCAATACGAACAGGCTGCTGTGGCGCTACGCCTGGGCCGATGGGGTGAAAACGGGGACCACACCGCGGGCCGGAAGATGCCTGGTTGCCTCGGCCACAAGGGACGGGCACCGCCTGATCGCTGTGGCCTTTCGCTCAGCCAACCGATGGCAGGACGCCGTTCGACTGCTCAACTACGGCTTCGCCAGGACCCGCGACCAGTGCTCAAGGGGTACGCCGCACCCCGGATAGGCCGGGGTTCCGGCTACTGGGCCGTGTACCCGCCATCGATGACCAGCTCCGAGCCGGTCATGAACGAGGCGTCCTCCGAAGCGAGGAAAGCGATGCCGGCGGCTATTTCCTCCGCCTTTCCGAGTCGTCCAAGGGGATGCAGGGTGACCAGGGCAGCCATGACGGTGTCGGCGTTGCCGGAAGCCCTGGCGAATCCCTCGACCATGGGGGTCTGAATGAATCCCGGATGTACGGAGTTGACGCGGATGTGGTCCTTCGCAACCTGCAGCGCGGTGGCCTTGGTGAAGAGGCGAACGGCGCCCTTGCTGGCGTGGTAAGGGGCGGCGTCCTGGGATCCAACCAGGCCGTAGATGCTCGACAAGTTGATGATGCTGCCTCCCTGCTGCCGGCGCATGATCGGCAGGGCCTCCCGGGTACAGAGAAAGACACCGGTCAGGTTCACTGCCATCAACTTGTTCCAGCCGTCCAGGGAGATGTCGTCGATCCGTCCGGTGGGGCCGGAAATGCCGGCGTTGTTGACCAGCACGTCCAGCCGGCCATACTGCTTATCCACGTGGGCGATGAGGTTCTTCACGTCCTCTTCCTCGCCGACGTTACACGCGACTGCTTCAGCCCGACCGCCGTCCGCTCTGATCTTGGCCGCAACCTGGCCGGCAGCAGCCTCGTCCAGATCCGCCAGTATCACAATTCCGCCTTCATGAGCCAACCTGATCGCCGTTGCCGCGCCAATTCCCATGGCCGCACCGGTGACAATACACATCTTGCCGTCCAGCCGCTTGTCCACCTTACTCCTCCATTTGCACATATTCCCTGCACCTAAAACCAGACACCTTCTCGACACTCAATTATCCCCCAGCCATCGCAAAAAAGTCAGGAGAAGTCCTGGCTTTTTTGCGTTCCCCCTAGACATCGCCATGAATACGTATGTATAATCATGCAAAGAACACGCCTGAATGACTGGAGGCTGAACCTATTGAAACGTCCCTTGGCACTCACTCTTATCCTGCTGCTGATGGTATCCCTGGTTGCCGGCTGCGCCAGCAAGCCTGCCGAGGCTCCGACTACGGCCCCGTCCGGCGACCAGGGCAAGACGGCATCGACCACGCCCACCCTGGACGCCATCAAGGCGGCCGGCGTGCTGAAGATTGGCACGTCGCCCGACTACCCGCCGTTTGAGTCGCTGGATGCCCAGAACAACGTGATCGGCTTTGACATCGACCTGATGACCGAAGTGGCCAAGCAGCTCGGCGTCAAGCTGGAGGTCGTGCAGATGGGGTTTGACGGCCTTATTGCGGCCCTGGGCGCCAAGAAGTTCGACGTCATGGCCGCCGGCGTCAGCGTCACGCCGGAACGCAAGGAGGTTGTGGACTTCACGACCCCCTATCTGGTGGGCACGGACGCCATTGTGGTGCGCACGGACTTCGCCACTCCGGTCAAGGGTCTGGAGGACCTGAAGGGGCACTCCGTGGCCGTGCAGATCGGCACGGTCCAGGGGGATGCCGCCAAGAAGATCGATGGCATCAACGTCAAGGAGTACAACCTGTTCACGGAGGCCGCCACTGCCGTCGCCTCCAAGCAGGCGGACGCGCTGTACCTGCACAAGGTCGTGGCCGAGGCCTTCATCAAGGCCAACCCCGTACTGAAGATCGCGGCGGAGACCCCGGCCAAGGACACCGCCTTCGCCCTGCGCAAGGACACGCCTGACCTGACGGAGTTTGTCAACGGCGTGCTGGCCAAGATGCAGCAGGACGGCAGCTTTGACGCCCTGGTCGCCAAGTGGTTCAAGTAAGTCCTGACCGGCGCAGCGAGGGGGCGGGCGACCGCCCCCTTGCGCCATGTCCGGACCCGGTCTGGGAGGTGGCTTCGTGACGGCTTATCTGGCGACCAACGGCTCGCTCTTCCTCAAAGGGGCCGGCCTCACCCTGCAGCTTACCGTCCTGGCTGCAGTCATTGGCATCACCCTGGGCACCCTGGTGGGCCTGGCCCGCATCTCCCCCTGGAGGCCGCTGCGCAACGCCGTCAGCGTATATGTGGAGGTGCTGCGCGGCACGCCTCTGATGGTGCAGCTTCTGCTGATTGTGTACGGCATTCCCCAGGCCCTCGGCTGGCAGGTGGATGAGTTTAACGCCGCCGTGGTGGCCTTTGGCATCAATTCCAGCGCCTACGTGGGCGAGATTGTGCGGGCGGGCATTCAGTCCCTGGACCGGGGGCAGATGGAGGCCGCTCGCTCGCTGGGCATGTCCTACGGCCAGGCCATGCGTCAGGTCATCCTGCCCCAGGCCTTCCGCCGCGTCATCCCGCCTCTGGTCAACGAGGCCGTAACCCTGCTGAAGGAGTCGTCCGTGGTAGCCATGATCGCCCTGACGGACCTGGTTCGCTCTGCGCAACTCATCGCCTCGCGCACCTACAGGCCGTTCCCCGCCTACCTGACCGCCGCCGCCATCTACCTGGTCATGACCTTCACCATCTCGCGGCTGGCCGGCCGCCTGGAGAGGGGGCTGCGCACGGAATGATCCAGGTTCAGGGGCTCCACAAGAAGTTCGGCGACCTGGAGGTGCTGCGCGGCATCGACCTGGAGGTGCGGGCCGGCGAGGTGGTCTGCGTCATCGGCCCCAGCGGCTCCGGCAAGTCGACGCTGCTCCGCTGCATCAACCGGCTGGAGGACCCCACCCAGGGCGCCATCACCATCGCCGGCGAACCCCTGCCCGCCGGCGGGAAGGCTCTGGACCGGGTACGTGCGGAACTGGGCATGGTGTTCCAGCGGTTTCACCTGTTTCCTCACATGACCGCCCTGGAGAACGTGATGAGCGGGCCCGTCACCGTGCAGAAGATGAGCAGGGCTGAGGCCCGCGGGAAAGCGGAGCGGCTGCTGGCAAAAGTCGGCCTGGCGGACAAGGTGTCCACCCACCCGGGGCAGCTTTCCGGCGGGCAGCAGCAGCGGGTAGCCATTGCCCGGGCCCTGGCCATGGAACCCAAGGCCATGCTGTTTGACGAGCCCACCTCCGCGCTGGACCCTGAGTTGGTGGGCGAGGTGCTGGCGGTCATGAAGCAGCTGGCCGCGGAGGGCATGACCATGATGGTGGTCACGCACGAGATTGGCTTCGCCCGCGAGGTGGCGGACCGGGTGCTGTTCATGGACGGCGGCGTGATTGTGGAGGAAGGGCCGCCGGAGGCCGTTTTCGACCGGCCGCGGGAGATGCGGACCCGCGCCTTTCTGGGGAAGGTTCTGCGATGCGCGGGCTGACGGAAGCGTTCCTCTCCCCGGCCGCCCGAGAGGCCCTGCGCTACCCCGCGCCGGGGGCCTGGATGCCGCCCCTTCCGCCGGGCGTGGTACGGCTCAGCGCCGGCTATCCCTTCCCGGAATCGGTGCCGGTGGCCGGCCTGGAGGCGGCGGCCCACGGCCTGCTGTCCCGGGAGGGCGACCTGCCCCTGCACTACCTGGGCAGCCCCTCTATGGCGGAGTTGCCCGCACAACTGGCAAAGCGCATGGCCGTCCGCGGCATGCCCGTCCAGGAAGGCGAACTGCTGGTGACCAGCGGCGCCTGCCAGGCCATCGACCTGGCGGCCCGCGCCCTGCTGGGCCCGGACGACCTGGTGGCCGTGGAGGCGCCCACCTACATGGAGGCCCTGGAGATCCTGCGCAACTACACGCCCCACGCGGTGTCCTATCCGGTGGACGCCCAGGGGCTGGACGTGGAGGCCATGGCCAGGGACCTGGCCCACCGCCGCGCCGCCGGCCTGCCCTTGCCCAAGGTGCTGTACACCGTGGCCTCCTTTCAGAACCCCACGGGCACGGCCCTGCCTCTGGACAGGCGGCGGCGGCTGCTGGAGCTGGCTGCAGAGTACGGGTTCTTCATCCTGGAGGACGACGCTTACGGCGAACTGGCCTTCCAGGCACCCCTGCCCACGTTGAAGAGCCTCGACCGCGCCGGCCGCGTGGCCTACCTCGGCTCGCTCTCCAAGGTGGTGGCTCCCGGCCTGCGGGTCGGCTGGCTGGCCGGGCCGGCCTGGCTGGTGCAGGCCGCCTCCGTCTTCAAGAAGGACCTGGATCATCCCCTGGGCTGGGCCGTGACCGCTCTGTATCTGAAGAGCGTGGACCTGAACGAACGCGTGGCCGGTCTGGGGCGAAGCTACGCGCAGCGCCGAGACTGGCTGCTGGACGCTCTGCAGCGCTGCATGCCGGCAGGCGTCGCCTGGTCCCGGCCCGAGGGAGGCTTCTTTGTCTGGCTCACCCTGCCGGAGGGGTTGGACGCGCAGGCCCTGCTGGAGCCCGCTCTGAGGAAGGGCGTGGCCTACGTGCCGGGCCGGCACTTCTACCTGCCCGCGGAGGAGCGGGAGGGCGCCCGCCACCTGCGACTCTCCTTCAGCTACCTGCCCCAGGCCGACCTCGAGCGGGGCGTTACACTCCTGGCCGCGTGCCTCAACGAACAGGGAGCGGTCTAGCGGACCGCACCGCCGCACACATAGACCGAGGCCGGGCTAGGACTGCCCGGCCTCAAGCCTTGCCAGGGTGATACCCAGGTCGGCGGGTTCAGGACTGGCTGCGGCGCGACTCCAGCAGCCACGTCACGGCGGCCCAGGCCACGGACAGGGTGATGGCCATGTCCGCCAGGTTGAACACCTGGAAGATGGGCAGCGGCTGGATCTCAATGAAGTCCGTCACCAGCCCCCAGCGGACCCGGTCCACCATGTTGCCCAGGGCGCCGCCGATGAGGAGGCCCAGCGCGGCCCGCTCCCAGGTGCGCTCCAGCTTCGGCGCCAGGTACAGGCCCAGCCCGGCCAGCAGCAGGGCCGCACCCGCCAGCAGCCAGCGGTTGCCTGACAGGAGGCCGTAGGCTGCGCCGGGGTTGCGGACGTACGTCAACTGGAGAATGTGCGGAATGAGGGTGCGGATCTGTCCCGGCACCAGGCTGGCCATCACCAGGTACTTGGCGATCTGGTCCAGCGCCAGCACCAGGGCGGCCAGGCTCAGCGTCATCAGCACATACAACACCTCACGCGGGGCAGGCGCCCGGAAAAGGCGGCGCGGTCGGCGACCCTGGTGGGGCTCGACCGACAGCCGCCATGCCGCCATTGTACCCTATTTGCCGGGACGCTGTCGCCTGCGGCGGCGGCCTGTCCGCAGGGGCCTCGCGAAATCAAGCCTCGACGGGTACAATGAGGATGAGCCGCGACAACCGGAAGGCCTGCGAGCCCGGATGGACAGGAGGCCTGGCTGTGATCACAGTCGAACAAGCCATTGAAACCATGCTGAAGCAAGTCAGGGCCACCCCGCCGGAGGAACTGAGCCTGCTGGACGCCGTCGGCCGCGTCCTGGCCCAGGACGTTCGTTCCCCCGAGGACCTGCCGTCCTTCGCCCGCTCAGGCGTGGACGGCTACGCTGTGCGCAGTCGGGACGTCACAGCCCCCGGTGCCCGTCTGCAGGTGGCGGCCACCTACCGCGCCGGCGACAGGCCGGGCCCGGCCCTGCAGGAGGGACAGGCCGCACGCATCATGACCGGAGCGCCCCTGCCGCCCGGCGCTGACGCAGTGGCCTGGCAGGAGGACAGCCACCGCCAGGGCGACTGGGTTGTGCTGGCCGAGCCCGTGCGACCGGGAGACAACGTGGGTCCGGCAGGCGAGGACTTGAAGCAGGGCGCCACCGCCGTCGCGGCCGGGACCCTGCTGCGGCCCGCCGAGGTGGGTCTGCTGGCGGCTGTGGGTGCCGTCCGGGTGCAGGTGCACAGGCGGCCGCGGGTGGCCCTTCTGGCCACTGGTGACGAGGTGGTGCCGGCCGAGGCCCTGATAGAGCCCGGCCAGGTGCGAAACAGCAACGAGATGGCTCTTGCCGCCGCCCTGCTGGGGATGGGCGCCGAGCCCCTGCGGCTGGGCGGCTGCGGCGACGACCCGGACGACATAGCCGCCGCCCTTCGCCGGGCCCGGGACGCCGACCTCCTGCTGACCACCGGCGGCGCCTCCCACGGCGATTATGACGTGGCCGCCGCCTCCTTTGACCGGTTGGGCGCGGAGCGGCTTTTCTGGCACGTGGCCATGAAGCCGGGAACTCCCTTCCTGGCGGCATTCTGGGATGGGCGGCTGGTCATTGGGCTTTCGGGCAACCCGGCCGCGGCCATCACCACCTTTGACGTACTGGTCCGGCCGGTCGTCGCGGCCCTGTCCGGCCGCCGTGGCTGGCGGCCCTTTGCGGCGCAGGCGGTGCTGGACCAGCCCGTGGTCAAGCCGTCCAGGCTACGGCGCTACATGCGAGGCTGCCGCTATGATGAGAACGGCGTGCTCCGCGTCCGCACCGACATGACCCAGCGGTCCGGGGTCTTGAGTTCCATGACCCGGGCCAACTGCTACGTGGTGGTACCCGAGAACACCTCCACCCTGGCTGCCGGCGACCTGGTCCTGACCGTCAGCCCGGACCTGGCGGGATAGGGGGAGGGGCATGGACGTCAGCACGCACACCCCGACCTCGCCGTCCCTCCCGCCGGTGATTCTGCTGGTGGGGTGGTCCGGCAGCGGCAAGACCACGTTGATGGAGAAGCTGGTGGCAGAAGTGGCCGGCCGCGGCCTGCGCGTGGCCACGGTCAAGCACGATGCGCACGGCTTTGAGATGGATCATCCCGGCAAGGACACCTGGCGGCACCGCCGCGCCGGCGCTGTGGCCACGGCCATTTCCTCTCCCACCGGCTTTGCCCTGGTCGAGCAGCGGACGCAGGAGCGCCCCCTGGAGGACATCCTTCCCCTGCTGGTCGGGGCGGACATCATCCTGGTGGAGGGCTACAAGAACCTCCCCTACCCCAAGCTGGAGGTCATCGGGACCGACGGGCGCCAGGAGCCCGCCTGCCTGGACGACCCGCTGCTGTTCGCCGTGGCCGGCGACACCCCGCGGCGGCTGGGCGTACCCTGCCTATCCCGGGACGACGCGGCGGGCATTGCCCGTCTGGTCCTGCAGCGGGCAGGCCTCCTGTGACGCGGGCCCGCTGCCACGGTCACCTTCTTCTGTCAACCGCATAGGATGGCGCAGGAGAAGGAGGGATAAGCATGACCTATGGTTATGGCCCCGTGGCGTGGGGTGACGCCACGAGTTTCGCGGCCCCCTTTTTTGCGGCGGCCAGCGGCGGCGGGAACGTGGCCAGCCCCTGGTACGCCAAGGGGGATTGGACCAATGCCGCAGTGCCCTTTGCCGCCTGGGGGTCCGGTGGCCAGAACTTTGCCGGCATTCCCTACGGGGTCGGCAAGGGGTGCGCCTGGTAGCTTTCGTGAGACCCAAGCACCGTACTTCCGAGGCGGTCCTCGTCAGCGGCGAGGGCCGCCTTGTTGCTGCCCGGCAGAGCTGTCAGAGTCTGCCGCCGGCGGCAAGATTCACCCGCTTAACGGCGAACAGGGAAACCCGCTGGGGAAGCGAATACACATAATACGCTCGAAACGGCAGACGATGCGAAAAATGCCGCACTACCGCACACCTGGCGGCCTGCTGGGCGGACGGGCGGCCTTTTTTTGCGGGCGGGACACAGCATGAAGGCGGACAGGCAGGCCGAGAGGAGGATACCGCATGGCGTCGGGAAGGCCGCGGATGCCGATTCGAGTAAAGCTGATGGCCCTTCTGGTATCTGTGGCGCTGATCCCCTCCCTGCTGGTGGGCGTGCTGTCGCTGCAGGCGCTGGACCACGTGGCCGACACCACCCAGCAAACGGGCGTGGCGGCGCTGGAGCGGGAGGCCACCGGCCGTCTTGACGGCCTGGCGCGGCAGAGCGCCGCGCGGCTGGACACGTCCTTTGAGCAGGCACGCAACGAGGCCACCTCACTGGCGCGCTACAGCGGCTTCCTCTTCTCCCATCCCGATCACTACGCGCGGGGCATTGACCTCTCGGCGGCCCCGCCGCTGGACAACGGCCTGCCCCAGGCCGAGCCCGTCAGCCCCGCTCCCCGGCCGGAGGCGCCGGCTGCCGACAGCCTGCCTGCCTTTGGCCTGGCCGGGCACCTGAGGCCGCGGGCGTCCGGCGTGTGGGCCAATGAGAAGCGCGACCCGGTGGGCGTCTTCCTGCCGGCGGGCGCGAAGGATCTGGACGCGGTCTGGCGCGAACTCACCATCACCAGCCACCTGGACTCGTGGTTCACCACCAGCCAGGGGGTGAACCCATTTCGGCTGGATGCGTTTGTGATCCTGAAGGACGGGCTTACCCGCCTTTACCCCAACTGGGGATTTGCCGCCGATTCCCCAGATGCCGGCAGCTTCTCGCCCACCAACGGCAGCTACTATGCGCTGGCGACCCCGCCTCAGAACCCGGACCGCCTGGCGGTCTGGACCCCGCCCTATCAGGACCCGGCGGGCATGGGACGCATGGTGACCGCCAGCGCACCCATCTATACGGAGAAAGGCGAGTTTCTGGGCGTGGCCGGCGTGGATGTGCTGCTGTCGGACGTGATGAAGTCCCTGCAGAGCGTCAACGTTGGGCCCAGCGGCTATGCTCTGCTGGTGGACAACAGCGGCCGTGTGGTGGCCGCGCCTGACCAGGCCTTGCACGATTTGTCGCTGCCATCGAGCCCGGTGGCCCCCGGCGGCGACGTCAACCTCAACTTGCGGCAGAGCAACAGCGCCGAAGTCAGGCAGATGCTCCCCGACCTGATCTCCGGCGACCGGGCCGGGGTAAGGGAACTGACCCTGGGCGGATCGCGCAAGTACCTGGCGTTTGCGCCTCTGGCCGATACCGGCTGGACGCTGGTCCTGGTGGAGCCCACCGCCGACGTCATGCACGCCACCGAACAACTGGCGGCCGACACGGAGGCCGCGCGCATGGACCTGCGAAACAAGCTGCAGGTCGTCTTCCTGCTGCTGCTCCTGGTGGTGGTGGTGGCCAGCCTGGCCGCGGGCACGGCGGTGACCAACCCGCTGGAAAGGCTAACCCAGGGTGTCCGGGCCCTGGCCGGAGGCCAGTTAAAGCAGCCCATTGCGCTGGACTCAGAAGACGAGATTGGCGAACTCGCCCGCGAGTTCAACCACATGGCCGAAGAGCTGACCCAGCTCAATGCCGGGCTGGAGCGCAAGGTCCTGGAGCGCACGGCCGAACTGGCGCGCAAGGCCGATCAACTCCGAGCGCTCAACGAGGCCAGCCGGCAGGTGGCCGCGGTGCTGGAGCCGGACCGGCTGCTGGGAACTCTGGCCGGCCTGGTCACCGACTCCTTTGGTTACGCCCGCACTTCCATTTACTTGCTGGACCCGGACGGCGCCGGCCTGACGCTGCGCGCCGCCAGTGCGCCCTCTCCGTCCGCGTGCAGCCCCCTGATCGCCCGGGCGGCGGACACCCGTCAGCCGGTGATGACCGCAGAGGAGCTGGCGGTGCCCATTCGGCTGGCCGAGCGGCTGCTGGGCGCGCTGCACGTGGAGGTCGACCGCTCCCGGACCCTCAACGAGGACGACGTCTTTGCCCTGTCCACGCTGGCTGACCAACTGGCCGTGGGACTGGAGAACGCCCGGCTCTTCGCGGAGGAGCGCGAGCGCCGCCTGGAGGCTCGCGACCTGGCCATTGCCGAAGAGCGGAACCGCATGGCCCGCGAGATTCATGACACGCTGGCCCAGGGCTTCATGGGGATCCTGCTGCAGCTTCAGGCGGCCGAAGGCGAAATGGGCGAGGACGTGCCGGAGGTGCGCCGCCGCCTGGCGCGGGCAGCGGACCTGGCCCGCGAGAGCTTGCAGGAGGCCCGCCGGTCTGTCTGGAACCTGAGGCCGCGGCAGTTGGAGCGCGCCTCGCTGCCGGAGGCCCTGCGCCAGGAGGCGGGCGGCCTGGGGGCCCTGGGGGGCGCCGAACTGCAGTTCCAGGCGGCCGGTGAGGAGCGCTCGCTCCCGCCGGATGTGGAGGCGGCGCTGCTGCGCGTGGCGCAGGAGGCCTTCTCCAACATTCGCAAGCACGCCCAGGCCTCGCAGGTGGAGCTGAACCTGGAGTACGCACAGAGCGAAGTGCGCCTGCGCATAGCCGACAACGGCCGGGGCTTCGACCCGGCCGCCCGGCGCTCCCGCTCGGGCGCGCCCGACCACAGCGGCTTCGGCCTGCTGTCCATGCGGGAGCGCGTGCAGACCCTGGGTGGCACCCTGGAGGTTGACTCCAGGCCGGGAGAAGGGACGCGGGTGTGCGTTCGTGTTCCGGTCAGAGCGGACAGCGTCCGCGCCGGCGCCGCCGGCGACAGGGCAGAGAGGGAGTGACGTCATGACAATACGCATTCTGGTGGTGGACGACCATCCGGTGGTTCGAGAAGGCATAGCCGCCATGCTCTCCCGCCAGTCTGACCTAGCCGTGGTGGGCGAGGCCGCCGACGGTCTGGAGGCCGTCGAGCAAGCCCAGCTTCTGCGTCCGGACGTGGTGTTGATGGATCTGCAGATGCCGCGGCTGGACGGTGTGGAGGCCATCCGCCGCATCCGTGCCCAGCTTCCGGACACGCAAGTGATCATCCTGACCACCTACGACACGGACGAGCTGGTATTCCAGGGCATCCAGGCCGGAGCGCGGGGTTTTCTGCTCAAGGACGCCCCTCGGGAGGACCTGTTTCGAGCCATCGCCGCGGTCCATCGGGGCGAGTCGCTTCTCCAGCCCTCCGTGGCGGCCAAGCTGATTGACCGCGTCACCCAACTGGGCGCCGCCTCGCCGCAGGCGGAGGACCGGCTGAGCGACCGCGAGATGGATGTGCTTCGGCTGATGGCCAAGGGCCAGCCCAACAAGGAGATTGCCCAGGCGCTCTTCATCAGTGAGAGCACGGTGAAGACGCATGTGGCCAGCATCTTCCAGAAGCTTGGCGTGCGTGACCGCACCGAGGCCGTCACCCAGGCCCTGCAGAAGGGCATTCTCCGGCTCTAGCGGGCTGCGGGCGAACAGCTCGACGCGGGCCGCTATCAGCCGTTTGGACGACCGCCGGACCATCCGACAGGAGGAGGCGCCAGGGCCGAAAATCGCGCCGACCGGGCGATGGGAAGAAGCCAGATCCTCTGCTACCATGAAGTTGTCGCTTCAGCAGTGCAGTGATGGACGCCGGGCCCGCCGGGCCCAGGCGTCAGGAGGAACGATTCCACCATGCGATATCGCCTCTGGCTGGCTCCGCTTCTGGCGGCGGCCGTGCTGGCAGGATGCAGTTCAGGGGCGCCGGCCGGTCCACCCCAGGAGGCCGTGCTTCAGGCCCAGAACGCCGCGGGCGCAGAGTCGGGCGAGGACCAGGCGGCGCGCAAGCTCGATGAGTCGGCGGCAGCCAGGCAGGTGGCGCCGGCCGTGCGGACGGGCAGCGTTTCCATGGACCTGGCCAAGCTGAACGAGATCCAGGCCCAGGTTGACCAGGGCCACACGCCGGGCTACCTGGATCCCGAGGATGTGATCAGGTCTTCAGGAATGGCCTTGGGACTGAGTCCCGCCACGGATGTCATGCACCTGGAGCGCCTGGTCCACTCCGGCGAGGGATCGGGCACCGGCGAGGCCTACTTCTACGTCCGGCATGACGGTCGCGAGTACGTGGTGCAGCTTATCCAGCCGGTCAGGACTGGCCCCACGGGCATCTGGGCCCTGAACAGCATCCGCGACATAGGGGTGCTGGAAGAGAACGAGCGCAAGCTGGCCGTGCTAAACCAGTATTTTCAAGCCCTGGCCGGGCGAGACTATGACACGGCTTACCGGCTGATGTCCCGCCGGTTTCGGCAGGGGCTCGCCGGCCCTGAGGCCCTGGCCAACAATTCGGTTCAGGAGGTAGAGGCTGTGGAGCGCGTCGCCTGGGCCAGCCCGGGCCCGGACACCATGTACGTGGAGATCCGGCTCAAGCTCTCCACCCAGAACCGCTCCTCCTGGGCCGACGGGGACAATGGTCGCTTTGCCAGCTTTGTTGAGGAGAACGGCGATTGGAGGATCGACGGCCTGGCCACCAGCCCCTAGGCGGCGGTGGCGAAGCAGGGCAGAAAGGAGGCGACGGCCTTGAAGAGGAACGACACACACCTGGAACTTACGGCGAAGGCGCTGGAGGCAGCCTTCTGGCTTAGCCTTCAGCCGTCGCTCCGCGGCGAGGCGGATTGCCGGACCCGCCGGGCAACCGCGCCGGCTTCCCGCGGCCGTTAAAGGGGATGACCTGAACAGGAGGGCGTGCCGCTTGCGCGGCGCGCCCCTTTTCACGTTCTGACCGAAACTGGCATGTCGGGGAGACTAGTCCGTTTGCGTCATTCCACGTGGCTCTTTTTGCGGGCGGAAGGATGGACCATCTGTGCAAGTCCGATGACTCTCTCGCAATGCGCGCCGTAGCCACTTAATTGCCGGGGAAAATGACTCCTCCGGGTCTACTTCCGTTTTTGCCATCCCTGTAGTATAAAGGTGAGCTCAGGAAAAGCATCACATGAAACACGGCCTTCGGTCAAAGAGGGGATCGGCCCCGCAGGGGGCGGAATTATACAGGAGGGATGCCATTATGTCCAGAATCATTAAGGATCAGAGGCTGAGCGTTCTCTGGCTGGTTCTCCGTCTCTGGCTCGGCTACCAGTGGCTCCACGCCGGTTTCGAGAAGATGGTCGACCCCAACGGCGTCTGGATCGGCACCAACGCGGGCAAGGCTCTCGGCGGCTTCTTCGCCGGCGCCATCAAGAAGTCCACAGGCGATCACCCCGCCGTTCTCGGCTGGTACGCTGGCTTCCTGAAGAACATCGCCACCCCGCTGATCCCACTGTTTACCTACCTGATCCCGATTGGCGAGTTCGTCGTCGGCGTGGCCCTGATCACCGGCACCCTGACCCTGGTCGGCGCCTTCTTCGGAGCCTTCATGAACCTCAACTTCATGCTGGCCGGTTCTAGCGGCGTCAACCCCGAGTACTTCGTCGTCTCCCTGCTGCTCCTGGCCGCTGGCGCCAATGCCGGCCGCTATGGCGTGGACGGTTTCCTGGCCAGCCGCAAGGCCGCCAAGGGAGCAACTTCAACAAGCGTGGCCTAGACGGCCTCTCCAAACATCGTCAGCGGCACTCGTCGCAGCAAGCGCTTCAACCCAGACACAGCAGTAGTCATTCCAGCAAACACAGCACAGGCACACCCGCCGGTGAAAACCGGCGGGTGTGCCGCATTGTCGGGGCAGTTCCAAGAGTGGTACCGCCTTGTGGTACAATGGGCTTGGCCGTTACCGCGGCAGGTTGACCGGGGCGGCTGGGGTAGGAATGACAAGAGTTTGGAAGAACAGACTGCTGGCGGTGCCCACCTTTTACAAGATTCTTGGCGCTAACAGCGCTATTGTGGCCGTGGGCGCCGTCATCGGCACACTGCTTACGGCGCGGGTGGCTATGACGCAGGGCGTTCGGTTGGAGCTGATCCTGGGGCTGGCCCTGGCCGGCACCGTCCTCAGCGTGGCTGTCAACATGGCCGTGCTGAAGGCGGCCTTCGTCCCGCTGCAGAGCCTGGAGCGTGTACTGGACGAGGTCAGGCGGGGCAACCTGACGGCGCGAGCCAGCCGAACGGCCCTTCGCGACCCGGACATCGACCGGATGGCGGAAACCCTGAACCGCACGCTGGACGCCGTCCAGTCCTACAGCGGGCAGGTAAAGGAACTGTCCCGCCAGGTGCTGGCGGCGCAGGAGGCCGAACGGCTGCGCATTGCCAGGGAACTGCACGACCAGACGGCGCAGGCCCTGACGTACATGCTCATCCGGCTCAAGGTGGCTGAGCGCGCCGCCCCGCCCGCTGCGGTCATGGAGGCCCTGGAGGAGCTGCACCAGCTCACGCTGAGAACCCTGGACGACATCCGCCGGCTGGCGGTGGAACTGCGGCCCACTGCCCTGGATGACCTGGGCCTGGTGGCGGCGCTGCAGAACCACATCAAGGGTTACTCCCAGCGGCTGGGGGTCCCCGTTGAGTTCACGGCCACCGGGCTGGAGGAGCGCCTGCCGAAAGACGTGGAAGTGGTGGTCTACCGGGTGGTGCAGGAGGCCCTTACCAACGTGGCCAAGTACGCGGAGGCCACACGGGTGGCGGTGACGCTCCACCGCCAGGGGCCGCCGGAGGAGGGCCTCTCGCTGCAGGTCAAGGACAACGGGCGCGGCTTTGACCGGGTCGCGCTGAAGAAGTCGGGAAACCGGGGCCTTGGCCTGTTCGGCATGGAGGAGCGCGTCCACCTGGTGGGCGGCCGCATTGAATGGAACAGTGCGCCGGGGCGGGGTACCGAGGTGCGCGCTTGGATTCCGCTGGAGGGGGGTTCTGCCGTTGACGCCGGAGAAAGCCGCGGGAACTGAACGCATTCGCATCCTGCTGGCGGACGACCACGCCGTGCTGCGCGCCGGTCTCAAGGCCCTGCTGGCCAACCAGCCTGACATGGACGTGGTGGGCGAGGCCGAGGACGGTGAGGACGCGGTTCGGCAGGTGAAGGCCCTACGGCCGGACGTGGTGGTGATGGACATCACCATGCCCAAGATGAACGGGCTGGACGCCAGTCGGGACATCGTGCAGCTTGGCTACGGCACGCGCATCCTGGTCCTGACCATGCATGACGAGGAGCAGTACCTGCTGCAGGTGCTGCAAGCCGGCGGGTCCGGGTACGTCCTCAAGCGCTCCGCGGACAGCGAGCTGATTGAGGCCATCCGCACCGTGCAGGCCGGCGGAGTCTTTCTCTATCACTCCGCCACCAAGATGCTTCTGGAGGACTACCTGAAGCGGGTGCGGGCCGGCGATGTCAGTGAGAAGGAGCAGTACGACGGGCTCTCGGAGAGAGAGCGCGAGGTGCTGAAACTGACGGCTGAGGGCTTCAGCAACCAGGAGATAGCGGAAAAGCTGTTCCTCAGCGTCAAGACGGTGGACACCTACCGCTCGCGGATCATGGACAAGCTGGGCTTCCACCACCGCTCCGAGCTGGTCCAGTACGCCCTGCGGAAGGGCCTGCTGAGCCCGCACTAATCTCTGAACGGGGCACCCTGCTCGCCCCGGCCCTGCCGGCCAGGTGAGTGAAAAGTCCCCGGCGCGACGGCGCCGGGGACCTTCTGTTTCGTTATCCAGTTTGGCTGGTCGGATAGAACGGGGCATCACCCGGCCTGTTCGAGCTTCTTGCGAACGTCCCCCACGTACCGCCAGAGAAGAGCCTCCTCGCGCTCCACCAGATCCCTGTCCACGTTGTCCAGGACGTCGGTGTGCCAGTGGTAATGGGGAATTCTGCCCTGCTCATCCATGGAAATAAAGGTAATGGCGCGGAAGCCATAGACTGTGGCCATCAGCCCGTCGGTGGGGAGAAGCAGGTTCTTCACCGGCGTCAGGAAGCCGCTTTCTTCCTGGGCGGCGCGCCGTTCCGCCAGGGCGATCAGCTCCCGGTCGTACGGCTTGTAGGCCAGCATGCCCTCACCCAGCAGGTAATGGAGCCGGCCGCCGCCAATGTTATCAAGGTTGACAACCCGGGTCTGCTGGGGGGACAGCCCCTTGCCGGCGGTGCGGAAGTAGTGCTTGGCGCCGCGTTCTCCCACTTCCTCGCTGCCGGTGAAGACAAAGACCACGTCCCCCGCGTTCTCGTCGCCCGCCTCGGCCAGGCGCTGGGCCAGGGCCAGGGCCACGGCGGTGCCCGAGCCGTTGTCGTTGGCGCCGTTGATGTAGCGGCCCGTGTACCGGCACAGGGTCAGGAACGCGGCTACGGCCAGCAGCACCAGGCCCGCGACCCACACGACCAGCCCCGTCCAGGAAGCGGCCGGCCAGACGGCCCGCAGGATCAGGGCCGCCGGGATGACCGCCAGGCACAGGTACGCCAGCGTGAAGAGGGGCGTGATGAAGGGGGCGAAGCGGGGGTGGAAGAGCAGGCTGCCCTTCTGCGTGTCGTAGTGGGCCATGATCACCAGGCGCGGCGGCTTGCCGCCGTCGCCGCGGCGGGCCACCACGTTGCGGGACCGGTGCTGGCTTAGGAGCAGGTCAAAGTCCCAGGGCTTGCCCAGCATGTCGCCAATCATGGGCAGGCTGAACAGAATGGCCAGGGCCGCGCCCACCAGGGGCCAGGCAACGCCAACCGAGGCAGCTGCCAGGACGCCCAGGAAGACGAATGGAGGGCCGGCGTAGAGCGTATCCCGGGGGGCGGTGAACTCCTGCCGCTCCACCGTGTAGCCCAGGTACTGAAGCCGCTCGGTCAGCCAATCAGCGGCGCGAAGCTCCGCCTCGCTGGCCGAGGCCCGGTGGGGCAGCAGTTCCGTCAGGTCGGTCAGGTAGCGCCAGGCATATGAGGTCTGATGATCGTTCACGGGGGTTTCCTCCTTGCGCGTCCTTGCCCAAGAATTCGTGAACGGCCCGGCGTTACCTCCCGGATCGGGCGCGGGTTCGCCCCCGGCGGCGGGGCAGACTAGAATTCCGACATTGCAGGACAGAGGTGTCGTGATTGAAGAAAGCCATTATCGACACGGAGAAGGGTCAGATGGTCCTGGAACTCTTCCCCGGCGAGGCGCCGGGCACCGTGGCGAACTTTAAGAAGCTGACGCAGGGAGACCGCATGACGAAAGTCCAGGTGACAGACGACCCAGCCTGATCAGGGGGAGGCCGGACCGTGGCCACGCTGCACGCGTATCGCTACATCATTGTTCCCATCATCGCGCTCGGTGTCAGCATGCTCGTGAAGGGCTTCATCAACCGGTTTCGGCTGGGACACTGGTACTGGCGCAGACTGGGCTATGGCGGGTTTCCCTCCAGCCACACCACGCTGGTGACCACGGTTACCTTTCTGATCGGTTTTGGGCAGGGATTTGAGTCACCGCTGTTCGCTCTGGCCGGGTTTTTTGACGCGGTGATCATCTCCGACGCGGCGGTGGTGCGCCGCGCCGCGGGCAGGCAGGCGGCGACCCTCAACCGCATTGTGGCGGAACTCCGCAAGACCCACAAGCTAAAGGACGAGCAGCTCAGAGAGCTGCTGGGCCATACGCCTGTGGAGATTGTGGGCGGCTTTGTGCTGGGCGTCGTGGCGGCCTGGGTCGGACATCGCTGGCTCGGCTAGCCGGTCAGGCCGGAAAGAGAGGGAACCGGGACGTCAGGTCGCGCACCTCGGCGGCCACGCGCTCCGTCTCCGTCGGGTCGCCGCGGTGAGTCAGGGCGCGGTCGATCAGGTCAGCCACCTGGTGCATCTCCGGTTCCTTGAAGCCCCGGGTGGTGACGGCGGGCGTGCCGATGCGGATGCCGCTGGTCACAAAGGGGCTGCGCGTCTCAAACGGAATAGTGTTCTTGTTGACGGTGATGCCCACGCTGTCCAGGGCCTCCTCGGCCTCCTTGCCGGTAATGTCCCGGTTGGTCAGGTCCAGCAGCATCAGGTGATTGTCCGTGCCGCCGGTCACCAACCTGAAGCCGCGCTCCTGCAGGGCTTCGGCCAGGGTGCGGGCGTTCTTCAGGATCTGTGCCGAGTAGTCCCGGAAGCCGGGCTGCTGCGCTTCCCCGAAGGCCACGGCCTTGGCGGCGATGACGTGCATCAGGGGGCCCCCCTGAATGCCCGGGAAGACGGCCTTGTCAATGGCCTTGGCGTACTCCGCCGTGGTGAGAATCAGGCCGCCGCGCGGCCCACGCAGGGTCTTGTGGGTGGTGGAGGTCACAAAGTGGGCGTGCGGGACAGGGCTGGGATGGAGCCCCGTAGCCACCAGGCCGGCGATGTGCGCCATATCCACCATGAGCAGGGCGCCCACCTCGTCGGCGATGGCGCGGAAGGCGGCAAAATCAAGGATGCGGGGGTAGGCTGAGGCGCCGGCCACAATCAGCCTGGGCCGGTGCTCCCGGGCCAGCCGCCGCACTTCTTCATAGTCAATGCGCTCGTCGTCCCGGCGCACGCCGTACGGCACGATGCGGAAGTAACTGCCGGACAGGTTGACGGGGCTGCCGTGGGTCAGGTGGCCGCCGTGGGACAGGTTCATCCCCAGAATGGTGTCTCCCGGCTTCAGGACGGCAAAGTAGACGGCCGTATTGGCCTGGGCACCGGAGTGGGGCTGGACGTTGGCGTGATCGCTGCCAAAGATTGCGTTGGCCCGGTCGCGCGCCAGGTTCTCCACCACGTCCACGTACTCGCAGCCACCGTAGTAGCGCTTGCCCGGGTAGCCCTCCGCGTACTTGTTGGTGAGGACCGTTCCCATGGCCTCCAGCACCGCCGGGCTGACGAAGTTCTCAGAGGCTATCAACTCAATCTTGCTGCGCTGCCGGTTCTCCTCGGCCCGGATGGCCTGATACACGGCGGCGTCACGTTGCTCCAGCATGGACATGGGTGGGCACTCCTTTAGTGGGGATAGTGACCCATTTCCACAAGGCCGGGACCATTCCTGCAGAGCGCCGGAAGTCGGTCGCGCGGGGGTGGATCGAAAGGGGGGAAGCGGGATGAAGAGTCGCCTGAGCCCAGGGGCGACGGCGCCCGCCGTCGCTGTGGCGACCGCGGTCGCCTTTTGGTTGGCCCTGGCCGCGCGGGGGCCGTTCAGATCCGTTTGGGTGGTCCTGGTCGTCGCTGGTCTCACTGTTCTGGGCAGTCTGCCGGGGTGGATGCACCGCCGTGGGGAGGCTCACGCCCCCTGCCCCGACGTGGTCGCCGGCGGCGACGAGGCTCCGGAGCAGTCCAGCCTGGAGGACGCCCTGCAGATCGGCCACGCCGCCATGCCCTATCTCCGCCAGGGGCTCAATGAGGACTCTGCCCAGAAGATCACCGAGATCATCCACAGGATCACCGAAGTAGACGCCGTGGCCATCACGGACCGAGACCGCGTGCTGGGGTTCTCCGGGATTGGCTGCAACCGTCACCGCTCCGGGGGACCCATCCTGACCGGTGCCACACGGGTGGTCCTGAACACCGGCCGCCTGGAGGAAGTGATGGACCCGGAGGCACTGGCCTGCGATGAGCCCGGATGCCCGCACCCCCTCAAGTCTGCGGTCATTGCCCCGCTGACGTTCCGCAGCCGGGTGGTGGGCACAGTCAAGTTCTACCGCACCTCCCAGGAGAGGCTGCCTCCCTACGTGCGGCGCATCGCCGTGGGGGTGGCCCAGCTTCTTTCCATTCAGATGGAGCTGGCGGAGGCCGACCGCCAGCGTGAGTTGGCCACCAAGGCCCGGCTGGAGGCCCTCCAGGCTCAGATCCGGCCGCACTTCCTCTTCAACGTACTCAACACCATCATCTACTTCTCCCGCACGGACGTGGAAAAGGCCCGCGAACTGCTGATTCAGCTCTCCACCTTCTTCCGCCGCTCGCTGTCCACGCGCGGCAACTTCATCACCCTGCAAGAGGAGATGGAGTACCTCAACACCTACCTGTCCCTGGAACGCGCTAGGTTCGGCGACAAGCTGGAGGTGCGGCTGCGCATCGACCCGCGGGCCCTGGGGTATAAGGTGCCCATCCTGACCCTGCAGCCGCTGGTGGAAAACGCGGTGGTTCACGGCATCGCGCCCATGGAGGGCCACGGCGTGCTGGCGGTCTCGGCCAGGCGCGGATCCGGGCACGTGGTGGTGACCATTGTCGACAACGGCGTGGGCATGACTGAAGAGGAGATGCACCACATCTTTGACCAGGGATTCGGCCAGGGCATGGGCCTGGGTCTGTCCAACGTCAATGACCGCCTGATCAGCCTCTATGGACCCGCTTATCGCCTGCGCGTGAAAAGCCGCCCTCACGCCGGCACAGTGGTGCGCCTGCGCGTTCCCCTGGACGGTCCCATCCGCCGCGAGGGGCAGGACCGTGGCGATTCGGCGTCGAAGATGCTCGAGCGCTGACGGACGGAGGTGGTCTGGATATGGTCCTCAAGGCTTTGATTGTGGACGATGAGCCGCCGGCCCGGATGGAACTGCGCTACGGGCTGGCCAGGCATCCGGAGATTGAGATCATCGGCGAGGCGACCAACGCCCGTGAGGCAAGGGCGCTGATTGACGCCCTGGACTACGACGTCGTTTTTCTGGATGTGGAGATGCCGGGCCTTTCCGGCGTCGACCTGGCGCGGGAGCTGCGCGAGAAGAAGCCCGCGACGCGCGTGGTGTTTGTCACGGCGCACGAGAACTATGCCGTTCCCGCCTTTGCTCTGAGAGCCGTGGACTACCTGCTCAAGCCCATCGACCCGGAGCGGCTGGCGGAGACGGTGCAGAGGCTGCAGGAACTGCAGGGGGAGGCAGCGCCGGCGGCCCCGGCTCCCACCGAGGCTTCCCGGCCGCCGCTTTCCTGGGTGGTGGCGGAACGGGACGAGCGCAACATCCCGGTGCCGCTTCAGGATATCGTCTATATCTTCTCAGAAGGCGATGCGGTCTACGTGCAGACGTTCAACGACCGGCTGCTCACCCGTTACACCCTGCAGGAGCTTACCGACCGGCTGCCTCGAGAGTCGTTCTTCCGCTGCCACCGGAGCTTTCTGGTCAACGTGCATCAGATTAAAGAGATAGCGCCGTACTTCAACGGGGCCTACCTGCTCAAGATGAAGGACAAGAACCATAGCGAGGTTTCCGTCAGCCGCGCCAATGTGCGGCGCTTGAAGGAACTTTTTGCAATGGATTAGTGCAAAAAGTATAGACAGCCAATTTATGACCATGTTAGAATGACTCGGCGGCCCAGGGGTACCCCCAGGGACGCCGTGTTTTGTTGCAGTGGCGTGGGCCTGGGCCTCAAGATGAACACCGAGCTGGCGGAAGCCGCCGGAATCAAGGTCAGCAGGGGCATCGTCACCAGCGGTTATTCTGGCAGAACAGGCTCAGGGGGTGCGCGGTCATTGGTGACATGAAGGCCAGGGCCGAGTATACGCGGTTGATCCAGGCTGGCGCCGAGTTCCCTGAGGCCGCAGAACGGCAGCGCCTTGTTGAACTATAGGCCGGAGGGCAGCGTTAGGGGCTCCGCCGTCGGCGGAGCCCCTCTGCCAAGAGAGAGAACAAATCCGGGAGAGGAGATACGGATATGGCGGATAGTCCCCTGACTCAGCTTCCTGATGAGCTGGTTTTGTTCCTGCAGGGGCGCCGGCTGGTGCTGTTGGTAACGGCGGACGCGGGCGGCGGCCCGGCCAACGTGCACGCGGTGTCCTGGGTCCTGGCCCGGAACAGCCGCGAGGTCCTGATGGCCGCCGACAACCGGTCCCGCCTGGCCATAAACCTCCGTGCGGACGGTCGTGTGGTGCTGGTCGTGCCGGGCGCGGGCGGCTGTTGGAGCATCAGCGGCACGGCCCGCCTGGAGGAGGAGACCATGCCGGACACGCCGCTGCGACTGGCCCGCTTCCGCCTGGAGGTGGAGGCGGTGCGGGACGTGATGTTCTTTGGCGCTCGCCTGGCTGCGGCTCCCGAGTATGACGTCACCTACAACGCAGAGGCGGCGGCGCGGCTGGACGACCAGGTCTATGCCGCCCTGCGGCGGTAGTGGAGACGGCGCCCTCAGCCTACGACCGCCTTGGGCAGCGAAATGGTCAGGATGCCCTCGTCAAACCCCGCTTCCGCCGCTGACGGCAGCACCGGCGCCGGCAGGGCGATGGTGAAGTGAAACGCGCCAAGCTGTCGGTGGGCGCGGTAGAACCCGTCGCCTCGCAGCTCCGTCGACTCCTTGTGCTGACCGCGGATGATGACCTGGCGCTCGCCCACTTCCACGTGGATGTTCTCCGCGCTCACCGAGGGGAGCGGCAGGCGCAGCAGGAAGTAGGTACCCTCATCTGCCAGCCGCGACCCGGACTCGGCGGGGCGCGGTCCCGGCCCCTCCGCGCCGGGGATTGGGCCCTGGGGGTCCAGAGGCCACGGGTTGCGCCTGTTCACGCGGCTCACCTCCCGGGCCATCATATGCCGCCCGCCCGCAGCGGGCCAGTCGCGGCGGATATTTGCCCGGCGTCGAACAAATAGTAGCCGCAGACGAGATTGAAGGAGGAAAGAGGTTGCCTGCGCGGCTAAGGTTCGCCTCAGCACTGCTGGCTGCTTTCATGTTGCCGGCAGCTTTACTTTCCCCGCCTCCGGTTCAGGCGGCGCAGAGCGTGAGAGAGCGGTTGGCTGAGCAGTTCGGCAACGGCTGCACCCCGGACGAGAGCCAGCGGGACCTGTACCTGGCCGAGCCGGCCCTGCGGGGCAGCGACGTCCGCGAGCTTCAGAGCCTGCTGCGGGCGCAGGGCTACGACCCCGGTCCCGTGGACGGCCTGTTCGGCCCCAGGACCCATGCCGCCGTGGTGCAGTATCAGCGGGATGCCGGGGTTGGGGGCGAGGGCCGGGTGACGGAGGCCACCTGGCAATCGCTGGCCGGCGCTTTCCCGGCGGCGCAGAGCCACAACCAGCCCAAGCCGCCCCCCAGGGGAGAGGTGCTGTTGATCATTGACGTGCCCTCGCGAACGCTGACCGTGGTGGAGGACGGCGTTCCCTACGCCTCCTTCCCTGTCGCCGTGGGCCAGGATGAGAGCCCCACGCCGGTTGGGGAGTGGCGGGTGGTTGAGAAGTCCAGCGGCTGGGGCGGAGGGTTCGGTGTCCGCTGGCTGGGCCTCAACGTGCCCTGGGGCACCTACGGCATCCACGGCACAAACAAGCCGTGGTCCATCGGGCGCCCGCTGTCAGCCGGATGCGTGCGGATGCACAACGAGGACGTGGTCAACCTCTGGGACTGGGTGCCCATGGGCACGCGGGTGATTGTGCTGGGGCCGCCCATTCACATTCCGGAGTGGGCCAAGGAGCCTCTGGGCCTGGGCGCGGATGGCTGGGTGGTCGTGGAGATCCAGCGCCGCCTCCGGGAGAGAGGCTATGAGGCAGGTACCCTCGACGGCCGCTACGGCCACCAGACGGAACAGGCCGTTCGCTCGCTGCAGAGAGCGAACGGCCTTCCGGAGACAGGGCGCGTGAACGCAGCCGTCTACCGGCTTCTGGGGCTCTAGCCCCGGTGCCGGGGAGCCATCCCTGCAACCGCGCGCCCTGCGGTGGCGTCAGATGAGGTCGGGATTGCGGTCCTCCGGGATTTCGTCTTCTTCGTACGGAGGATCGCTGAAGCCGTTCCGGGCGCGCCATCATGGCCGACAAGGCAGGATGCACGTGGGTCACCTCCGACCTACAGCCTGCCCGCGGCGAGTCCACCGCCCGCGAAAACCCGGGGCAGGGGCCCCGGGTTTTCTATGTTCCCGTCCTTCCTTCTCAGTGGAAGGTCTTTGCGCCGGCGATGCCGCTGTTGCTGACCCTGGGGGCGCTGACCGTGAGCTGTTCCGTCACGCCGAGTCCGTTCACGCCGCCCAGGCCCCCGAGTCCGTTCAACCCACCGAGGCCACCAAGCCCGTTGAGGCCGCCCAGGCCACCAAGCCCGTTGAAACCGCCTATCGTGCCCAGGTTGCCGAACCCGCCCAGTCCAGCCAGGCCGCCAAAAGCCAGCGGGTTAACGCCCAGACCTCCCAGGTTTGCACCCAGACCGCCAAGGTTGGCGCCGAGCAGCGGGTTCAGGTTGCCGAACCCCACGGGGTTCATGGCCGAGGCCATAGGGTTGAGGCCCAGAGCGCTGAGGGCCATGGGATTGAACCCCAGCCCGCCCTGTGCCTGCGGGGTGAACCCGATGGAGGGATTGCCGGCAAAGATGCGCGGCACCCCGAAGGCGGGGTTGATCTGCAGGGGCATTTCCACTCCTCCTTGGTGCGAAGTTGGGTGGCCCGCAAAGGGACCACCTGACATAAGTTATTAACGGCGGAGCAGAATGGTGACAGGAAAGGGGCGGCACTATTGCCAAGGGGCGGCACTATTGCCGCCCCTTCAGGCTACTCCGGCTGCGGATCAACGGCCGCGCTGGACTTGGATAGGCGCTTCGCCACTTCCTCCAGGAAGGCCTTATCCTGAATCACCTCACGGGTGCCCTTCTGCAGCGCAGCCTGGAGGTCGGGGGACTGGAGGATGTCGGCGAGCCGGCCCTTGAACTCGGGCGAGGACATCCAGGCGTTGGCCCAACTGCCCAGGGTGCTCTGGAAGGCGGGCTGCTGCAGGAGGGTCATCGCCAGCTGCTGAGGGTTCGGCGGTGGGGGCGGGAATGGCCCTGGCAGTCCCTGCGACGATGGGGGGCCGAACCCGACGGGGCGCGCCGCCAACTGCGAGGGCACGGGCGGCGGACCGAACCCGCCCGGAGGCGTGCCGTAGCCTCCGGGAGGCGCGGCAAGGGAGCCCTGGGGCGAACTGGGCGCAGCGAAGGCGCTCGGCGGGGCACCGTAGCCCACGGGCGGGGCACCATAGCCCATGGGTGGGGCACCGTAGCCCGTGGGCGGGGCACCATAGCCCGTGGGTGGGGCACCGTAGCCCATGGGTGGGGCACCATAGCCGGTAGGCGGAGGGCCATAACCGGCTGGCGGGGGGCCGTAGCCGCCCGGCTTGGGTCCGGTCGGCACCGATGCGGGGATACCCGACTGAGCGGTCAGGTTAGGCGGCGGGCCCACCTGCATGGGAGCGCTGCCCGGCAGGGGCAGCCCGGGCATGCTGGGGAGAGGGTAGCCGCCGGACGACACGCCGGCTACCGGTGCGGCAGTGACCCCCGGCACGGTGGAGGCCAGTTGGCCGGGCGCCGACTGCCCAAGCTGGAGCGGGGCCCCCGCCGGTGACAGGGGCATCTGGGTGGGGAATCCGGGTGGGATGAAAGAGGGAATGGTGGTCATCGTTGGCAGGGGAGATGTACTGATCGGAACGGTCGGTATGTTGGTGAACTGGGGCAAGGGCACGGGCGGCCGCATTGGGCCCGCAACCGTCGGCACCGCCGGCGTGGGGGCCAGGGGACCCGCCGCATACTTCTTCCACGGGCTCGGACTCCCGAGCTGGACGGACTGGGAGGATATAGGCGTAGTGCTATTATCCAAACGGCCAACCTCCTTTGACAGGCATGTAACCCGCTGGCATTATATGTGGCCTGGCGAAAGCCGTGCGTTTGCGCCCCGGCGGACAGCCCCGGCGCACAAAAAGAGGGCCCTCCGGAGGAGGACCCCTGAGGCCCGCGGACCTTGGCCGCACCCTCTACCAGGCAAAGGCGCCCGGGTAGAACGGTGGCGCGAAGAGGAACGGATAGGCCCCGAACCCCGCCACCGGGGCGACACCGAAGGGAGTAGTGGCCACCGTCGTGTTGGGAATGGCGAAAACCGCGGCACCTCCCAGAGTTGCCCCCAGAGCGGGGAAGGCGGCGAATCCGGGAGAGATTACACCTCCGAAAGCCATGTACTACGCCCCCTAGTACCAGCCGACGGCGGCTGGAGCAGCGGCGCCGCCGAAGCCCGGGTAGGCCGAGGGAACTGTGGCCACGGTTGTCACCGGGACGGCGTACTCGTAGACCCTGTAGACCGTGGCATTGGCAGCCGGATACGCGGCAGCGCCCGGGGCAATGGCCAGGTCGTTGGCTCCGGCTTGCGCCCCTATCAGAGGCGAGTAGGCCGGGATGGCGCCGATACCGCCGTACATCATCGCAGACCCTCCTTTCACAATGCGGGGTGCCCCGCATCCACCAACAGGTTATGACCTGCCACATAAGAGTGTGACATAAGGCTGCTTGCGGTGAACCGCGCCGCTGCCGCGCCGACGGCTCCTTGCAAGGGTTTCCTCCGGTGGTATAGAATCAGGATGTGCACAGATTTGTACACGGTCGGCTGACGGGCTTGCCGCAGCCGGCGGGAGGAGGCCCCCATGAAGACCGTGGTGAGCGTCAGCCTTGGATCCTCCAGCCGCGACCACACCGCTGAGGTGGAGTGGCTGGGCGAGCGGCTGTCCATCTCGCGGCGCGGCACGGACGGCGACTTCAACCGGGCCGTCCGGACGCTGCAGGAATTGGACGGGCAGGTGGACGCCATCGGCCTGGGCGGCATTGACGTTTACCTCTACGTGGGCGGCAAACGTTACGTCATTGGCGACGGCCTCAAGCTGTTCCAGGCTGTCACCAAGACGCCCGTTGTCGATGGCAGCGGCGTCAAGAACACCCTGGAGCGCGACGCCGTCCGCCACCTGGCCAAAGTGGGTCTGCTGACTCCCAGTACGCGCGTGCTGCTGGTTAGCTCCCTGGACCGCTTCGGCATGGCCGAAGCACTGGTGGAGATGGGCTGTGACGTGACCTTCGGCGACCTCATCTTTACGCTGGGGGTGGACTACCCCATCAAGACCCTGGCCGAGGTGGAGGAACTGGCGGAGAAGTACAGGTCCCGCATGGAGAAGCTCCCCTTCACCTTCTTCTACCCAACCGGGTCCGCCCAGGACAAGGCCCCCACGGTGAATCCCGCCTTCGCCCGGTACTACGGCGAGGCGGACGTGGTGGCCGGCGATTTTCACTTTGTGCGGAAGTTCATGCCCGAGAACATGACCGGCAAGGTGGTCCTGACACAGACTACCACCCAGGCGGACGTGGACATGATGCGCCGCCGCGGGGTCAAGACGCTCGTCACCACTACGCCGGTGCTGGGCGGACGGTCCTTTGCCACCAACGTGATTGAGGCGGCTCTGGTGGCCCTGTCGGGGCACGGCCACGCGGACGTTTCCCCTTCCGAATACCAGGATCTGATCCGCCGCCTGGACCTGAGACCCACCATTCAGCAATTGCAGCCATAGCCCGCCGCCGGGGTCCCGCGCGGATGGAGATTGAAGGAGTGAAAGGCCACGGCCACAGCAGAGGAGCTCAAGGCCAGCCTTCTGGACTTTGAGGAGAACTACAACGCCAACCCCAAGCTCAAGATAATGAACAGGGATTGGAACCGTAAAGTCCGCGTGCAGGCGACGGACCTCCCAGCGGAGTACGGGCTGGACCTGAAAGACGGGGTGGTCCACTTTATGGAGCAGCCTCCCGCCAACCCGGACCTGGTGGTGTCCTCCGACGGCGAAACGCTGACCTCCATGTTTTACGGCGAGATCTCTCCCAGCGAGCCCTATATGGATGGCACGCTCAAGGTGACCGGAAGCGAGGAGGACCTCATCCGCCTCGACTTCGTCACCGCCATGATCTGGGGTTAGGAGGAGCGGCATGTCACTGAAGCGCGTGCTCGGCCTCCGCACAGTGGTCTCCACCAGCGCCGGCCTTACGTTTTCCACCGCCTGCTTTGTTGCCGCCGCGCAGGTAGCCGGCTACCTGGCCGGTGACTCCGCCTGGCTGGCCATTCTGGTCGCCGGCGGCCTGACGCTGCTCACCGCCGCCGTGTTCTCCGAGCTAAACGGCATGTTCCCCTCGGCTGCGGGGCTGCGGCTCTACCTGTCCAAGGCTTTTGGGGAGAAGTTCTCCCTGGTGGTCTCCGTACTCTATATGCTGGTGATCACGCTGGTGGTGGGCACAGAGACATACGTGCTCAGCCACGTTCTTAGCTACGCCATCCCCGCGGTTAGCCCCATTATCTGGGTGTTTGTCATGCTGGTTCTGGCCACGCTCATGAACCTGCGCGGCGTGAACATCGCCGGGGCCTTCCAGGACCTGTTCACCTACGGCCTGGTGGCGTCCCTGGTGGTCTTTGCCGTGCTGGCCTTCAGCCGAACCGGACTCCACCTGCATGCCCCCCTGGACACCAACGGCCCCGGCGGTCTGTTCAACGCCGTGGCCGTGGGTGTCTTCCTCTTCGTTGGGTTTGAGTGGGTGACGCCGCTGGCGGAGGAGGTACGGCAGGGGAACGTGATCGCCAGGGGCATGTTCCTGGCGGTGGGCCTCCTGTCCGTGGTCTACGCCCTGTTCACCGTGGCCATGACGGCCGCCGTTCCGGACGGGCTCAGGCAGGCCGTGCTGTCCTCGCCTACGCCGCACGTGGTCTTCGGCGAGGCCGTGATGGGCCGGGCTGGCGTCTGGTGGATGGCGCTCACCAGCCTGGCCGCCTCCATCACCACCTTCAACGCGGGCCTCATCACCATCTCCCGCTTCATGTACGCCTCAGCCCGCGAGGCCGTTCTGCCCAAGTGGTTCAGCCAGGTCAACATCCGCTTCGCCACGCCGCAGAACGCCATCGTCAGCCTCTTCTTCCTGGCCGTGGCGGTGTCTGCCGCCGTCTTCTTCAGTGGCCGCTATCTGACCCTGGTGCTGATGGGCTCCGCCATGGAATCCCTCATCTATGTGGCGGGTGCCTGGGCCGTGCTCAGGCTTCGCCGGCAGATGCCGGAGCAGGAGCGCCCCTTCCGGGTGCCGGGGGGCGCGGTGATCCCTGTGGCGGCGATGGTTGTCTTCAGCGTTCTGGCGCTGGGCGTCATGCTGCAGAACGTGTGGGTCCCGGTGCTGCTGGGCCTGGCCGCCCTGGGCTGCTACCTGTACGTCCTCTACGCGGTGCCGCGGCTTAAAGCCATGCAGGCGGCTGAACGCGAGGCGGCCCGTCAGGCCAGGGGCTCGCGGCGCCGGCCCCCCACCCCCCCAGCGGCCCCCGCCCGCGACGCACCCCCCCACTAGGCACGAAAACCACCCCAGCAACAACAAGTGGGGCCCCCCAGATG
>JBLNCQ010000113.1:0-11407 GCA_050260815.1 Bacillota bacterium
GTAGTAGGTGACCAGGTCCGCCTTGGTCAGCCCGTCCTCCGGCCAGAGAACCTTGTCCAGGTTGCTCAGGCTCAGGGTACGGCCGCCAATCTCCACGTTCTGGCGGCGCGTCGGCACGTCTCTCCCTCCTCTCAGGTCGGCCGCGGCCCGTATGGTGCGGGCCGCCCACGCCACACGGTCCAGTTCTCACTGCTCGGTCCGCCGCGGCTTAATCGAGCCGGCCCGCCGCGGCCTAATCCAGCCGGCACGCCTCCGGGGTCGTAGGGTTCAGGGCCCGGATGACCGGCGCCCGAAGCTTCAGGTCCTCGGTCCACTCCAGAAACTCCACCAGGACCGTGAGCGCCGGCCAGACCCAGACGTCGCGGCTGCCGCCCGGCGCCCGCGGTCTGTCCAGGAGGGGCGGCGGCGGCTCCGCGCGGTTCTCGTCCAGCACCTGCCGCAGGGCCTGCAGGGTGGCCTCGTCCAGGCCGGTGACGGCGTTGCCCACGTAGAACAGCCGGCCGGCCTCGTCGTGGGCGGCCAGGAGCAGGGACCCCAGGCGGCCCTCGCGCCAGCGGTAGCCCACGATGACGAAGGGTCGACGCTTGACGCACTTGACCTTGCGCCAGAGGCCGCTCTTGCCGGCGACGTACGGGCTGTCCCGGCGCTTGGCCACGATGCCCTCCAGGTCGTGGCGGCGGGCCACGTCAAAGAGCATGCGTCCCTCGGCCGGCACCGTGTCCACCAGCGCGATGGGGCCGGCGGGCTGCAGGCGCTCCCGCAGCAGCGCCTGGCGTTCCTCCCATCGTAGGGACCGCAGGCCGCGGCCGTCCAGCGCCAGGAGGTCGAAGACCACGTAGGTAACGGCAATCTCACCCGCCAGCCGGGCTGGCTCACGGCTGCGGACCCGCTGCATCAGGCGGCGGAAACTGGGCCTCCCCTGCAGCAGAGCCACTGCCTCGCCGTCCACCAACGCCTCCGCGGCGTCCAGGGCCGGCGGCAGTTCCGCCAGCTCGGGGAACCAGCCGGTACGGTCCAGGCCGTGCCGGTTGAAGGCCCGCAGCGACGGCCCGGTGGCCGTCAGCAGGCGCATGCCGTCCCACTTGATCTGAAAGGCCCAGGCCGGGTCGTCGAAGGGTTCGGGCCATAGTACGGGCTCCATGGCGCCGGGCGGCAGGGGGATCATGCCGTTACTGACCCGGCCGCCGCGTTTCGCGGCCTCTCCGGCCCGGCGGGGCAGACTAGGGCCGACGAAGGGAGTGACCCGGCATGCGACCCATCCTGCGCACCGCCATCTCCTTCGGCCTGGTGCACATTCCCGTCAAGCTCTATGCAGCTACGGAGTCGAAGGAGGTTCACTTTCACCAGCTCCACAAGGCCTGCTACACGCCCATCCGCTATCAGAAAGTCTGCCCAACCTGCGAGGTGGAAGTCGGGCCGGACGACATCATCCGCGGCTACGAGTACGCCAAGGGCGCCTACGTCACCGTCAGCGATGAGGACCTGGAGCAAATTCCGCTGGACGATGTGCGGGCGCTGCAGATTCTCGACTTCGTGGCGCTCACCGAGGTAGACCCTATCCGCTACGTGAAGTCCTACTTCACCGCCCCTGACGGCCCCAGCCTTAAGCCGTACCGCCTCCTCTACGAGGCCATGGAGCGAACGGGCAAGGTGGCCGTTGCCCGCGGGGTCATGCGGGCCAAGGAACACCTGATGCTCATCCGCAACTACCGGGGCACCCTGCTGCTGGAGACCCTGTTCTACGGCGACGAAATCCGAGATCCGGCGGAGCTGGGCGAACTGGAGGGCGACGTCAGACTGGACGAGCGCGAGGTGGACATGGCCCGGATGCTGGTGGACAACCTGACCCGGCCCTTCGAGCCGGAGCGCTATACCAGCGCCTACCGCGAGACCGTGCAGAAGATGCTGCAGGCCAAGATCCAGGGGCGGGAGATTGCGGTGCCGGCCCGGCCGCAGATGCCCCAGGTAGCGGACCTCATGGAGGCCCTGCGTGCCTCCATCGCCGCCGCGCGCGAGGGCAGGGGCGCCGACGCGCCACCCCCGCCGCCACCGGAAGGCTGGTCGCCGCCGCCCGTGCAGTAGGGCTTCGGCTTACGGCAACGGTTGAAGTGGGCCGCCACCCTGGCAGCCCACTTCTTGCTTGACAGAGCTCATGCTCATGACTATATTTAGACAGGTGGCTAACAGTCTAAATACCTGTGCGAAGGTGACCAGCATTGGCCAATACCATGATTGAAGTAAACGGCGTCAGTAAGGCGTTTCGGCAGCCAGTTCTGCAGGACGTCTCATTTCAGGTGGGAGCCGGCGAGGTCCTGGGCCTGGTCGGGCCCAACGGGGCCGGCAAGACCACCACCATCCGCCTGCTGGCGGGGGTGCTGCGGCCTGACGGCGGTTCCGTCCGGGTGGGCGGCTTCGACCCCGGCCCGTACGGCGACCAGGTTCGGGCGATGACCGGCATCCTTACCGAGTCCGCTGGGCTCTACGCCCACCTCTCCGGCCTCGACAACCTGCGCTTCTTCGCGCGCCTCTACAACGTGGAAGACGCCGCCCGGCCGGCGGCCCTTCTGGAGGAGTTCGGCCTCGCTGACGCCGCCCACCGCAAGGTTGGCGAGTACAGCACCGGGATGCGCAAGCGCCTGGGCCTGGCCAAGGCCTTGCTGCACCGGCCGCAGGTGCTTCTCCTCGATGAACCCACCAGCGGCCTGGACCCGGAGGGCATTCAGATGGTACTGGCCGACATCGGCCGCTGGAGCCGGCGTCACGGCACCACCATCATCCTCTCCTCCCACGTGCTCCAGCAGCTTGAGGCCGTCTGCCATCGCTATGTCTTTATCGACCAGGGGCGGGTGGTGGAGCAGGGAACCCTGCCCGAGCTCGAGGCGCGGCACCTTACCGAAACGGTCCTGGTGGTGGAGACCAGCCTGACCTGGCAGGGCGACCGGTACCAGGGCGTGCCGGCGCGGCGCCTGGCGACGGACCGGGTGGAGTTCACCCTGCCGCAGCGCGCCGCCGTGCCGGTCCTGCTGCGCCAGGTGCTGGCGGAGGCGGACGTCTACAGCGCCTCCATCGTCAACCGGGACCTTCAGAGCCTGTACTTCAAGATTCGGGAGGGTGCGGCCCATGACTAGGAAGGGTACGTGGAACGCAGCAGCCGTCTGGGCGGTGGCGTTGAAGGACATAGCGCGGCACCCTGGAGAGCCTGCTGCTGGCGCCGGTGGACCTGATGAGCCTTCTCACAGGCAAGGTGCTGGCAGCCCTGCTGCCCTCCGTCGGGCTGTCACTGGCCACCTTCGTGCTCTACGGCCTGGCGGTGAACATGGCGGGTTGGCCCATGTTCGGCCGGATGTTCTTCCCCCAGGCCAACTGGCTGCCCCTGATGGTCCTGGTCATCCCCGCCCTCAGCCTGCTGGCCATCGTGCTGAACGTCTTCATCAGCGCCCGCGTGTCGACGTTTCAGGCGGCGTACCAGATGGGCGGGCTGGTGGTGCTTCCAGTCGTGGCCCTGCTCTTCGGCCAGGTGACCGGCGCCCTGCTGCTGGACACCACCGTCATGGTCGTGCTGGGGCTGGTTCTGGCCGCGGCAGCCCTAACGCTGCTGCGCGCGATCGTGGGCCGACTGGACCGCAGCCGCCTCTTTGAGAGCCAAGTACACTAGGCAGCGACAACTCTGTTGCGAAGGGACGGCCCTCTTGGGAAGGAGGAGGCAGGCGTGCCCCCGCTGGCGAAGGTCTTCAAGGCCCTGTCCGATGACACCCGGCGTGAGATTCTGCGGTTGCTGCAGGCGGGTGACCTGCCCGCCGGTGAGATTGCCGACCACTTCCCCATCACCAAAGCGAGCATCTCCCATCACCTGAGCACGCTGAAGGAGGCGGGCCTGGTGCAGGACGAGCGCCGTGGCCAGAACATTTACTATTCGTTGAACGCCACCGTGTTCCAGGAGGCCCTGGCCTGGATGCTGGGCTTCCTCCCGGCGAAGGGAGAGAATAAGGATGAGCAATAGAGGATGGCGCCAGGCGGTCCGCGAGGACTGGCCCATGCTGCTGGTGCTGGCGGCCTCGGTTGCGGCCAGCCTGTTCGTGGCGGCGCGGATTCGGGAACCGATTCCGCTCCACTGGAACTGGGCCGGTCAGGTGGATCGCACCGCGCCTGCCCTGGCCGCGGTTCTGGAGTTGTCCGCCCTGAGCGTAGGCCTTTACGTCTTGCTGGCGGTCGCGCCACGGCTGGATCCGCGCTGGTCGAACTACGAGCGGTTCCGACCTACCTGGCGCCTGTTCCGCTGGACCTTCGTGCTACTGATGGTTGTCCTGACCTGGGTGCCGTTGGCGGCCGGACTTGGCTACGCTCTGGACACGGGCAAGTGGATTCGCTTCATCATCGGCGCCCTGTTCCTGGTGCTGGGAAACTCTCTGGGGCAGATCAAGTCGACCTTCCTGGTGGGCATCCGCACGCCCTGGACCCTGTCGGACGACCGCGTCTGGCAGCACACCCACCGGCTGGCCGGCCGCCTCTGGGTGGCCGCGGGCCTGCTGGGTATGGTTACGGTGCCGCTGTCCAATACCGTGGGCGGTGTGGTCTTCATTGTGGGCCTGAGCGCCGCCGTGGTCTACCCGGTGGTCTTTTCCTACTTCGACTACAGGCGGCTGACGCGGCCCTGACTTGCGGAAGATCAGTTGTCCTTTGCCGCCCCCTTTCGTGCAGGGCTACTCCGAGAATATCGCTGAGCCCGACTCGACAGCAGGTGTCGGACAAACAAGACGGGATGCGGGTGTCCCCCCGCATCCCTTCTATCTTCATTGGCGCAGCCTTTTGGCCAGATCGTCCAGTTTGGTGGTGGAAGCGTCATCTTGAAGCCCTCTGGCTTCTCCCGCGGGGCCAACGTAACGAAGCTGGCCGCTCCCACCGACTTTAAATATGCCCATGAAAGCCCCAACCAGGATGCAGGTGCGGCGGTGGCTCTGTCATCAAGGGCTTCCGCAGAAACAGTAGATAGCGCCTACCGGGTCCAACCCGGGGCGTCCCCCACGACTGGATGTCCTTGTCCTCCCACACGCCACCTTCCTCAACCACCTGCAAATCGTCGGGTACAGGTTCACCCGGACCTTTCAGGACGGACAACACTCTCACCAGGGTTGAAGTGTATAGCAGGTCATCATGGTACTTGAAAGGAGTGCCGGTGGACTTGGCTTCTCCAAGTACTACGAGTTCAGCGTCACGAGCCACTTCATCAAGAGATTGATGGTACTTGGGGAACGTAGCCGTTGAGTACTGTGCTACAGAGCGGCGCAAGCGATACCCCGCGGCTCCGATCCCTATGACAGAGGCCAATAGAGAAGCTACGGTCATCCTAACTAACCATCGCTTCATTGCGACTCCACCGTTAGGGCCTGAAGTAGCGGTGCAAATTCAGCGCGGTCTGTCGGCAAAAGGGCCACCGTCATGTGTTCCTAGCGATGCAAGATGGCAATCTCACTTTCGCGAGGAGGAACACCACGGTGGTCAATTACAGCATGGCATCCCTGGGCGCGCTCCGCAAGGCTGGAATGGACGGAGACATCGACTTTTTGCGGGAGTCCGTGGCGATCATGGCAGAGGCCTTGTACTCGGTCACCCCACCAAATCATCTAGGACTCAATGGTATCGAGGCAGAAAGCTCGGGGTCTCTCCTCCGGGCTTGCCGCGAGTCCCTGTGGCGGATTTTGCCAGTCGGTTCACGGGGGAGACGCCGCCTGCTTCATCCCTACGAGGCTTCTTCTGCCAACCGGCTACGGACGCCGCTGACCGAGATCCTTAGCCAAGTCCTGCAGCCTGTTGACTACGTCTGCCTCGGGGACGTCAGGAAAATGAGTGGCCAAGCTGCGGACATTCGTGACGACCTGGGCCCGTCCCTCGTTGAGCGAGAAGCGCCATGGTTCCCCGGCTCCCACATAGCGACCCGAACCATCACCGCTCTTCCGAAGGAACACCAAATACCGTTGCCCACTTGAGAATTGCACATAGGTTGCATAGTCGGATCGGACGTTGGCGGAATGATCAACAAACTGATACGGTTGGGTAACCAAGACCGAGTCGGGACCCGCACCCTTGAGGTAGCGTTCGACGGAAAGGTGCTCGTCTCTGCCCACGACTTCAATGTTCGGATCGGGTTGCGATGGGTCAATGGGATCAAACGCCATGTTGCGCGTGCCGACCTCGCCGTCTGCCGTGACCAGCGCTACTACATCCGCCTTCGCGAATGCGGCCCGAAGGTCCGAGAAAGTGAGAGCCAGCACGGCCTCCTCGCTCGGACTATCAACATACGTCATCTTGCCGGGCGAACTAGGGAGGGGCGCTCCGTTGCGACCCCTGCCCGCAAAGGCCACTGCTGCCACCAAGAAGACCGCTAAGCCCAACCACACTGCCCATTTCCTCACTGTTCATACCCCCTACTGGTACATCTGGTTGATTCCGTCGATATCAGTCTGCGTTGGCCACGTGACCCTATTCATATACATGTACATAACCGCGGAACTGTCAGGAGCGTGGCCGAGCCCTATCACGTGCCCCATCTCGTGAAGTGCGACGTTCTTGTAGTCGTCATTAGTTATGCCTGGCACGTAGTTCGAGACGTAACTGTTCCCATAAGCTACCGCTGATGTTAGGTAACCACTGCCGTCCAGGGTGGGTACTGTCTTTCCACCATACCCGTCGTCTGCCCAATAGGTGTTAAACGTTGAAGGGGTCCCCTGAGTTCCGTTACTGAATTGGATATTAGTTCCTGTGGCGTTCCACGCGTTGACTCCCGATTCGAACGCAGTTCGCCATGTCGTTCCTGAAGTCTGGAGGTTTGACCCCCACTGGTAGTAAATCGTAACCAGCTGCCCCGGGGTGCTGTGCCGAGTATGCCAGTCTGGCCAGTTAGAAACGACTGCGTCACTAGGGTAGGACGCAAATGCGATCATCGACGCGAAGGCGATGACGCCAAGAGCGATCACTACGGTCGATAACCACTTGGACTTAACCCAGTTCACCACGCACTACCTCCTACTGATGCTAGATTTCGCAGAGACCCACTAAGTGGGTTGCCGTTTGGCCCTAGATCTTGGCCGTTAGTGGAACGGAGTCCTACTAGTGATGTCAGTCAGGCAACCCTCCCCGTTACCCTCCTTTCATGGTCGAGTCTAGCCCAGCAGTGCAGAGAAGTATGTCAGATTATGGAACTGCACCTGAGGCGCCTTGAATCGCTGAACAGATGCCGTTGGGGTTGAGCCGGAGAGAGACAGGTTTCAGGGATGACTAGCCAGAATGCGTCGCTCCAAACAAAGCGCGCAGGGGGCCATGGGCCACCCTGCGCGATTAGCTTCAGCAATCAGACCTTGTAACTCTCGATGCCGTCGTCGCCCTTACCGCCATTGACGTCACCGGCGCCACGCGTCCCGCCACGTCCGGCTGCGCTTCCGCCGTTGCCGTTGCCGCCGCCGCGCATCATGGCCTGCACCTGGCCCAGGACCGTGGGCGCCACGTCGATGATGCGGTCGAGAACAGCGCTTCCGTCCACGGCCAGCATGCGGATCTCCCCGTGGCCAACTACCAGGAAGCCGACGGGCTGCACGGAAACCCCAGCGCCGCTGCCGCCGGCGAACGGCATTCCGCTACCGCCTCCACTGCCCTCCTCGCCGCCTTGTCCCCGCCCATTGGACTGGCCCTCATACTCGCCGCCGCCGGCGGCGAAGCCGAAGGCCACACGGGAAACGGGAATGATCACGGCGCCGTCCTTGGTCTCCACCGGGTCCCCCACAACGGTGTTGACGTCAACCATGTCTTTGATGCTTTCCATGGCCGTCTTCATGAGTCCCTGAATGGGATGATCGCTCACGCCCCACGCCCCCCTTTACGGACAGCCTGCCGGCCGCAGCCAACAAGGCACCCATAATGTGCCCTGGGCTCACCTGCGCTATGCAACGCAGGTCGACGGAAAGCTGCCAGTCGTTGGCGCGAAAGTCAGGTCGAATGGATATCCTGGGGGGGCGCAGTGGACGCCGCCTGACACGGGATAGGGCATACCCGTACAGACCGCCGACCAGGGACCAGAGCGCCCCTGCGGCCAGGGCCGTGGAGGCGGCGTCGCCGGTCCCGACCGTCAGGGCGATGTCCGCCTGGCGCAGGTTGGTCACGGGCAGGAGGCGCGGTAGGGCATGTGCGGCCAGGCGTCGCCAGGGCGGCGGAAATAGCGCCGCAGCCACGGCGGCCTGCGGGCGGCGGCGGTGGTCCAGCCAGGTCTGGACGGCCCGGTCTACCCGCTCCCCGACGCGGAGGCGATGGTGCACACGAACGAGCCCGCCGAGCAGGCGGACGGAGACCAGCCCCGTCCCCCAGGAGCCGGGCAGGCGGTGATACTCCACCTCCAGCTGAACCGGGAGCCACAGCGCCAGCGCCAGCAGGAGGGCGAGGACCAGCAGAGCAGTCCACAGGACCCACACGGCGAAAGCTCCCTCCCCTGGCAAGTCTGCCCAGGGAGGGAGCTTGTTAGTCGGAGGCCTGACTTCTGTCCTTCTCGGCGGGATCCGCTGCGGGGCGCGAGTTGTCGGCGGCGCTTGATGGAGCCCCTCCCGCCGCGGCCAGCAGCGACTGCTCCAGGGCGTCGATGGAGACCGGGAAGTCGTCCAACCGCGGCAGTTCGGCCAGATCCTTCAGGCCGAAGTGCTGCAGGAACAGTGGCGTAGTGGCGTAGAGGATGGGGCGTCCGGGGGCGTCCCGGCGCCCCGCCTCCTGCAGGAGTCCCTTGTCCACCAGGGTGGCCAGAGAACGGTCCGAGGCGACGCCGCGGATGTGCTCGACCTCCGCGCGGGTGGCCGGCTGGTTGTAGGCCACCACGGCCAGCGTCTCCAACGCGGCGCGCGACAGCCCGGCCTGCTGCCGGTCGGGAAACAGGCGCGCCACGTACTCGTCAAACTCGGCCCGGGTGGCTAGTTGGAAGCCACCCGCTATCTCCAGCAGGGTAAGGCCGCGGCCGCCCCGGTCGTAGTCCTGCCTCAGTTCCTCCAGCAGGGCGCGGACGGCCTTCTCCTCCAGGCCCGTGAGGCCCGACAGGCGCTTCAGGCTGAGGGGCTCGGGCGAGGCGAAAAGCAGGGCCTCCAAAATGGACCTGCCGTACTCGAAGATCATGCCGGCTCCTCCTCCTCCCGTAACGCCGTCTCATCCGGCGGTTCCGCGCGGGGCACCAGCAAGATCTCGCCGAAGGGGCGGTCCTGCCGCACCAGGACCTGCTGCAGGCGCAGCAGTTCCAGTACAGCCAGGAAGGTGACCACCACCTCCAGCCGGCCGGGCCGAGGTCCGAAGAGGGCGCGGAACGACACTCCCTGCGGGCGGGATGTCACGGCTACGAGAACGGTCTCCATCTTCTCCCGCAGGGTGACCTGCTCCGGCGGAATCTCCGGCCAGGCCCTGGGCTCCGTGCGGGTCAGAGCGCGCTGCAGGGCGGCCAGCAGGTCGAACAGCGACAGCGAACCCAGAGGGTCCAGCTCCTGCTGTTGCTCCGGCGCCTCCGCCCAGCGGGTGAAGTGCCGGGCTCGACCCACCTCGCGCTCGGCCAGGAACTGGGCCGCCTGCTTGAAGCGGCTGTAGGCCACCAGCCGGTCGATCAGCTCCTGCCGTGGGTCCAGCCCCAGGCCGTCCTCCGTCTCCTCCAGCGGCGGCGCCTTCGGGCGCGGGAAGAGCATGCGGACCTTGATCTGCAGCAGAGTGGCGGCCATCACCAGGAACTCGCTGGCCACGTCCAGATCCAGGTTCTGCATGTCCTCCAGGGTATCCAGGTACTGCTGGGTGATGCGGGCGATGGGGATGTCGTAGATGTCCAGTTCCTCCCGCTGCACCAGGTGAAGCAGCAGGTCCAGAGGCCCCTCAAAGTTGTCGAGGCGTACCTGGTAGGACACGGCCGTCAGCGCCCCCACGACAGAACCTCATGGCCGGCCGGAGCGTGTCCGGGACGGCGGAGAAGGGTTGTTCCATTGGTCAAACTGCCAGTTGTCCTCCTTGCGCGCGGGGCGCCGGGATGAAGTGCTGCGATGGCCGGCGCCCAGCCTACCGGGGGGGGCCGGCGGGCCCGGCCAAGGTCGGGACGGCCGGAGGGCCCGCTCAACCGGCGACGGCATGCGCGATGCCCAGAAGGAGGGTGGTCACGCCCCCTGCCAGGGGCCGCAGGACAAAGTCCAGCGCACCGAAGAGCATCACGAAGAGGAGAATGGCCCAGCCGTAGGGTTCGAGCTGATGAAAGGCGTAGGCCTGGCGCCGGGGCAGCACGCCCGCCAGGATGCGCGAGCCGTCCAGCGGCGGGATGGGGATGATGTTGAAGACGAAGAGCGCCACGTTGTAGGCGAAGAACTGATAGAGGAACGTGACGAACAGCCCGCTGGGCCGCAGGGACATCAGGCCCATGGCGGCCAGGAGGGCCAGCAGCAGGTTGGTGAGCGGCCCGGCGGCGGCGACAATGGCGTTGTCGCGGAGCGGATCACGGAAGTTTCTCAGGTTCACCTCCACCGGCCGGGCCCAACCGAAGCCGGTGCTGAGGATGAGGATGGTGCCGATGAGGTCCAGGTGCTTGAGGGGGTTGAGCGTCAGCCGCCCCTGCACCCTTGGCGTGGGGTCGCCCAGGGTCACGGCGGTGTAGGCATGGGCCAGTTCGTGAAGCACAAAGGCCGGAAGGAGGGCCAGGAAACCCAGGACGATCGCTTGGGGGCTGCTGAACATGCCTCACGGCTCCCTTCCTGCGGGTGGAGGTGGACCAACGCGGCCGGCTGCGGTGCAGCGGCCGCCGGCGATGAGCGGAGTGTCGGGTGTTGGGCGCCGGCGGCCGACGGACCGTCGGGTGCCGGCCGGGATCACCGTCGCGGCTGCCGCTCCAGCCAGGCCAATTGGGCGGGGCGGTCGGGAAGCTCGCCGTCCAGGGCGCGGGCGGCGGCCTCTGCCAGAACGCGGCTGAAGGCAGGGCCGGGGGTCCAGCCCAGGTCTTGCAGGTCGTGCCCGGTGACCTGCAGCGGGTAGTCAATGCGCGCCTGCCAGTAGCGGCGGAGCAGATCCTGCTGGGCGAAGGGGGCCAGTGCGTAGTAGGCTGCCTGCGCCTCGGCGCTGGTGTCACCCAGAACCGAGGCCACGGCGGAAGGCCGGGCGTCGTCCGTCAGCAGCGGCAGCCGCTGGCGGCAATGCTCCGCGCCCCGCAGGCCGCGCTCGCAGGCTCCCGTGTCGGCAGCGGACCAGCCCAGGCCACGGCACCACAGGGCCGCGGTGTAGCCGGCGCCGGCGTACACCCAGGCCACAAACCGGGTCCGCCAGGCATCGCCAGCGCTCAGCGAGGCCTGGGTCAGGGAGATGGCCCGGTTCAGGGCCGCTGCGTCGGGGCCCGGCGACGGCGTCTGCCACCCGGGCAGCAGGGCCT
>JBLNCQ010000114.1:0-56044 GCA_050260815.1 Bacillota bacterium
AGGACGGTGGGACGGTAGCCTGGCAGGTGCAGCTGGGCCGGATACTCGTACTCCAGCGTCTGGGTCTGAATGTCCTTCGGGATATCAATGAGCACCGGCCCGGGACGGCCGGTGCGGGCGATGTGAAAGGCCTCACGGAAGACGCGCGGCAGGTCCTCAGGCCTCTGCACCAGGTAATTGTGCTTGGTAATCGGCAGGGTGATGCCGGTCACGTCCGCCTCCTGGAAGGCGTCGCGCCCGATGAGGCGTGAGGTTACCTGTCCGGTGATGGCCACGACCGGGATGGAATCCATGTAGGCGTTGGCCAGCCCCGTGACCAGGTTGGTGGCCCCCGGCCCTGATGTGGCCAGGCAGACGCCCACCTGCCCCGTGGCCCGGGCATAGCCGTCGGCCGCGTGCACCGCTGCCTGCTCGTGACGCACCAGGATGTGTTTGACCGAGGAGTCGAGGAGGGCGTCATAGAGGGGCAGCACGGCGCCGCCCGGGTAACCGAAGATGACGGAGACGCCCTCAGCCTCCAGGCAGCGCCAGACGGCCTGGGCCCCATTCAGGCGCTCACTCACGCCGCTCCCCCCTCCCGCGCCGCAGCCGCCGTCACCGCCCTGGAAGCCTCCCCGACCGGAGCCGGCTCAGCCGCGCCAACGGCGGATGGCCGGAGAGCCGACGACTGGGACGCAGCCGAAACCACCGCGCCCCTGGCTGCCGAACTTACGGACACGGAGTAGCGAGCGAGGTAGCCGCGGGTCTCCCGGGGCGGTGGGGGTGTCCAGCGGCGCCGCCTCTCCTCCAACTCAGCCGCCTCCACCAGCAGCGTGAGCGAGCGTCCGGGGATGTCAATGGCGATGGTGTCGCCTTCGTGGATCAGGGCGATGACCCCGCCCTCCGCCGCCTCCGGGCTGATGTGGCCAATGGCCGCGCCGCGGGTGGCGCCGGAGAAGCGGCCGTCGGTGATAAGCGCCACGGAGCGGTCCAGCCCCATGCCCGCCAGGGCAGAGGTGGGCGTGAGCATCTCCCTCATGCCAGGGCCGCCGCGCGGGCCCTCGTAGCGAATCACCACCACGTCGCCGGGATCGATGCGCCGACCCATGATGGCAGCAACCGCGTCCTCCTCACAGTCAAAGACCCGGGCCGGCCCGCGGTGCTGCAGCATCGCCGGGTCGACGGCGCCGGCCTTGACCACGGCCCCGTCCAGGGCCAGATTGCCCCAGAGCACGGCCAGGCCGCCCGTCCTCGAATACGGATCGGAGACGGGGCGAATGACCTCGCGGCGCCTGACGCGGGCCGCCTTGAGGTTCTCCTCCAGCGTCCTGCCGGTGACCGTAGGCACGGAGGTGTTCAGCAGGCCGGCATCCGCCAGTTCACGCAGCACCGCCTGGATGCCCCCGGCCTCATCCAGGTCCTGGGCGTGGTGCGGGCCGGCCGGCGAGAGCTTGCAGAGCTGCGGCGTGCGGGCGGCAACGGCGTCCAGGTCGGGGAGGCTGAAGGGCACCCCCGCTTCGTGGGCGATGGCGGTCAGGTGCAGCACCGTGTTGGTGGAACAGCCCAGGGCCATGTCCACGGTCAGGGCGTTCCGCACTGATTCAGGCGTGATCAGGTCGCCGATGCGGAGGTTCCTCTCCAGCAACTCCACAATCTTCATGCCCGCCTCCTTGGCCAGGCGCATCCGCGCCGAGTAGACGGCGGGGATGGTGCCGTTGCCGGGGAGGGCCAGGCCAATGGCTTCCGCCAGGCAGTTCATAGAGTTGGCCGTAAACATGCCGGCGCAGGAGCCGCAGGTGGGACAGGCGGACTCCTCTATGGCGCCCAGCTGCTCCAGGGTCATCAGGCCAGCCTGCACCGCGCCCACGGCCTCGAACACGTTGACCAGGTCGATGTCCCGGCCTTCATGCCGGCCGGCCAGCATGGGCCCGCCGGAGATGAGGATGGTGGGCAGGTTGACCCTGGCCGCGCCCATGATCATCCCTGGCGTGATCTTGTCGCAGTTGGGGATGAGCACCAGACCGTCCAGGGCGTGGGCCTCCACCATGGACTCCAGCGAATCGGCTATCAGTTCGCGGCTGGCCAGCGAGAACTTCATCCCCCGGTGGCTCATGGCCAGCCCGTCGCACACGCCCAGCACGGAGAACTCCACCGGCATGCCGCCGGCGTCCCGCACGCCGGCCTTCACCGCCTCGGCGACAAGGCCAAGATGCATGTGTCCGGCCACCAGTTCCGACTTGGCCGAGACCACGCCGATGAGGGGCCTCTCCATCTCGGACCGGGTCCAGCCCAAAGCGCGCAGCAGGGAACGATGGGGGGCCCTTTCCACCCCCTCCTTGATGGCCGCCGAACGACGGGCCGGGGGTGCTGCCGCACGATCACCTTCCATGGTCTCCACCTCCTCGCTATCGATCCCCAGACTCCTCGGGCGAACGGCCGTGGTTGTAGCAGGCCGTGATGTCCTGGGCCGCCCAGAAGGCAGGCTCATCCAGGGTCTCCGGAAAAACCCGCCAGGACTGGTCCTGGTGCTGGGGCGCCGGTGCTTGGGTGGCCTCCGTCTCACGATTGGGCAAGGATCTCACCCCCCAACGCGGCTGCGGCAGCCTCCCGGGCCACCAGGTGACCCATATCCTGCGTGCCGACGATCCGGATCACCGCTTCCTTCCTGCGAGCGTCGCGACCTATGCCGCCTCCGGCGCCGGGGGCGGGGCCACGGGCCAGGTCCGGCGTGCGGCACCCCTGGGCCAGGACGCTGTCCACGGCAGATTCGATGGCTTCGGCCACCTCCGGCCAGCCCAGGGACAGGCGGCACATCAGGGCGGCGCTGAGGATGGCCCCCAGTGGGTTGGCCACGCCCCGGCCGGCGATGTCCGGCGCCGAGCCGTGAATGGGCTCATAGAGCCCGGGACCGCCGTCTCCCACGCTGGCCGAGGGCAGCAGGCCAATGGAACCTGCCACGGCGGCTCCCAGGTCCGTGAGGATGTCGCCCATCAGGTTCTCCGTCACCATTACGTCAAAGGTAGCCGGCCACCGCACCAGTTCCATGGCGGCGGCGTCCACGTACAGGTGGCCGACCTCCACCTCCGGATATTCCCGGCTGACGCGTTCCACGGTCTCCCGCCAGTGGCGGGAGGTCTCCAGAATATTGGCCTTGTCAACGGAGGCGAGCCGCCGGCGCCTGCCCGCCGCCAAACGGAAGGCCAGACGGACCACGCGTTCGATTTCGCCTTCGGTGTAGACCATGGTGTCGTAGGAACGAACCGGGGGGCCGTCACTGCGCCCCCGGGGGCCGAAGTAGAGGCCGCCTGTCAGCTCGCGCACCACCAGCAGGTCGGCGCCCTCCAGCACCTCCGGGCGGAGAGGCGAGGCATCCCTGACGGCGGGAATCGCCCGAATGGGCCGCAGGTTGGCGTACACGCCAAGTCCGCTGCGAAGCGCCAGCAGACCCGCCTCGGGACGCCGCTCCGGCGGCAGGTCCCGATCCCACCGCGGGCCGCCCGCCGCGCCCAGCAGCACCGCGTCCGCCGACCGGCATCCTGCCAGCGTCGACTCCGGCAGGGGCACACCGGTCTGGTCGATGGCCTGGCCGCCAAAGGGAAGCAGGCGCCAGGACACCTTCTGACCGGCCGCTTCCGCCGCGGCATCCACCACCCTGCGGGCCTCGCGAATGACCTCCGGACCGATGCCGTCCCCCTCCAGGACAGCGACGGTCCTGCCGTCCACCCCGTTCATGACGCGGTCCCCAGTTGGCGGCGAGCGTAGGGGATCAGCCCGCCGGCAGCAACGATCTCCAGGACGAACTCCGGCAGGGGCCGGGCCTGGTACTCCGCCGAGCGGGTCAGGTTGCGGATGGCCCCGGTGGCAAAGTCCACCTCCAGTTCGTCGCCCGACTGGATAGCGGCCGCCGCCTCCGGGCATTCCAGTATGGGCAGGCCGGTGTTGATGGCGTTGCGGAAGAAGATGCGGGCGAAGGTCGGAGCAATCACCCCTGCCACCCCCGCTGCCTTGATGGCCATGGGCGCGTGCTCCCGCGAACTGCCGCAGCCGAAGTTGGCACCCGCCACGATGAAGTCGCCGGGCTGCACCCGGGAGGCGAAGGTGGAGTCTTCGTCCTCCATGCAGTGCTGGGCCAGGAAGGCGGGGTCATGGCGCGTGAGGTAGCGGGCCGGGATGATCCGGTCCGTGTCGATGTTCTCTCCGAAGACATGGGCCCGGCCGCGGAGCGCCACAGGCGCGGACGGCCCAACGGGTGTGGCGGGTCCGAAACGGCCGTCCTCAGGCGACATGGCGCGCCACCTCCCGCGGGTGGGCGATGCGCCCGGTGATGGCCGTGGCCGCCGCAACAGCGGGTGAGGCCAGGTAGACCTCGGCCTTGGGATGGCCCATGCGGCCGGGGAAGTTGCGGTTGGTGGTAGAAAGGCATCGCTCGCCCTCCGCCAGGACGCCCATGTGGCCGCCCAGGCAGGCGCCGCAGGTGGGTGTGGAGACGGCGGCTCCGGCCTCAAGGAAGACTTCCAGCAGGCCCTCGCGCATGGCCTGCAGGTAGACCCCCTGGGTGGCGGGGATGATCAGGCAGCGCACGCCGTCGTGGACCTTGTTCCCTCTGAGCAGGGAGGCGGCGACACGCAGGTCCTCGATGCGCCCATTGGTGCACGAACCAATGAACACCTGGTCCACGGGGACGTCCCCCACCTCGCTGATGGGGCGGGTGTTTTCGGGCATGAAGGGCAGAGCCACCTGTGGCTCCAGCCGGCTGACGTCGAACTCGTAGGTCCGGGCGAAGCGCGCGTCGTCGTCGCTGCGGTAGAGGCGAACCGGGAACTGGGCCCGCTTGCGGAGATAGGCCAGGGTGATTTCGTCGGGCGAGATGATGCCGGACTTGGCCCCCGCCTCAATGGCCATATTGGCCACGGTCAGGCGCGCCTCCATGGACAGGGCGCGGATGGCGGGGCCGTCGAACTCCATGGCCGCGTACAGGGCGCCGTCGACGCCGATCTGGCCGATGAGATAAAGGATGAGGTCCTTGCCCGACACCCAGGGCCCCAATTTGCCGCGCAGGACAAAGCGGTGGGTCTCCGGCACCTTCAGCCAGATGGTGCCCGTGGCCATGGCTGCGGCCATGTCGGTGGAGCCGACGCCGGTGGAAAAGGCCCCCATGGCCCCGTAGGTGCAGGTGTGGGAGTCCGCCCCGACGATGACCTGACCGGGAACGGTCAGGCCCTTCTCCGGCAGCAGGGCGTGCTCGATGCCCATGTCGCCCACGTCGTAGTGGTGGCGGATGCCCTGCTCCCGGGCAAAGTCGCGCATCTCCTTGGCCTGGGTGGCGGCGGCGATGTCCTTGTTGGGCGCAAAGTGGGAGGCCACCAGGGCCACCCGCTCCGGATCAAAGACGCGATCCACGCCGATCTTGCGGAACTCCTTGATGGCGACTGGCGCGGTTACGTCGTTGCCCAGGACCAGGTCCACCCGGCAGGTGACGATCTCCCCGGGCTCCACGGCGGGGCGGTCAGCGTGGGCCGCCAGGATCTTCTCCGTGATGGTCATGCCCACTGCCGTGCCACCTCCTTCACCAGGGCCAGCAGGTCGCGGTCGGTGAGCTGCTTTCTGGCATCGGCCTCCTGCTTGAAACGGGTGAAGGCCTGGAGGAAGCTGGTCTCATCCAGCTCCACGCCCAGAGCGCCAAGGCGTTCCCGGAAGGCGTGGCGTCCGGAATGCTTGCCCAGCACCAGCCGGCTGGCGTCCCAGCCCACCTCCTCGGGCTTCATGATTTCGTAGGTGGCGCGGTCCTTCAGGACGCCGTCCTGGTGGATGCCGGCCTCGTGGGCAAAGGCGTTGGCCCCCACGATGGCCTTGTTGGGCTGCACGGGCATGCTTGTGCACCGCGAGACAAGCTGCGAGAGGGGCACCAGCCTGGTGGTGTCGACGTCCAGGCGGAAGGGGTAGCGGTCGGCGCGGGTGCGCACGGCCATCACCAGCTCTTCCAGGGAGGCGTTTCCCGCCCGCTCGCCGATGCCGTTCACCGTACACTCTACCTGATCCGCACCGGCCTCCAGGGCGGCCAGCGAGTTGGCCACGGCCAGCCCCAGATCGTTGTGGCAGTGGACGCTGATGGTTACGCCGCCGACGCGGGAGCGCACCAGCCGGACCAGGTCCGCGTATTCGGCCGGGGTGGTGTAGCCCACGGTGTCAGGGATGTTGATGATACCGGCGCCCGCCGCCACCGCCACCTCGCAGGCCAGGGCCAGGAAGGTGGGATCGGAACGGGTGGCGTCTTCCGGTGAGAACTCCACCTCGGGGAACTTGCGGCCGGCGTAGCCCACCGCGTCGGCTATCTGCGCCAGAACCTCGCCCGGCGTCTTCCTGAGCTTTTTGGTCATGTGCACCGGAGAGGTGGCCAGGAAGACGTGGCACCGCGGTCTCGCCGCGTCCTTCAGGGCCTCCCAGGCTCGGTCGATGTCCGGCTGCTGCGCCCGGCAGAGGCTGGCCACCGCCGGCCTCCGGACCGCGGCGGCTACCTGCCGGATGGCCTCAAAATCGCCCACGGATGATATGGCAAATCCGGCCTCAATCACGTCCACGCCCAGACGGTCCAGCTCACGGGCAATCTCCACTTTCTCCGCCGCCGTGAGGCTGGCTCCCGGGGACTGTTCCCCATCGCGAAGCGTCGTGTCAAAGATCTGGATGCGACGCCTTTCCTGTTCCTCCACTACCTGGCAAGCCCCAAGTTCGATCTCCCCTTTCCGGACCTCCGGCCCGATGAAATCCGGTTCTCACGGTGTCCAGCGCAATCAGTCCGCAGCCGTCTCCTGGGTTGTGGCGCGCTCTGCCACCTGCTGGGCGGGCGCCGCCGCATCCGTCCGGGCCCGGGCGCCCTTCGGCTGAAGCCAGGGCATCATGCCCCGGAGTTCCCGGCCCACGGCCTCGATGGGGTGCTCCGCCTCACGCCGCGCCAGGGCCTTGAAGGCGGGCCGGCCCACCTGGTTCTCCAGCAGCCACTCGCGGGCGAAGGCGCCGCTCTGGATCTCCTCCAGGATCCGCCGCATGGCCTGGCGCGCGCTGTCCGCCACGACCCGCGGCCCGCGAGTCATGTCGCCGAACTCCGCGGTGTCCGAAATCGCGTCACGCATGTGGGCCATGCCACCCTCGTACATGAGGTCGACGATGAGCTTGAGCTCGTGCAGGCACTCAAAGTAGGCCATCTCCGGGGCGTAGCCCGCCTCCACCAAGGTCTCAAAGCCTGCCTTGACCAGCGACGTCATGCCGCCGCACAGCACAGCCTGTTCGCCAAAGAGGTCCGTCTCCGTCTCCTCCCGGAACGACGTGTGCAGCACGCCGGCGCGCGTGCAGCCAATGCCCCGGGCGTAGGCGAGGGCCGTTTGCTCCGCCTGTCCCGTTGCGTCCTGGTGTACGGCCACAAGGCCTGGCACGCCCTGCCCTTCCTCGTAGAGCCGCCTTACCATGTGGCCGGGGGACTTGGGGGCCACCATCCAGACGTCTACCTCAGGCGGCGGCGCCACCTGCCCGTAGTGCACGGAGAACCCGTGTGAAACCGCCACGGACTTGCCCGGCCTCAGGTGGGGCAGCACGTACTCCCGGAACACCGGACCGTGCTGCTCGTCAGGAAGAAGCAGCATGATCACGTCGGCGGCCGCCGCACTCTCCAGGGACACGACCCGCAGGCCGTCCGCCTCCGCCTGCCGCCGGCTGGGGCTGCCGGGGCGCAGGCCCACCACCACGTTGACCCCTGAGTCACGCAGATTCCGGGACTGGGCTCTCCCCTGGCTGCCATAGCCGATCACCGCCACGCGCCTGCCTGCCAGCAGAGACAGGTCGGCGCCGGCGTCGTAGGTAATTCGGCTCATGAGACCTCCTCCTCCACGCGTTCCTGTTTCGTCAGGCGCTGTCCACGTTCCAGGGCCACGGCCCCGGTGCGCACCACCTCCTTGATGCCGAACTCCCTCAGCATGGCCAGCAGGGCCTCCACCTTGTCGCCCGTGCCGCTGATCTCAACCACCAGCGTCCGCGGTCCCACGTCCACGACCCGTGCCCGGAAGATCTCCACGATCTGCAGAATCTGGGCGCGGCGGGAGGGCTCGGCGTTGACCTTCACCAGGGCCAGTTCTCGGGTCACCGCTTCCTGCGGGTCCAGGTCAGCCACCTTGAGCACCGGGATCAACTTGTTGAGCTGCTTGGTCACCTGCTCGACGGTGGCCTCGTCGCCCTCCACGCCGATGGTCATGCGGGAGAGCCCGGGCACCTCGCTGATTCCTACGGCCACGCTCTCAATGTTGAAGCCCCTGCGGGCAAAGAGCCCGGCCACGCGGGTCAGCACGCCCGGATGGTTTTCCGCCAGCAACGTCACCAGCCGCTTCATCTCCACGCCTCCCCCCTCTGTCCATGTGGTCGTCGCCTACCCGGGCCAGGCGGCGCCGGCCAAAAAGGCAATAAGAAAAAGACCCGCCGCGGCAAATTCTCTTTCCCTTGCAGTGAAAGGGGAGGAACTTGCCGCTGGGGTCTTTTACACCCACGGTGTACCCGCCTGACCAACAGGGGGCTGTACCGCTTGGACCAGACCGCCACCAGACGCGTGTGCGCGGCGTCCGTGGCGCGGAACCCTCAGGTACACTTCCGTTTTGCCCGTACCGGAAAACCTTGACGCTATTGGTTTCGGCTCGCTGCCCTTCTGGTGTGGACAGCTCCGGTGGCCGTGTTGGTCGGATTATACTACCAGTTTTGGAACCCTGACAAGGGGTCCGGCGGTGAAAGTGCGGCGGGCCATCATCTTGTCCGCCAGGACCATGGCGCCCCAGGGCGCTATCCGCGTGATCAGTACTTGACACGCCGCCCCGCGGCCCTGAAAGGCCTGAGCCATGGCCTGACCCACGCGGGAGGCGGCGCCCTCCGCCTCCGCCTGGGCACCCGGCCCGCCCGGCACCAGGGCCAGCACCGAGGGGCCGGAGCCGCTGAGGGCCGCGCCCGCGGCGCCGGCGGACTCGGCGGCGGCCAGGGCCTCCTCCAGGCCGGGCACCAGCGGGCGGCGGTAGGGCTGATGGAGCCTGTCGTGCATGGCCACCCGCAGCAGCTCCCAGCGGCCGGAGGCCAGGCTGGCGACCAGGAGGGAACTGCGCCCCAGGTTGTGGACGGCGTCCTGCAGGGAGACCTGTTCCGGCACGCGCCGGCGCGCCTCCTCCGTTGGCACGTGGAAGTCGGGCACGGCCAGCACCAGGTGCAGGGCCTCCGGCGGGCGGATGCTCTGATGGAAGACGCGGCCGTCCTCCCAGACGGCCACGGTGATGCCACCGTAGAACGCCGGTACGATGTTGTCCGGGTGCCCTTCCATTTCCGTGCCCAGGGCCACCAGGGCATCCAGGCCGAGGTTCGCCCCGGTCAGGCGGTCGGCGGCCAGAAGGCCGGCCACAATGGCGGCGGCGCTGGAACCCAGCCCCCGCGTGATGGGGATGCCGTTGCGGATCAGGAGGCGCAGCCCCCTGGGGACGCGGGCTCCGCTCTCAGGGGCCCGGCCCTGCCGGATCCGCTCAAACACGCGCTGCGCCGCCCGAACAATGAGGTTCGACTCGTCGCGGGCAATCTCTTCCTGACCATCCCCCTCGACGCGGATGTCCAGGCCGGAAGGCGCCTCCTCCAGCGTGACCTCCAGACCGAAGTCCAGGGCCAGGCCCAGTGCGTCGTACCCCGGGCCCAGATTGGCGGACGAGGCGGGAACCCAAACCGTAACCATGGGCGTCGCTCCTTCCGGAATTCGATCCTACAGTCCCAGCGCCCGGGCTAGGGCGGGCACCTCCGGCCTGACTGGGGCGGGGCCGTCCGTCTCCGCCAGGGCCGTCTCCGGGTCCTTCAGGCCGTGTCCCGTGAGGACACACACCACGGTGGCGCCGGGGTCCAGCAGGCCGGAACGGGCCTGCTTCCGCACGCCGGCCAGCGAGGCCGCGGAGGCCGGCTCGGCAAAAACCCCTTCACTGCGGGCAAGCAGCCGCGAGGCCTCCAGAATCTCATCGTCCGAGACGGACACCAGGCTTCCCTGGGACTCGGCCACAGCCTGCAGGGCCAGGTGCCCGCTGGCGGGGCTGCCGATGCGGATGGCCGTGGCCACTGTCTCCGGCTTGGGAAAGGGGCGTCCTTCGGCCAACGGCGCGGCGCCGGCGGCCTGCACCCCCAGCAGCACCGGCAGCCGGCCCGTCAAGCCCGCCTCCCGGTACTGGCGGAACCCGCGCCAGTAGGCGGAGATGTTCCCGGCATTGCCCACGGGCAGCGCCAGGACATCGGGTACGTCCCCCAGCTGGTCCGCCAGCTCAAAGGCCGCCGTCTTCTGACCCTCCAGGCGAAGCGGGTTGACGGAGTTAACCAGCTCCACCTCCGGGTGCTCACCGGCCAGGGCGCGCACGGCCGCGAGCCCCTGATCGAAGTTGCCCTCCACCGGCACCAGCCGGGCACCGTGCATCAGAGCCTGGGCCAGCTTGCCCCGTGCCACCTGCCCTCCGGGAACAATCACGAAGCACGGCAGGCCGGCCCGCGCGGCATAAGCCGCGGCCGAGGCCGAGGTATTGCCCGTGGAGGCGCAGATCACGGCCTGCGCGCCGCGGCCCAGGGCCCCGGTCATGACCACGGTCATGCCCCGGTCCTTGAAGGAGCCGGTGGGGTTGCACCCCTCCAGCTTGAGGTACAGCCGGATGCCCAGGGCGGCGCCCAGCCGGGGCGCCTCCACCAGCGGGGTGTTTCCCTCCCGCAGGGTCACAACGCGCGCCAGGCCGTCCAGGGGAAGGAACGGTCGGTACCGCTCCACCACGCCCGGCCAGGCCGGGAACTTCTGCGTTCTGGTATCCATCGGCGTCATGACAGGCCTCCCGCGCCCAGCTATGTCCTTTCCAAGAGGACATTTGGCTTCTAGTTATGGACACATTATACGGGCCCGAGTGGCCCTCTGCAACAGGGGTAGACATAAAAAGGAGTCCGGGACGGAAAAAAGCCCTGCCGCCGTCCGGCAGGGCCATCGGGTCCAGAGAGCGGCAAGGGGCGGATCAGGTGCCGCGGGCGGGCCGGCGCTGCCGAGCGGCGACCCCACCCTCCTCGCGCTCGTGCGGCCGCCAGGGGGTGCCGACCGCCGGCAGGAGCCAGCGGTCAAGGCCGTAGTACCCCGCCACCTTCCAGGCCAGGATGAGAAAGATCGAGATGGTGAACAACAGCGGGTTGGTGCTGGCGGAGCCGGCCATCATGAAGTTGAAGTTCATGAAGCCGCCCAGGAAAGCGGCAATGCCCGTGAACGCCCCCAGGAAGAGCAGCACGCCTACTGCCAGTTCACCAAACACCACCAGTTTCGCAAACCAGCTGTACGAACCGGTGTCCAGCAGGTACTGGATGAAACTGCGGTACCAGTCGAAGGAGATGGGTGGCTTGGGTGAGGTCACCACTGCTCTTGTCCAATAGGCCTTCAGCGCCTCGCCCGTCTGGGTCCAGGCCGGGTTGCCCAGTTTGTGGTAGCCGGCCACGAACCATTCATAACCCAGATACAGGCGGAGAACTAGCCACAACCAGGAGTAACGCGTCGTGTCGAAGAGGGCCTCGGCCCAGGGGGACCCCTGAACGGGAGGCCGCCCTCCTTCCCATGGTCTGGTTGCCATTCGTCATGTCCCCTTTAGCAAAGATTAGCAACTCTATTATAGATAAGGTCGGGGTTCAGGCAAAGGGCTAGGAGGAAACAAGGTCCATCCCTTACAGGATGGACCTTGTACAGTGGTTTCATGTACGCGCCGGCACATCGCCTGCGAAACGGGTCGGGTACAATCGGCTCGGGGACAGGGCTGCGGAAGATCAAGGAGCGGGGGGCTGGGTGTGAATCGTTTGCGAGACATCGTGGCATTTGTGGCAGGCATCGGCGGTCTGGTCGTCCGGGTCCTGCTCACAGGCGGAGCCGTAGGCCAGCGGCACGGCGAACGGCTTGCCCGTCACCTTGCTGTACTGCACCAAGCGTTCTCCCTCAAACCGCAGGAACGGCAGCGTCTCGCCGGCGCCGGTGAGGCCCACCCTGTCGCCTACCCGCAGCGACGGGAAGCCGGATTGCAGCCAGCGCGGGTCCGCCAGGGCTGGGTCGCCGGCGTTGATGACCGTGCTCCGCGGCGGCGCCTGCGTTGTGCCGTGGCAGTCATAGCAGCGGACGGACTGCGCCTGATACTTGTTGCCCGCCGGCTTCCCGTCGCGGGCCGGGTCGCCCATCGTGTCATGACGGCTGTGGCAGTCGATGCAGTCCAGGGAGACCTCGCAGCGGGCGTAGCTCTCGCCGGGAATGTAGTACTCGCGCACCCGGGCGGCCCAGGCGGCCCCGTCTGTGGTGGGAGCGTGGGAACTCGTGGGCAGGTCTGTCCGCCGCTCAAAGGTCATCGAGACCAGCGAGTGGATGCCCTGGTTGTGGCAGGCGTTGCACTGCGTGTAGGGAATGCTGGCGGTCAGTCGATGGACGGCGCCGTGGCCCGCCTGGTCCTTGGAGATGGTGACGTCCTTCCCCTCGTAGGTGCCGGACCGGTTGTACAGGTAGTGGCAGGCGCTGCAGCCGCCGGAGTAAGTCCGGCCGGCGTCGCCGTGGGCGCCGCCCCACAGGTGGCACTGGGATAGGCAGTTCTGCTGGAACGCCTCCTCCTGGGGGTGCCCGTCCAGCGGCGCGGTGATGTCGGCGGGCGATCCGTCCACGGGAAAGGCCGGCCGCTCCGCGTCCTTCTGCAGGCCAAAGGCCACGCGCACCTGGTTGATCTCGCCGGCCTTGCTGGCCATCGGGCTCTGCGCCAACCGCCCGGCCATGTTCAGTTCGGGGTGCTCCCTGCCGCTGTGGCAGGCTGCACCGTTCGGCCCTGTGCCGCAGCTCTGCTGGGCCACGCGCAGGTCGCCGGGGTTGCCGCCGCCCACAAGTCCCTCATGGGCCTCGGTCTTGTCCAGAGAAAGGCCGTTGCCGCCGTGGCAGCCAATGCACCCCAGGACCTCCACCGGGTGGCTGGGGCTGATCTCCTCGATGCCCAGGTGGCAGGTCTGGCACCGATCTACACGTCCGTCGGGCAGGGTCAGGCTGACCACCTGCGGACTGCGGTCAATGCCCTCTCGCTGGAAGTACAGGTCCTGGTACGCCTGCCATTCCTGCCGGCGGTCCTGCCGCAGGTTCACCCACGCCACCTGGGCCAGCAGGCCCAGGCTGAGCAGTGCGAACGAGGCGGCAAGAACGGGCCCCCGCCGACCGTGCCGGTCCGGGGCGGGGACCGGGCCCGATTTCATCCCGGCCACCTCCTGTGGGCGGGCAGGTCAGACCTGCCACCAGAAGTAGAGCGTTAGGGCTGTGAAGCATGTGGCGACAGCGAGCACCAGAGTACGCCCCAGCCAGGGGCGCCTCTCCTCCAGGTAGGGCGCCGACCCCAGCAGCAGAACCGCGGCCAGCGGAACGGCCACGCCCGCCACGAAGGGGGACAGCCGGTGGAGCAGCACCTGTACTGCGCCAAACACCCAGGGCGCCGGCACCGGCGCGACCGACGGCTGGTCTGGCGCCAGACCGAGCCCGGGAGGCAGAAGCAGGGCCAGGAGCAGCACCAGGTTGGCGACCGCCAGGCCGGCCACCCACTCGCGCGCGGCAAGCTGCGAGAGCGGGATGTGGGTTCCGTCGTCCGCTGCCGGGCGGCTGATTCCGCCATCGCGGCGGACGTGCCACAGGTGCCAGCCCATCACGCCGAAGCCCGCCAGCGGAAAGACCGAGCTGTGCCAGGCCGATAGGCCCAGCAGGGCCCCCTGCCCGCCCGAGCCGAAGATGAGGGCGGCCAGCGCCTGGCCCACCACCGGCACCGACCGCAGGATGCTCCACCCCACCGTGGCTGCGGAAACGGCCTCCAGGTCGCCACGCAGCAGGTAGCCGGTGTAGTCAAGGCCCACCACCAGCACCAGGAGCCCGACGCCCAGCCACCAGTTGAACCGGCGGGGCGGCAGGAAGGCCCGCGTCAGGGCCACGCGCAGCAGGTGGAACAGTACCGTCACCACCAGCATCTGCGCCGCCCAGAAGTGGAGCGAGCGGAAGAGCCAGCCGTAGGGCAGGACGTAAGTCAGGTTGGCCAGGCTGCGGTAGGCGCCATCTCCGGGCTGGTATTGGAACAGCAGGGGAAGGCCCGTGACCAGCAGCAGGAGGAACAACAGCACCGAGGCCCCTCCCAGGCCATAGGTATAGCGGAATCGGGCGGCTGAGGCAGGCACCCAGCCGGGACGGCCGTGGGACAGGAAGCCGCGGCGCCTGGTCAGCGTTCGCACGCCTGGTCTTGCGGCGGGACCCGGTTGGGTTGGCATGGGCGCGTGTCGCTCCGGCAGCGCCACAGGCGTCACCTCCAGAGAGACGGTGAGCAGCGGGGCAGCCCATGTTCCGTGCGTTGCTGCAGAGCAGGGCCGGCCCCTACAGGGGCAGGCGGAAACTTGCGTCAACCGTCCGGCTGAGATCCAGCCAGACGTGACCCTGAGCGTCCAGACGGAGCAGGGCTCGGGCCATGGCGATCCGGGCCGGCCCCTGGACAGGCCGGCCCTCAGCATCATAGCGGCTGGCATGGCAGGGGCAGGCAAACCCGCTGCCCTCTGCCCGGACAGCGCAGCCCAGGTGGGTGCACGTGCCTGCCAGTGCCTGCAGTCCGCGTTCGTCGCGGCTGATCCAGCAGTGTGTCTCGGGCACCTGCCGCCAAGACCCGGGAGGGAGGTCCGCCGCCAGCCTGGACGCCTCCCCCAGGTCCATAGGCTTGAGTCGACCTCTCGTGTCCCCATCCGGGGGCGAGGTGGCCATCAGACGGAAGAACGGTCCCAGCAGGCCGAGGCCGGCCAGGGCCAGGGCGCCCAGGCCGCCGGCCAGGAGGACGCGCCGGGTAATCCCGTTCCCCTCCAAGCTGTCCGCTCTTCCCTCCGACATGGTGCGTCCATCCTTTCGGGAGCCCAGGGCACCCAGGCCCGGGCACAGCGTGCTAGTGCGTGTACCAGGCAAAGGCCTGGCCGGCATAGACGATGACGTAGCGGAGCAGGAACCCGCCCACCAGGACCAGCGTGCCGGTGAGCAGCCCCAGGGTCGGAACCGTCGGGACTGGGGCCGGGCGTCTGGCCGGGTGGGCGTGGTGCCTCAGTTCAGCGGCCTCCAGAACGATGGGCAGCAGTACGCCCGCCAGCATGGGCCCCAGCCAGAACAGCCAGGCGTAGGACCCGGCCAGCATGACGTCCCAGGCCTTCCGGGCCGTCAGGGTTCCCAGGCGACTGTAAAGGATCATCAGCAGCAGGGTGGCAAGCTCCAGGCCCAAAAGGACCAGGTCGCCCCGGAGGAGCAGGTTCATCTCCGGGTCGGCGTGCGCTCCGGATGAAGCGGCGGCCGCCTCGGCCCGGGCGGTCCCGGGTACGGCGGCGACGTGCGCCCCCGCCCGGGCTTCGGTCCATCGGGCCAGGAGGACGGAGACCATCACTCCGGCCAGGCCGGTGGACATGGCGGAGAAGAGGAACAGCAGGGGCATGAGCGGCGAGCCCCAAAGCGGACGGGTGCTGGCACCTAACAGGATGGCGGTGTAGATGGCCACGCCCACGGCGAAGGGCAGGCCCACGCCTGCCAGGGTGCGCCGCGTGCGGCGGAGGCCTTCGTCAGGGCCGCCGGCCGCAGCCCGCCAGCCCTTCGGCAGAACGCGCGCCACGGCTGCGCGCCAGCCGTGGGGGAGCCAGACAAAGAAGTACAACACGCTGATGATGAGGAACGCGGTGAGGAACCAGACGCCGAAGGACATGGGCGACGTCGGCCGCAGGGTGGTGAACAGCCAGTAGAACGCAAGGGGACGGCCCAGGTCCAGGACCAACAGGCCGGTGCCCACAGCCGCGGGAAATGGCGCCAAAAAGGCGCCCCAGGCGACGGTTCGGCGGTGCCGCTCCCCGCTGCCAAGCAGCACTGCGGCGGAGGTGGCGAAGGCGCCGGCGCTCACGCCGGCCAGGAACAGGTAGAGGACGATGAGAAAGCCCCAGGACATCTCATGCATGGTTCGCACCTCCTTCGATGGAGGCCAGGGCCCGGGCCGGTGAGCCGGTCTCTCGGGCGGGCGCGCCGGGCACGAGGGCGTCCGCCACCTTCATGGTGGCGGTGGCACCGGCCTTCTCGAGGAAGTCCGCCGGCACCGGCACGTCAATGTAGTAGATGTTTGGTCCGGTGCCCGCTTCAGCGGCCGCCTGGTAGTGGGGGAAAGCTGCCAGCAGTCTGGACACGGCGCTGGTCGGGTCGTTCAGGTCACCGGCAACGCGCGCCTTGCCCAGGCAGGTGGCCACGCAGGCGGGCTCCAGGCCCTTGTCCAGGCGGTGGACGCAGAGGGTGCACTTGTCCACGGCGCCTGTTTCCTCGTTCAGGTAGCGGGCACCGTAGGGGCACGCCTGGATGCAGTACTGGCAGCCGATGCACTTCTCCTGGTGGATGAGGACAATGCCGTCCTCTTCCCGCTTATAGGAGGCGCCGGTCGGGCACACGCCCACGCAGGGCGCGTTATCACAGTGCATGCAGTTGGCCGGCTGAAAGGTCTCTTGCAGGTTGGGGAAGACACCGGTGATGCCGCTGCTCTTGATCCAGTTGCGGCTGTTCGGGATGGGGACCTCGTTCTCGGCCCGGCAGGCCACAGTGCAGGCCTTGCAGTCGATGCACCGGGCCGTCAGCATCACAAAGCCATAGCGCTTAGCCACGGGTCATCGCCTCCTCATGCCTTGCTGACGGTGACAAAGGTCTGGCTCAGGGCCGACGAGCCCGCAATGGGGTCGGCATAGGTCTCGTGCAGCGCCGAGTCGCTGACGCCGCTCTGGTAGGCGGTCCGCAGCGCTTTGGACAGGTGGCCGAAGCCCGGCACCATGAACACGCAGTCGGGTCGGATGCCCTCGGTGACATAGGCCCGAGTGCGGACCTTGCCCACGGAACTTTCCACCACGACCACATCGCCCGTCCCAACGCCCAGCCTGGCGGCCACGCTGGTGTGGATCCAGACCGGGTTCTCCGGGAAGAGGTCGTGCAGCCAGCGGTTGTTCTGAGTACCCATCTGCGAGTGCTGCGCCACCTTGCCGGTGAGCAGGTAGAACTTGCCCGGAGGGGGAGCCGCCGGCTCCTCCCAGATGGGCACGCCCTTGCCCGCCACCTGGGCCAGCAGCGCGGAACTGATTTCAATCTTGCCGCTGGTCGTCTGAAATGTGAGCCCCGCCGCAGCATGCTCGGCGGCGCCGGCCTCCGGGGCGACGGCCTCCGAGGCAGCGGGCCCGGCAGCGGCTTCAGCGGCGCCGGCGGTGTCTGTAGCGGGCTCAGCGGCGCCGGCGAGCTCGGCGGCAACCGTCGCCTCCGCCTCGGACGGCTTCGCCTCAGCCTCCTCCGACTTCGGCGGCGCGTCATAGTACCCCCTGGCCTTGAACTCGTCCAGGCTGACCGCGAAGGGCTTCATCTGGGCGGCCACCAGCTCTTCCTCGTTCTTGTAGGGGAAGTACTCGCCCAGCCCCAGCCGCTCGCCCAGCTGTTTGAAGATCATCAGGGCGGAGCGGGTGTCGTAGAGGGGCTCGATCACCGGCTGGCGCAGGAAGATGCGGTTGCCGGTGGCGATGACCGGGTCGTAGCGCTCCAGGTAGCTGGACTCCGGCAGGATGACGTCGGCGTAGTAGGCGGTGTCGTTGGGGATCACGTCTATGACCGCCAGCAGCTCCAGCTTGTTCAGGGCCTCAATGGTCTTGCGCCGGTCCGGCAGCGACAGGACGGGGTTCTGGCGCGAAACCAGCCAGCCGCGCGCCTGGTAGGGCTGCCCGGAGAGCACGGCGTCGCGGATGTTCTGGTAAATGCCGTAGACCAGGGGCACCAGCGGGAACTTCCAGGGCACGCCGTCCAGGCGCATGGCCGTGACCGGTGGGTAGGCCGGCTGGGGCAGGGTGCCCAGTTCCGGCCCCCCCTCCTCCCCGGCGCTGGGGATCAGGCCGCCCGGCTGGTTCCAGTTGCCGATCAGCGCGTTGAGCACCGCCATGGCCCGCTCGGTCTGGAAGGAGTTGAGGAAGTTGGAGGTGCGCCAGCCCGGGTGTACAAAGGCGTTCGGCCGGGCGGCGGCAAACTCCTGAGCAATGCGGCGGATGGTGCGCGCCGGGATCTCCGTGCGGACCTCCGCCCACTCGGGCGTGTAGGGGTCCACTTCCTTCGCATACTCCTCAAAGCCAACGGTGTTGGCCTGCAGGAACTTCTCGTCGTAGAGCTTCTCCCTGACGATGACGTTGGCCATGGCCAGATAGAAGGCCAGGTCCGTGCCGGGACGGATGGGCAGCCATTCGCTGGCCTTGGCGGCCGACTTGGTGAAGCGGGGGTCCAGCAGGACCACATGGGCGCCGCGGTTCACCATGTCGACAAAGTCCTGGGTCTCGTTGTTGGAAATGGACTCCGCCAGGTTGCGCCCGGAGAAGATGGCGTATTTGGCGTGGGCGTAGTCGGTTCCGGGCTGCGCCTGGCCGAAAGTGAAGAGGTTGGCGATGGTCATGGAGTTGAAGCAGAGGCTGCGCTGGGTGCCGTAGTTGGGGCTGCCGTAGGCGCGCAGCAGGTTCTCAAAGTAGGGCTGGGAGAGGTTGTGCGTGGAGCTGAAAACCATGGCCTCCGGCCCGTACTTCTCCTTGATCCGCTTCATCTCGCCCGCCGTGTAGTCCAGAGCCTCGTCCCAGGAGGCGCGGCGGAACAGCCCGCTCCCCCGGTCGCCGACCCGCATCAGCGGAAACTTGAGCCGGTCCGGGTCATACAGGACCTGGAGGCCGGCATTGCCGCGGGGGCAGAGCTTGCCGCGGTTGGCCGGGTGGTCGGGGTTGCCTTCCAGCTTCACCACAACGCCGTCGCGAACCCTGGCGTCCACACCGCAGCGCCAGACGCACATCTCGCAGAGGGTCTTCACCACGCGCTCGCCTTGCTCACCGGCAGAGGCGGAACCGCTGGCCCTGGCCGGGCGGGCTCCGCCCGCCAGGACGCCGGCGGCGGCCAGACCCGCCGCCGCGGCGCTGCTGTAGCCAATGAACTGCCGGCGGCTGACCAACTGGTCCCAGGTGAAGATCTGGCCGATGCCCTCCGACTGCTTGGTATCCTTGGGCATAGGACGAACCTCCCTAGACGTTGTGCTTTTCAAAGAAATAGAAGAGTAGCAGGGAGACCTGCGTGAAGAGCAAGATAATCAGCCAGGGGCTGACGTTCCAAAGGCTTGCCATGGTCACCGGACCGATGTTGGCCAGCTTGTAGATGGGCATGTACACGCTGTTGTAGCTCAGGCCGAAGAGGATGCCCCCAAAGAGGAAACCGAGCACGGCGGGAATCAGGTAATCCAGGCTGCCCTGGCCGCTCCCGGCGGCACAGGTGCCCGGTCACAGTCCGCCGATGGCCATGCCCACGCCGAAGATCAGGCCGCCGACCACGTTGCCTACCACGTAGGTCTCGTTGACCTTGCTCATCTCCAGCAGGCCCAGTTCGTTCAGGCCGAAGACGCCGACCATGCCGACGATCAGTGCGGTCATCATGAACTTCATGACCGCCATGTCCTTAAACCGGAACACGTTCACGATCTTGTGGTACTTGGAGAGTCCGGCCTTCTGCAGGGCAAGGCCAAAACCCATGCCAAAGACCAGGGCCAGGGCGTACTGTCCCATCAGTACTTCCTCCCGTAAAGCAGCTTGGTTGTCACCACGCCGGAGGCAAACATACCGCCGATGAAGAGGAACCCGGCCGGAGCCAGCTGCAGCGAGCCGGAGATGGCCAGGCCGCTGGTGCAGCCTCCGGCGATTCCTGCGCCGTACTCCAGGATGGCGCCGGCCAGGAACACCGAGATCCAGCGGGTCCAGCGGTTGCCGCCAAAGGTCTCCACCCACTGGGGCGGGGCCGTCTCGATGTGGAAGTCGCCGGAGGACTTGGACGAGACGAAGGCGCCCAGGACGACGCCGATGATCAGGAACAACTGCCAGTTCAGCCCTGCCGGCATGATGTACTTGAAGTACATCTGCTCCGCCCACGGGGCGCCGGTGGCCTTCAGGATGGTGCTGTCCAGGGTCTCAAAGGTGCCGGAGCCGCCCAGAAGCTGATCGGACAGCCAGTAGGCAAGGGTGGCCACCACGCCCAGGAAGGCGCCGGCGGCATAGGGCGACCAGCTTTTCTTCTTCATGATCTCCATCAGGCCCATGCTCCCGCCTCCTCAGTTCTTCTGGCCGCGGGCCAGGGACAGCACCAGGAGAAGCTCCTCCCGGCTCAAGGTCTCCAGGCGACCCACCAGGCTAAGATCCAACCGTGCCAGGCGGCGGAGCATGGCCGGGCCGCCGTCCTGATGCAGCACCTGCTCGAGGGCCTCCAGCGTGGAGGCGTCGCACTGGGCTAGCAGCGTGACAAGCTCGGCGCGCTCAGCGGGCATCGCCATTCCCACAGCGTCGGCAAAGGACTGACGGGATGCGGCTGCGTCCTTGCGGGTCCGGGGCTTCTTCTCGTACATCCAGTACGTGCCGGCCAGACCCAGGGCGGCCAGAGCGTTGAGCCCCCAGAGAACCTGGTTGCCGCGGTTCGGGGGCTGGGGCTCGCCGGGCAGGCGGCGGTTGAAGTCCAGCACGTCCTGCGTCCCGGCCGGGGCGGCGGGCGCCGGGGCGGAAGCCGCCGGCGGCGGAGGCGGGGTAGCGCTACCCGAGTTCTGATTGGTGGCCGGGCTAGTGCCGCCGGCCGCAGGAGCGCCGCCGGAGGGAGCTGAGCCGCCATACTTGGCCACCCGGGCGGCCAGGTCATTGGCGTGGCAGGTGGCGCAGGACTTCTGCGCGTCCTCCAGGGCCGGGCGCATCCCCTGGTGCGCTTTCTCGGCGGTGGTCTCCTTGGTTACGCCTCCGTGGCAGAACTCGCAGAAGTCGAAAGCGGCGTGGTCGGTATGCCATGCACCGTTCTTCGACACCGGGTCCTTCCCCTGGATCTCGTGACAGGTCTTGCAGGATGAGGTCGATGCCCCGCAGGCCGCTTCCGCCCGCGTTGAGAGCCCATACCAGGTGATGGCTCCCGCCAGGCCCACAGCGCCCAGCAGCAGGGCTGCGATTCGGACCGTCTTGCCCATGCCTTCCGCCTCTCCTCCCTTTTGTGAAAGCTCTACGTTTCACAAATCTGAGCCGGACCCGGTTGCCATCTCAGGGCTCTTGGCCTCCGGACGGGCGGCAGCGGGGCCTTCCATACCTGTACCCCTAGGGGTATACACTCCCCTTTTCATGCTACTGATGTCACATGGGTACCGTCAATCAAGTCTTTGCTTGCCTAAGTGGACCAGAGGCCCACGCCAAACAAACAGGGCCCCTGCCGCTGATCGCGGCAGGGGCCTCATGATTGCCGGGGTGATGGCTTCTACGCGGATTGGCTGAGTTCCCTGAGGAGCCGGCGCAGGCGCTCGCTCGCCGGGCCCGGCTGGATGAGGTCCTGTGCCACATAGAGGCGCTGGCGCTCGGCCTCTTCGAAGGTCAGGGCGCGCACCAGGGGCGAGAACTCGGCAAGGTCCGCCAGGCGGCCATGCTCATCCATCACCAGGATACCCTGGGTGTAGTGATAGTAGGGGCTCGAGGCGACGCGATCAACGGCCAGGTGGTAGGCCGGATCAAGGCCGGCCTGCCGGGTCGCCTCCTGCAGGTCCGGCAGAAGCTCCGGGCGGTCGGCGGGAAGGTCCACGTATTCGTAGAGCCGGCGGTCCAGGAAGCGGTTGGCCAGGTCCGCCAGGATGGGGTCCGACTCCCGCTGCCACTCGGCAAAGGCGGCCACCAGGACAGACTCATCCAGGGCCAGGTACTCGGCCACTTCCAACTGGGCCGGCGGCTTCTCCAGGAAGGGGCGCAGGGGCCGCGGCACATGGTTGAGCCTCCCCTGACGGGCGTTCTCCAGGGCGCGCTCCAGGATGAGGTTCAGCACCACGTCGCTGCCTTTGGTCACCGGGTGGAGGTAGACCTGAACGTACATCAGGTACCGGGCCAGGATGTACTGCTCCACCGTGTGGACGCCGCTCTTCTTGATAACCACGGCCATGTCGCCGTCGGCGCTGCCGGTCGTGCCGCTTGCGACCAGCGGATATGGCCGCAGGGTGCGGATCAGCCGGTCGAGTTCCAGCCGGCCGTAGTTGACGCCGGTGGCCACGGCATCGCGCAGGATGTAGTCGATGCGGTCCACGTCCAGTTGGCTGGAAATGAGCGACGTCAGCACCCGGTGCTCGGAGCGGCCGGAGATGATGTCGGCCACGTCCCGGCCGAACCGGTCGTCCACCGCCGACAGAACCGCCGTTACCTGCGGGTCCTCCAACAGGATGCGGATGGTCCACTCCTCGTGGCGGGTGTGGAAGGCCTGCTCCATGGCGTGGGAGAACGGCCCGTGGCCCAGGTCGTGGACCAGGGCGGCCACGGTGCCCAGGTACCAGAGGCGCTGGTCGTCGGGCCAGTCCGGGGCGTTGCGGTGGAAGTGGGCCAGGACCCGGCGCATCAGCTCATAGGCGCCCAGGGCGTGGGCAAAGCGGCTGTGTTCCGCGCCGTGGAAGGTCAGGTAAGAGGTGCCCATCTGGCGGATGCGGCGCAGCCGCTGAAAGGCCCTGGTGTTGATCAGGTCCCAGATCAGCGAGTCCGACACGTAGATGTAGTTGTGAACGGGATCCTTGAAGACCTTTTCCTCAGGGAAGCGGCTAAGGCCGGGCAGAAGCCCCACCTCCCGTGCACCGGGGCGCCGACTTAGGCCGGACGCCGGGGCGACTCAGGGCAGGCTGCGGACAAACTCCAGAACCTGGTCAATGTGCCCGTCCACTTTGACCTTACGGTCAATGCGGCGCAGGATGCCGTCCCGGTCGATGACGAACGTGCTGCGTTCAATGCCCAAGCGGGTCTTGCCGTACATGGTCTTGGGCTTGAGCACGTCGTACAGGTTGCAGACCTGCCCCTCCTCATCCGAGAGCAGGAGGAACGGCAGGTTGTACTTGGCGATGAACTTGTCGTGGGACCTGCAGGAGTCCTTGCTTACGCCCAGGATAACGGCGTCCGCATGGTCGAATTGGGCCTTCTGATCACGGAAGGCCGTGGCTTCAGCCGTTCAGCCGGGGGTGTCGTCCTTGGGGTAGAAGTAGAGGACCACCTTGCGTCCGCGCAGGTCGTGCAGGGAAACGGTCTGTCCGCCGGAGGCGGGCAGCGTGAAGTCGGGCGCGGGAACGCCGACCGTAAGCTCAGCGTTGTCGCTCATGGACATCCTCCTTTAGTGGTTTACTTGTCCACAAAGTGCGGAAAATCCTGCCGCCCGCGCCGTCTGGCTCGTTCGGGCCGCCGGCCCGGGCTACAGGACCGAGTTGACCGTCTCCCGCAGCACCGCGGCAGAGCGCTGCAGGCGCTGCAGCTCCACCTCGTCCAGCGAGGGCCTGAGGACCTGGCGGACGCCGGCGCGGCCCACCACGGCCGGCACGCCCATGTAGAGGTCGGAGATGCCGTGGAAATCCTGCAGCAGGGTGGAGACGGTAAGGACGGCGTTCTCGTCGCGCAGCACCGCCTCCACAATGCGCGCCAGGGCCAGGGCGATGGCGTAGAAGGTGGCGCCCTTTTTCTCAATGATGTGGTAGGCGGCATCGCGGGTCCGCTCAAAGATGCGCTCCCGCTGGGACGGGTCGCCGGTCAGGTCCCAATAGGGGGACGGTTCCGTCAGGCTGACCCCGGCGATGCTGGCCCGACTCCAGACGGGAAGCTCCGTGTCGCCGTGCTCGCCTATGATGTAGGCGTGAACGCTGCGCGGGTCGACGGACGCCGCCTGGCCGATGAGGAAGCGGAACCGGGACGAATCGAGGAGAGTCCCGGAGCCGATCACGCGGGCCGAAGGAAACCCGGACAGCTTGTACGTCAGGTGGCTCAGCACGTCCACCGGGTTGGTGGCCACCAGCAGGATGGCCTCGGGCGCCTGTTCCGCCACCCTGGGCACGATGTCGCGGAAGATGGCGGCATTGCGTTTGACCAGGTCCAGGCGGCTTTCCCCCGGCTTCTGGCTGGCGCCGGCGGTCAGAACCACCACGTCGGCGCCGCTGGCATCATCGTAATTGCCGGCCCAGATGCGAACCGGAGGCACAAAGGGAAGCCCGTGGTTGAGGTCCAGGGCATCGCCCTCCGCCTTGGCGGCATTGGCGTCGATCAGCACCAGCTCGCCGGCGAGGCCTCTCAAGACCGCCGTGTAGGCGAAGGTAGAGCCAACGGCCCCACTGCCCACCACCACAATCTTGGGTCCGAAGCTGGCGGCAACTCTTGCGTCATTCACGTGGTACTCTCCTCCTGTTGGGTCAGTCTGGGCCGCGGGCCTAGTTTGCGGTCGGCAGGGCATTCCCCATCCCAAGACCGGCAGGACTCGGAACCCGAGTGCCAGAAGTGATTAGGACGATGGGAGGGCCTGTTCATGATGCCAAGTCCATTTGGAGGGCCGGGCGGCGGCCTTTTCGGGGTGATGTTCACCGTCGTTCCCTTGCTTGTGATCGGGGGGTTCATCTACGTACTAGTATCAGGCCTGTCCACCTGGATACGCAACAACGGGCGGCCGGTGGACACCCGTCCCGCCTGGGTGGTGAGCAAGCAGACCCACGTCTGGGGCGGCCAGGGGAACTCGCCGGCTCACACCAGCTACTACGCCACGTTTGAGGACGAGCAAGGCAACCGGCTGGAGCTTCAGGTGGGCGCCCGCGTTTACGGCGAGACCGCCGAAGGCGATGTGGGCATGCTGACCTCGCAGGGGACCCGCTTCCATGGATTTGAACGGGACCGGGAGTAGCCGGCCCCGCTTCTGTTCTGACAGAGAAAGAGAATACTCACGGGGGGCGGGACAGCGATGAATGCGGTGGAACAAGAGGCCAGGGACTTCCTGGACCGGACCGTGCCGGAGGTGGAGCGCCTCTCCAGGGGCATTTCGGAGGCCTACTGGCGCGCCACAACGGGCGGCGGCGAGGAAGCCGAGCAGGAATACGTCCGGCTCCGCCAGGATCTGATGGGGCTGTTCGCCAATCGGGAGCAGTTTGCCCTGCTGAAGTCATGGCGGAGCAGCGGCCAGGTGCAGGATCCGCTTCTCGCCCGGCAGTTGGACCTGCTCTACAACGAGTACCTGGGCAATCAGATACCGAAGGAGACCATAGCCGAGCTGGTGCGCCGGGAGACCGAGCTGGAGAGCACCTTCACCAACTTCCGGGCGGAATACCGCGGCCGGCGGGTCTCGGACAACGAGATCAAGGAGATCCTGACGGAGGAGAACGACAGCGACCTGCGGCGCCAGGCCTGGGAGGCCAGCAAGCAGATCGGCGGTGAGGTAGCCCCCAGGCTGCTGGAACTGGTGGAGCTTCGCAATCGCGTGGCCCGCGACCTGGGCTTCCAGGACTACTACGCCATGGCCCTGGCCCTGCAGGAGATTGACGAGGACGAGCTGTTCATCGTTCTGGACCGGCTGGAAGAGCGCACCGCCGCCCCCTTTGCCGAGGCCAAGGGCCGGCTGGACCGACAGCTCGCAGAGCGCTTCGGGGTGGCGGTCGAGGCCCTGCGGCCCTGGCACCTGGCGGACCCCTTCTTCCAGGAGCCGCCGTCAGCGCCGGACCTGGACCTCGACCGATTCTTCCGCGGCAAGGACGTGCGCGACATGGCGCGTGACTTTTACCGCGGCCTTGGCCTGGACGTAGACGACATTCTGGCCCGCAGCGATTTGTTCGAACGCGAGGGCAAGAATCAGCACGCCTATTGCATGGACCTGGACCGCCGGGGCGACGTGCGCATCCTGGCCAATCTGAAGGATAACGAGCTATGGGCCTCCACCATCCTTCACGAGCTGGGCCACGGCGTCTATGGCAAGTACCACAACCCGGAGCTACCATACCTGCTGCGGACGGAGGCCCACATCTCCAGCACCGAGGCCATCGCCATGCTGATGGGCGCCCTGACCAAGAACGCCCGCTGGCTGCAGACGTACGCCGGAGCGGACCGCCGGGACGCAGAGTCCATCCAGGCGCGGGTGCGGGACTACCTGACGCTGGCCATGCTGGTCTTCGTCCGCTGGGGCCTGGTGATGGTGTACTTTGAGCGGGCCATGTACGGCGACCCCAGCCAGGACCTCAACCGCCTCTGGTGGGACCTGGTGGAACGGCTGCAGCTGGTGCGGCGGCCGGAGGGCCGCAACGAGCCGGACTATGCGGCCAAGATTCACCTGGGCACGGCCCCCGTGTACTACCAGAACTACATCCTGGGCGAGCTGACCGCGGCCCAGGTGCGCGCCACGCTGGCGCGTGAGGCCGCGCCTGGTTCCGAAAGGGCGGGACGTCTCACGGAACCGGCCGACGTCCTGATCGACAACCCGCGGGCCGGGCGGTTCCTGGTCGACCGCATCTTCCGCCTGGGCTCGCGCTACCCCTGGAACGAGTTGCTTCGCCAGGCCACGGGCGAGCGACTGAACGCGGACCACTTCGTCAGCCAGTTCGTGGGTTCCGCCGGCGGCGTGACCGGCGGCACGTCGGCGGAGGGTCGGTCCTGACCTTTGGAAGGCCTGCAATTCCTGGGCACGTCCGGGCCAGCTTATCCCTACAGCGTGGTCGTCCGACCCGGACCCCAGATGGAGCGGCAGCTAAAGAACTTGGCCACGCTCCACCCCCTCTTCCGGCACCAGGTGCCGGCGCACATCACTGTCAAGTCTCCGTTTTACCTGCGCAGTACCGGCGCCATTGTGGGCGATCACCTGGAGGAAGTCTGTGAACAGGTGGAACCTTTTGAACTGCAGATTCACGGCCTTGCCTCCTTTGAAACCTCGGTGATCTACGCCCGGGTGGATGACTCGCCCGCGCTGCGCCAGCTTCACTTGCGGCTGCTGGATGCCCTGGAGGGCTACGTGGAGACCATCACAGACCGATACGAGGGCACGGGCTACACGCCGCACCTGACCATTGCCTCACGCCTGCGCCGCGACGAGTTCACCGAGGCCTGGCAATCGCTGGCCGGGTTCGGCCTGCATGGCACCATCCTGGTGGACCGCGTGCACATGCTGCGCGGGCACCACGCGTGGCAGGTTACACGCAGCTTCCGGCTGGGAGGGCAGGGCTGATGGGCGCGCTCGTCATGGGGCACTGCTTTCCGTACTCGGACCCGGACAGCTTGCGGGGGACAGGACGAACGGACCACTGGCTGACAGGACGCGTAACAACGTTGGGCACGTCCTCGAGGTGCAGGGCCACCGAACTGGCCAGCTTACCGTAACGACCGTTACGCCAGAATCTCCAGAAGGTCCCGCATGTCGTCCACCACCCAGTCGGCCCCCGCTTTCTCCAGTGAAGTCCGGCCGCCGTGCCCGTACGTCAGGCCGATGGCCGCGGTTCCCGCGTTGCGGGCGGTCTGCACGTCCACGTCGCTGTCGCCCACCATGACGGCGGCAGACGGAGGCACGTCGAAGGAGCGGAGGATCTCACGGATGATCTCCGGGTCGGGCTTCCGAGCCGGGGCATTGCCGTCCCCCAGAATGATGGAGAAGTAGGACTCCGTCTGGAGCTGTCTGAGAATCTGCCGGGTAAGGGCCAAGTCCTTGTTCGTGGCAACGGCGAGCTTCTTGCCGCGGCGGCTGAGTTCGGCCAGCGTCTCCGCCACGCCGGGAAACAGGCGCGTGTGGTCTACGGGATGCTGGCTGTAGTAGGCAAGGAAGTGCTTGAGAGCCTCCTTCCCCTCGGCTTGGAGTGCTGGATCGGGATGGAGCACAGGCTCTCCGCCGCGGAGAGCGCTGGCTACCAGGATCAGGCCGCCGTGGCCGATATACCGGTAGATCTGCTGATGCGGCAGGGTGGGCCTGCCCATGGCCTTCAGAGCGTGGTTGACGGCAACGGCAATGTCGTCCTTGGAGTCGATGAGGGTGCCGTCGGCATCGAAGATGACGGCCGTGAAACCTACTGGCACTTCGGTCTCCTTCCCACGGGCGGTCGCCACCTGGCGCCGCCCACTCAATGCTTTGCGTAGACTTTCTGTGGCGGACGGCGCATCCCCTGCCGGGCCCAGCCCCGTTAATCGTGCCCAACCAGGCCCGTCCAGCCTGTCACGTCCTCAGAATCGCCAGTTGCCTCGCGGCCTCCCGCAGGTCGACACGGAGGTCGGGAGGAGGTTGGGCCGGCGGCGCACGGCCAGCGGGTGGTACGAGACCAGCGTGGAGATGCCCTGCCGCTCCAGCACCCTACCCCGCAGGACCTTCAGCTCCGCGGTACCCACCGGGTCACCACAAAGTGGAGACCCGGGGACGGAGCCCCGGGTCTCCAAAGGTTTCCGAGGTGCCACAGCGGGCCATACCAGGCTCCGCACGACACGGCGGGCCGGGCCGCCGCACGCACCTACGCCAGGACGGCCCTGTCATAGCTGAAGGCCACGCCCCGCACCCGCTCAAACTCCGAGCGGAGCCCGCCCACGGTGAGGGAGGCCTTCTGCTGGCCCCTCACGTCCAGAACCACCTGGCCTTCGTGCATCATGATCAGCCGGTGGCCCAAGGAGATGGCCTGGTCCAGGTTGTGGGTCACCATCAGGGTGGTGAGCGCAAGCTCCTCCGCCAGCCGGGAGGTCATCTCCACCACCCGCTCGGCCGTGGCCGGGTCAAGCGCCGCCGTGTGCTCGTCAAGGAGCAGCACCTGCGGCCGGGCCAGGGTGGCCATCAGCAGCGTCAGGGCCTGCCGCTGCCCGCCGGAGAGCAACCCCACGCGGGCGCCCAGCCGGTCTTCGAGGCCCAGGCCCAGCACCGCCACACGCTCGCGGAGCCAGGCGCGCCGCCGGGCACCCAGCAGGGGACCCAGCCCCCGGCGCATGCCGCGCTCCGCCGCCAACGACAGGTTCTCCTCTACCGTCATGTGGGGGGCCGTGCCCTGGAGAGGATTCTGAAAGACCCTACCTACCAGCCGGGCGCGGCGGTGCTCAGGCAGCCGCGTCACGTCTCTGCCGTCGATCAGGACCCGCCCGCCGTCAGGCGCGTAGGTGCCGGCCACAGCGCCCAGGAGCGTGGACTTGCCGGCACCGTTGGAACCCACCAGGCAGGCGAACTCGCCGGGACCCAGGTGCAGGGAGACGCCGCGCAGAGCGGGCTTCTCCACCGGGGTGCCGCGGCCGAAGGTGTGGGTCAGGTTCACCAGTTCCAGCATGGGTCGCACTCCTTTTTGGGCCAGAACCCCGGGGCTACGCCGGGAGCCGCAGAACGCGCTTGAGGCGGGGCGTGGCCAGGGCCAGGATCACCAGCAGGGCCGTCATCAGCTTGAGGTCGGTGGGCGCGAACCCCACCCGCAGGGCGCCGAACACCGCCAGGCGGTAGACCACGGAGCCGGCCACGACCCCTGCCAGGGCCCGTCCCACGGTGGCGTCGCCCACCAGCACCTCGCCCACAATGACCGAGGCCAGCCCGGCCACAATGGTCCCAATACCCATGCCCACGTCCGCAAACCCCTGGTACTGTGCCACCAGGGCGCCGGACAGGGCCACCAGCCCGTTGCTCAGGGCCAGGCCCAGGACCTTGGCCAGGTCCGTGTCCACGCCCAGGCTGCGGATCATGTCCTCGTTATCCCCCAGGGCCCTCAGGGCGGAGCCCAGGCTGGTGCGAAGGAACCACCACAGGACAAAGGCCAGGGCCAGGGCTGCCGCCGCCAGGAACAGCAGCACGGCGTAGTCACCGCCCAGGGCCCGCTCCTGTACCAGGCTCACCACCGTGGTCCGGCGCAGCAGCTGAACGTTGGCCCGTCCCATCACCCGGAGGTTGATGGAGTAGAGGGCGGTCATGGTCAGGATGCCGGCCAGCAGCGGGGCAATGCGTGCTTTGGTGGCCAGAAACGCCGTGGCGCCGCCGGCCAGAAGGCCCGCCCCAAACCCGGCCAGGGTGGCCAGAGCGGGGTTCACTCCGGTCACCAGCAGGGTGGCGGCAACCGCCCCGCCAAGGGGAAAGCTGCCGTCCACCGTCAGGTCGGCGAAGTTCAGGACGCGAAAGCTGAGGTACACCCCCAGCACCATGATGCCGTAGGCCAGCCCCTGCTCCAGAGGTCCGGCCAGAAGCGCCGCCAGTTCAGCCACTACTGCAGGACCTCCGCCTGATCCAGAATGGCCTGCGGGATCAGCATGCCAATGGCCTTGGCGGCCTTGCCGTTGACCACCACCGCATACTCCTTCTGCGACTCCACGGGCAGGTCGGCGGGCTTCTTGCCCTGGAGCACCTGGATGGCCATCTCGCCCGTCTGCCGGCCCAGCTTGTAGTAGTCAATGCCAATGGTGGCCAGGCCGCCGGCATCCACCACGGACCGCTCACCGGCGATGACGGGGAGCTTGGCCTTCTCCGCCACCTGGATGACGGCGGCGGCGGCGCTCACCACCGTGTTGTCCGTGGGCACGTAGATGGCATCCACCCGGTCGACCAGCGACTGGGTCGCCTGGGAGACGTCGTTGGTGTTGGCCACCGTGGCTTCCACCACCTCAAGGCCGAGGCCCTGCGCCGCCTCCTTGACCATCTTCACCTGCACGCCCGAATTGACCTCGCCGGCGTTGTAGATGACGCCGATCTTCTTGGCCCCAGGCACCAGCTGCTTCAGGAGTTCGATTTGCTTGTCGACCGGGTTCATGTCCGTGGTCCCGGTGACGTTGGTGCCGGGCTGATTCAGGCTCTTCACCAGGCCGGCCGTAACCGGATCCGTGACGGCGGTGATGAGAATGGGGATGTCGGCGGTGGCCTTGGCGGCCGCCTGGGCCGTGGGCGTGGCGATAGCCAGGATGAGGTCATCCTTGTCGGCCACGAACTTCTCCGCAATCGTCTGGGCCGTGGGCATCTCGCCCTGGGCATTCTGGTAATCGTACGTAACCTTGTCGCCCCAGCCCTTCTCGTTCAGCACGTCCTGGAACCCCTTGCGGGCCGCGTCCAGGGCCGGGTGTTCCGCAATCTGGGTAATGCCGATCCGGAACTTCTTGGCCTCACCGGCCGGCGGTGACTGACCCGCGTCCGCCGGTTTGCCTGAGGTTGCGGCGCTGCCGGCGCATCCGGCGAGCAGAGCCGCCAGGAGTGGTACCACGATTGCCATGAGCCACCCGCGTCGGATTCGTTCCATCCTGTTCTCCCCCACTCGTTGTCTCGGGTGCGGCCTGTGAGGCCGTCCGGGCTAGGCGGTGGACAGGCGGCTCAGGTTGGACCAGGCCCGAAGAAACAAAAAGAGCACTCTGGGCAGAGTGCTCCGGGCTGTACCAAACCAAGGGCCACAGCGGTCCCCAACGTTTCGTCCCCGGACCAGCGGCTTTGTGAGAAGCCGCCGGGGCCGTCGTCAGGCCTTCCGCCGCAGTCTTGTCCCTTGCCAGCCTACCATCCTGCCATCCTACGCCTCCCATCATACTGAACGACGTGAAGGGCAGTCAATGGCAAAGTTGGGAAAGTGTAAGGAAATGGCCCCGTGTCGCCTCAAATCGTCACCGCGGGGCCGAAGGACCCTCCGGCTGGTCGGGCACGGCTCTGTGTCCCAGGCCAATGGCCACCTCGTTGAAGTGAAGCAGCCCGATACCCAGGTACACGGCCACGGTGAGGTTCCAGCCGCGGCGCGCCAATCCGATCTTCCCGCCGACATTGAGTCCAAGGGCCTTGGGCAACACCTGAGAGAAGGCCTCCTTGGCAGCGCCCGCCACCGAGCCCTGCTCCGTGGGGGTGGCGGCGATGAGGCCCTCTCTTTCTGCGGCCACCACTGCCCGCTCCACGCCTTTCTTCAGCAGCGTCATGTAGTCGCCGCCGTAGTCCACGGCCGCGCAGTGAATGCCCTCCCGGGCGTAGTCCGCTTTGAGAGCGGCCTCCTCGGCCCGGTCCTTCGTCAGAGCCAGGCGCGCCGCTGCACGGGCTACCTCCACCGTGACCGCCAGCGAATCATGAGACTCCATGGGACACCTCGCATCTGTCAGAGTGGATGGGGCGAGCACCCCGCCCCCAATTCCTTCGCCTTCCACCCCTGCACTCCTCCAGCGCGGCCGCGCCGGGGCGGAGGGCACGGAGACCTGTCCGACGAATCCTAGTCAGGTGGCGCTGCAGCGCGCCCCAGCCGGAGGTGATTGCTTGGTCTCCCTGACGGAACTGTTCTGGACGTACTTCCGCATCGGACTCCTGGGGTTCGGCGGCCCGTTTTCGCTGGTGTCCATTCAGCAGAAGACCGCTGTGGACAGGAAGAAGTGGCTGACCGAGGCGGAATTCGCTGAGTGCATGGGCATCGGCTCGCTGACCCCGGGCCCCATCTCCTCCGGCACGGCCGCGGTGACGGCTTACCGGGTACGGGGCGTCGCCGGAGCCGCCGTGGCCTACTTTGCCTTCCACCTGCCGGCGGTGGCGCTGGTCACCGTTCTGGCCGCCACCTGGCGCCAGGCGGTGGCGCTTCCCTGGGTGCAGGGCGCGCTGCGCGGCGTGGGCGCAGCGGTGGTTGGCGTGCTCTGCGGCGTGGCTCTGAATACCGGCCGGTCGCTGATTCGGGACCTGCGCTCGGGCCTGGTGGCCGGCGGTGCCACCCTGGCCCTGGCGGCCTTCGGCGTGAATCCGCTCCTGGTGATGGTGGCCGCCGCCCTGACCGGGGTGCTCCTGCTGCGTCCCGCGCGGCAGCCGTCACCCGGTGCTGCGCCGAACGGCGGCAGCGCGAAGGGAGGGCACTAGACATGCTCTCCACCCTGGCGTTGCTCTTCGTCACCACGTTTGGCATTGGCGCCCTGACCTTCGGCGGCGGCTACGCCATTCTGCCGGTGCTGCAGTACCAGTACGTCACCCGGCTGCACCTCCTGACCCCGCAAGAGTTTGCCACGGGCATCGTCATTGGCCAGGTGACTCCGGGACCTCTCACCACCATGGTAGCCTTTGTGGGATACCACATTGCCCATGTGCCCGGAGCCGTGGTGGCTTCGGTGGGCATCCTGCTGCCCGCCTTCCTGGCGGCGGTGGGCGTGGCCCGCATCTATCACCGCTTTCAGGACGTGTCCAGCGTCAAGGCGGCCCTCCGGGGCATCTCGCTGGCCGTGGTGGGCCTCCTGGTGGCAGCCATCATTCCGCTGGCCCGGGACATGGTGACCACGCTGTTCACCCTGGCCTTGGCCGTCCTGGGCTTTGCGGCCACAGGGCCCTGGCGCAAAGACCCGGTCTGGGTGCTGCTGGCATCGGGCGTTCTGGGAGCGTTCCTGCTGCGGTAGGCAGAGACAAGCCGGGAGGCACTGCCAGGTGCCCCCCTCTTTGTGCCTATTCCGCTCGCGCTCTACACAAACAGGTTGTTGACGCGCGCCACCTGCTCGGGCTCCGGGTGCTCCACAATCTGGTGCATGGGCAGCACGTAGGTGCATTCCGCCTGCAGGTTCTGAGACGTCTTGGTCACGTGGACGCGGCCTGGACCGGTCTCATAGCTGAAGTCCCATCCCAGCAGCATCACGCGCGTGCCAATGCCGTTCAGCTTGCGAACCAGGGGCACGTAGTCGCCGTCGCAAGCCACCAGGGCAATAACGTCGAAGCGCTTGTGAACGGCCAGGTCATAGGCCTCCAGAGACAGCCAGACGTCGATGCCCTTCTCGTAGGGACGGCCGGTGCCTTCCTCGATGCTCACGGGGTACTCATGCTGAACAATGCCCGTCGACACCACGATATCCTGAAAAGAACGCTCGCCCGTCATGCGGCGGAGCCGTTCGCTGTCGTCAGGGTAGCGCTCCTGCATGGTGGGGGTCAGGATGCGCCCGCGGAACCAGTGCGACTCAACAATCTGGCAGGTACGCTCCTCAACGCGCTCCTGCGCGGCCGCCTCGGCCTTGATGAAGTTGTGGATGCCATCAAAGGACAGGCGCCTCTGCCGGGGGTGCTGATACCGGTAGTAGTCGGAGACCTTGCCGAAGTAGTTGCCGTCGTAGAAGATTGCGATGCGCGTCAGGTCGCCCATGTAGGCACATCCCCTAAAGTATTGTCCTCTGCTACTTCTGAAAGCAGCGGGGGAATCCCTGCACGAGTCGCCTCCACGCGGGCGGCGCTAGGGCCCCCGGAATAGGCGAAAGTCTCCAGCCTGGGAACGGTGGCGCACCCGGTGGCGCGAGGCTGGCTTCGAGGCACGGATGGCGCTTCCAAGAAACCCCCGGTCGCGCCCTCGCAGGTTGAGGGCAGGCCGGGAGTCTGCTATTGGTGCATCATGGAGCGGGTGGCACCGGGGCTCAATCCCCCTGAGCTTCGACACATCTTCGCACGGCATTCAAGAACCGGCTTAGGCTTGGACAAACCTCGGCAGCCCTTTGTGGATTCCAGACGCCGGATGCAAATTCAATGAGCATCGCGGTGTAAACTGGGCCAACCCTTGCTTCACTGTCTCGCGCCGGAACCATCTGGCGCTGAATCTCACGCGAGGTCGATAATCGCGCAAGGTCAATCATGACTTGCTTTGCATCCGGTAGAAGCTCTGGTTCCGGCGGTACTCTGCTCCTATCAACACGCATAAACCTGGCTATTCCTTCACGGTCGCCGAGAAGCCATGCTTCTACCTGATGGACCGCAACTCGGAAGCACATACCCCCGGATGGTTCGGGCAGCCACTTGGCTACCAAGGCCGGGGCGCAGGGCGTCTCTTGGTCTAGGTCCACGAGGACAACCCAAGGGGCAAGACGAGCTGCGTGGTTGTACGCCGAAATCCTGGCCCTAAGCCGTTCCTTACCCCTCTTGATGTGGACGGGCCCCGCTTCAACCCGTAACTCCTCAAGAACACGCCGAACAACCGCCTCATCGACGGGGCCCTCCACGGCAATGGTGACCCGAGTAGTCGTCATGTCACCAGGCCTCGCTATTCGCCGAAGAAGGTTAGTTGCTGGACTTGGGACGGTCTGGTTCTGGGAAGAACAGCTTCGGCCATAGTAGCCCCGCCCTCGAGGAGTGCGTGTATTTGTGCATCGTCCTTGCCAAGTTGAATCTCGGTGCCTTCCTTGGACGGTACAAGAAGAAGAACCTCTTCCGGACCGATGCCGTCGTCCTCAAGCAGGCTCGGACTATGGGTGCTTAATAGCACCTGCCTAGGCTTTTTCGTAACCAGCCGTGATATCATCTGCGGGATGTAGCGAACCACTTCCGGATGTAATGACAATTCCGGCTCCTCCAGTAGCAAGGGGCCTGAGTCGTCGAGAAGTGCCCAAAGGAGACCCATTAAACGAAGTGTCCCGTCCGAAAGCTGGCTCTCGTTCTGCCAACCTGCGTTCGGTCGCCAATGTTCATACAAGCTGAGTAGGTGAGGCGTGCCTTTCTCGTCCTTCTTCAACTGAAGGTCGCGTAACTGCGGCACTGCAACTTTAAGGGCATCTCTGATCTTGGCCAACCTGGAACTGAGGACTCTTGGCTGTGTCTTGGCCAACTGCTCCAGGAAATCGCCGCCATAAGGGTCTGCTTGCCTTCCCACTGAACGGTCGGGGTCTCGAACCAGCTGTGGGACGATATGCAAATAGCGGGCCGAGGCCAAGAACTTGACTACTTCGCGGAACGGTTTGTTGACGTTGACCTGTTCGAGCGCGGTCGCAGTCATGCGAATCGGATCCGCTTCATCCTCCGGATCTGGGCGCTTCAGTAGGAGGGACCGCCCCTTCCAGACTTCTTCACGCGTCAAAACAGGGCGGCTCTGATTATCCTGGGTGAAGGCAATCACATACCGCCAAACCGTACTGTTGGTCTCTAGAGACACATCGATACTAACGTCTGGATACCTACGTGCAGCATAGGAGCGGAGTTTGGAGACTCCACCCCTGCTGCTAACTGCGTTCTGAAAACTGCCTCCGACCTTGGCGATTTCTTGAAGAAACCTGAACACGTCAAGGAAATTCGACTTACCGGAAGCGTTGGGACCAACAAGGAAGACTCTCGGTGTTAGTGACGCGTGGACCCGCTTGAAATTCCGCCAGTTCTCCAGCTGAATTTCCCTGTACATCAGTCATCTCTCTTCTCCTGAGTGCCGTTTCAGGTCATTCGGACGGAATATTCAACGACCGTAGGCGTCAAACCTTCACACACACGCTTCCTTACTCCTGCGGCAGCAGTGCCACACACTCAACGTGACTGGTGTGCGGGAACATGTCTACGGGCTGAATCTCTTTGCAGCGGTAACCGCGCTCCGTCAGGTGGGCCAGGTCCCGCGCCAGGGTGGCCGGATTGCAGGAGACATAGACGATGCGCTTCGGCCCCATCTGGACGAAGGCGTCCAGTGCGCTGGCCTCCACGCCGGCGCGTGGCGGATCCACCACCACCACGTCCGGGTGCAGCCCTTCCGCGGCCAGACGCGGCGCCCACTCCTCCACCGTGCCAACGCGGAACTCGGCGTTGCTCAGGCGATTGCGGATGGCGTTCTCCCGGGCATCGTCGATGGCCTCCGGCACCTCCTCGATGCCCAGAACGCGCCCCGCCCGCCGGGCCAGGCAGAGTGAGATGGTGCCGATGCCGCAGTAGGCGTCCACCACGAACTCGTCGCCGGAGAGGCCCGCGAACTCCAGGGCCTTGCAGTAGAGGACCTCGGTCTGCTCCGGGTTGACCTGGAAGAAGGAGCGCGGCGAGATGGAGAAGGTCAGGCCCAGCAGTTCGTCCTCAATGGCGCCCGGCCCGGCCAGGGTGATGTTCTCCTCCCCCAGCACCACATTGGTGCGGCGCGGGTTCACGTTCTGTACCACCGTGACCAGCCCGGGCACCGCTGCCATCAGGTCCCGGGCGAAGTCCTGACCTCGAGGCAGGCGGCGCTCCGCCGTCACCAGGACGGCCATGGCCTGGCCGGACTTCGTGCCCACCCTGGCCAGCACATGGCGAACCAGGCCGGCGCCGCTGCGCTCGTCGTAGACGGGGTAGCCGTAGCGGGAAATCAGCCCCTTGGCGGCGGCCAGGATGCGGTTGTTGGTTTCGTTCTGGATCAGGCAGGCGTCGGCATCGATGACCTGGTGGGTGCCGCGGGCGTAGAGGCCGGCCACCACCCGAGGCTCGGGACTCGCCCCCGGCCCCCCGCCGGGGCGCAAGTTCAGGAGCCCCACCGGGAACTGCGCCTTATTGCGATAGTTCCAGGGGTTCTGAGCGCCGATGGTATCACGGACCAGGGCGGGGTCCAGATGGCCGATGCGCTGCAGGGCATCTTTCACCTGCTGCGTCTTGAGCGCCAACTGCCGTGGGTAGCTGACGTGCTGAAGCTGGCAGCCGCCGCAGGCCTCATAAATGGGGCACCGTGCCTCCACCCGGTCGGCGGCGGGGCGGTCAATGCTGACTAGCTCGGCTCGCACGTAGGTGGTTCGAACGTCAGTGAACCGCGCCGTCACGACGTCGCCCGGCATGGCGCCGGGGACGAAGACCGCCATGCCATCGTGGCGGGCCACGCCTTCACCGCCGTGGCCCAATCCGGTCACTTCAAGCTGCACATCGGGCGCCGGCCGGGATCGCCGAGGATGTGATTTGGGCTGCAGGGCCATCTCCTCCTCGAAATCCTATCGCCCCGGGGGCGGCACGCCTGGGCCGTTCGTATGTGCCTGGGCCTGCGCCTGGGCCATGGCGACCTCCGGCTGACGCTGGGCGTCCCAGGCAAAGAGGCCCAACCCCAGCAGCATCAGCAGGCCACCATTCAAAACCTGGGTTGTGAGCGTTTCACCGAGCAGCGTCAGGGCGGCCAGCACCCCCCACAGTGATGAAGTGGAGGAGATAAGCCCCGCCTTGCCGGCGCCGATCCTCCCCATGGCCCAGTAGAACAGTGCCAGGGACAGGGCCAGAGCCACAGCGCCGCTGACCAACACGCCCGGCACGGCCCGCCAGCCGATGGCCAGTGGTTGCCTGAACCCCAGAGCCAGAACCGACATGACCACCGATGCGGCCAGGGCCTTGATGCAGACCAGGGTCACGGCCGGGGTGTCCTGCCCCAGCACGCGCCCGAGGTTGTTCTCTAGAGCCCAGCCCAGATAGCCGAAGGCAATCAGCAGGTTCCCCAGGGCGCCGCCGGACAGCATACCGCCGCCCTGGGCCGGCCACGAAAGCCAGATGCCGCCGGCTAAACCGGCCAGAAGCCACAGCGCCACAATCCCCGGCCGGTGCAGGCGCAGTCCTTGGCTCCGAAGGGCCCAGGGTATCAGGGCCACGCCGGCCGCGCCGTAGGTCCAGGCACCGGCTGTCAGAGCCGGCATGTCTCCGGTCAGGAGCCATTTGTTGACTACCGTGAACAGGCCCACCAGTGCCGCTGAGCCGAGCGCAGCCGCGTACCCCAGCAGCAGTGGTCCTCTGGTCATCGTCCGACCTCCATGTTGCGTCTAGTGGTCCGTCGTTGCCGGCTCCTCGAAGGTGAGTACCCCGCTGTCCGCATCCAGCGTCACACGAATCCCCAGGGGCAGCGTCGCGCGGTAGAACCCGTGGGCCGCCGTGAAGCCCACCAGCACCGGAATGCCCAGCGGTCCCAGCCGGTCGGCCAGCACCTGCTCCAGTGTCAGGGTGGGCTTGTCCGGGTCGGGCTCGATGAGGCCCACCGGTTCGCCAAACACGATGCCGCGAACGCCCTGAAACTTCCCAGCCAGCAGGAGCTGTGTGAGCATCCGGTCGATGCGGTAGGGGGGCTCCTCCACGTCCTCCAGCAACAGGATGGAACCGGCCGTCTCGATTTCATATGGCGTGCCCAGCGTAGACGTGATGAGGGAGAGGTTGCCCCCCACCAGCGGGCCGGTGGCACGGCCGCCGCGCAGGGCGTAGAGTCTCGGCCCCTCCGGCGCAGACGTCACCGTGCCCAACGGCTCGGTGGAAGTCAGGGCCTTCAGTAGGCACCCCAGACTGTAGTCGCTGCGGCGCTTACCGGCCACGTCGGCCACCGGCCCGTGGAAGCTGACCAGCCCGATGCGTCCCAGGGCCAGGTGCAGGGCCGTGATGTCGGAGAACCCCACCACCGCTTTGGGATTCCGGCGCAGAGTGTCCAGATCAAGAAACGGCAGGATACGCATGGCGCCGTATCCACCCCGTGTGGCCAGGACGGCGGCCACCTCCGGGTCGCGGAAGAAGACGTTCAGGTCCGCCGCCCGTTCCTGGTCCGACCCGGCCAGGTAGCCCCACTGGGAGTAAGCGCTTGCCCCGACCGCGACCCGGAAACCCCAGGCCTGCAACTGGGTGACAAGTGGCTGGACGGCCTCCGGCTTGACGGGTCCGGACGGCGAAGCCAGCGCAACCATGTCACCGGGCCGAAGAGCCCGCGGCTTGATGGGGCGGGCGGCGGCACTGAAACGGAAACCGGCTTCATACCCCACCATGAGGTCCCCCCTGTTCTCACGTCCCCTGCGACCGGGCACGTCGTCAGAGCCAACGACCCCATTATACCCCGGCCGGGTCGGAGAGCAGAAGCGCGCCCGCCGCGCGAGAGCGGCGCGCGCCCAAGGAAAGAGCCATGGGTCGCCCCATGGCTTGTCGATAAAGCGGATGCTTGGCGAGGACCTGCGGATTCCGGCCTCTAGTGGCAGCAACCATGTCCGCCGTGGCCATGCCCGCCGTGCCCCATGGCGTGACCGTCGTGCTGGTGATCCTGGGCAGGCTGGGCTGCGGCATCCGTGCCGACCAGCGTGTACCCGGCCTCGCTCACGGCAGCCTCAAAGTCCTTCATCGTGGCCAGAGACGGGTCATAGGTGACGGTAGCCGTCCCGGCCGATGCGCTGGCGGCGGCAGTAGCAACGCCCCGCAGCTTCTTGAGTTCCTTAACGACGCTCATCTCACAGTGCGAGCAGGTCATCCCTTCAACGTTCAGCACGACCGTTTCCATGTTGGAACCCTCCCCTTTCGCATTAAAGAAGCCTCTTAAGAAGTTCACTGAGTTCCGCCTCCATTTCATCACCGTTTCCTCGTTGGATGGCGTCCGCCACGCAGCCGCGTGCATGGTCCACCAGGAGCCGCACGGCGATCTGGTCCAGGGCCGCACGCACGGCTGCAATCTGGTTCAGGATGTCGGCGCAGCGGCGCTGCTGCTCCACCATGCGCTGAATGCCGCGGATCTGGCCCTCAACCTTGGCCAGTCGCTCCAGTAGTTCGGGCGCGTCCCTTCCGCGCGCGGCTGACATCATGGCCTCCATGGCCTTAGGCCCGGAATCCGTGCATCGGATTGAAGCGCTTTAGCAGCGAGGAGTTAGTGACAACGGAGACGGAGCTGAAGGCCATAGCCGCTCCGGCGATGGCCGGAGCCAAGTAGCCGAAGGCCGCAATGGGGATACCCGCCGTGTTGTAGATCAGGGCCCAGAACAGGTTCTGCTTGATCTTGCGCATGGTCTGACGGCTCAGGCGGATGGCCGCGGGGATGCCCCGCAGGTCGCCCCGCATCAGGGTGATGCCGGCCGCCTCCATGGCCACGTCTGTGCCCGTGCCGATGGCCATGCCCAGGTCGGCGGCCACCAGGGCGGGTGCATCGTTGATGCCGTCACCCACCATACCGACCACTCGCCCCTCACCCTTGAGGGATTCCACCTTGGACGCCTTCTGCTCAGGCAGCACTTCGGCCAGCACGTGCTCCGGCTTGATCCCCACCTGAGCGGCAATGGCGGCGGCAGTACTGCGGTTGTCGCCGGTGATCATCCAGACCTCAATGCTCATCTGCTGCAGGGCGGCGATGGCCTCGCCCGAGGTCTCCTTGACCGTGTCGGCCACGGCCACCAGCCCGGCCAGCCGGCCATCCACGGCCACCCACATGGCCGTCTTGCCCTGCCCCTCCAGCGTCTGCTTCCGCGCAGCGGCGGCCCCGGGGTCGATGCCATTGTCGGTCATGAGCTTGGTTGTACCCACCAGCAGGCTGCGCCCGTCCACCACGGCCCTCACTCCGCGCCCCGGGATGGCCTCAAACGAGTCGGGGTCGCCAAGCTCCAGACCGCGGTCCTTCGCTCCCGCCACAATGGCCTGCGCCAGGGGGTGCTCCGACATCCGTTCCGCCCTGGCGGCCAGCCGGAGCAGGTCCTCTTCCGACAGTGCGGCTCCATCGTCGGCCGCAAGCACCATCACGTCGGTGAGCGCCGGTTCGCCCTTGGTGATGGTGCCGGTCTTGTCCAGCACCACGGTGTTCAGCATGTAGGCCTTCTCCAGGTGCTCGCCGCCGCGGATGAGGATGCCCTTCTCCGCCCCCAGGCCGGTCCCCACCATGATGGCGGTGGGGGTGGCCAGGCCAAGGGCGCAGGGGCAAGCGATGACCAGCACCGCCGTAAAGTAGAGAATGGCGCGGGTATAGTCTCCGGTGAACGCGATCCAGCCGAGGAACGTCAGGACGGCAATGCCGATAACCGCTGGTACAAAGTAGGCCGAGACCACGTCCGCCAGGCGCTGGATGGGCGCCTTGTGCGTCTGCGCCTCCTCCACCACCCGGATGATCTGAGCCAGGGCGGTATCACGGCCCACCTTGGTGGCTTCCATGCGGATGACCCCGCACCCGTTTATGGTGGCACCGATGACCTCGTCACCCGGCTTCTTGTCCACGGGGATGGACTCGCCCGTGAGCATGGACTCGTCTACGGTGGAGTGACCATCCTGCACGATGCCGTCCACGGGAATCTTCTCACCCGGCCTGACCAGCAGCAGGTCGCCCACCTGGACGTCCTCCAGAGGAATCTGCTGTTCCTGGCCGTCGCGGATGACCGTAGCCGTCTTGGCCTGCAGACCCATCAGCTTCTTGATGGCCTCTGACGTGCGCCCCTTGGCCACGGCCTCCAGGTACTTGCCCAGGATAATCAAGGTAATGATCACGGCCGCGGTCTCGTAGTACACATCGCTGCGTCCAATGGCGTCGCCCCAGATGGTGACCACCAGGCTATAGAGGTAGGCAGCCGTGGTGCCCAGGGCGATCAGGACCGACATGTTCGCCGTGCGGTTCTTCAGATTGTGGTAGCTGTCCACGTAGAACTGCCAGCCGGCGTAGAACTGGACCGGTGTAGCCAGGGCCAGTTGGAACCAGGGATTCATAAAGATCATGGGCGGATGGAAGCCGAAAAGTTCCCCGAACATGTAGACCAACAGCGGCACCGTCAGGGCCGTAGAGAACCAGAAGAGCCGCCACTGTCGCATGAGCTCCCGTTCGCGGGCCTCTTTCTCGGCGTCGGTGCTGCCGGCCTCATCCTTGGCGAACGCCTCATAACCCAGGTCCTTGACCGCGTGCTTCATATCGGCGACGCTGACCGCGCCCGGCAGATAGGAAACCAGGGCCGTCTCGGTCCCGAAGTTGACAGTGGCCTGCAGGACACCATCCATGCCGGATAGCTTGCGCTCGATCTTCTGGGCGCAGTTGGCGCAGGTCATGCCGCGAATGCCAAAAGACAGGCGATGCAGGGCCAGGTCTCTCTGGGCGAGGGCCGCAGACTGTCCTGTCATGAAGAACACTCCCATCGGTTCAGTTTACCTACCCTACCCTGGGTAGGGTATCCAACGGCTTCAGTATGAGCGCCGGTTGTGAAGAAGTTATGAAGCGACGATCGAGGATGTCCGAACCGGGGGCCGGCCCGCATTCTGAACAGACAAGGCCAGGCAGCCGCTGAGCGGGTACCTGGCCTGAAATGCGGCGGGAGGCTTATCATCAGCCCGCGCAACAGCTCAACTTCGAGACGTCGGTGTCAAAGGCCATTGCAGCCAACTTCAAGCCTTCTGCCATGGTGAGATAGGGAGCCAGTGTGTCCTTGAGGTCCTGGACCGTAAGGCCGAACTTAACGGCCAGCGTGGCCGCATAGATCACGTCGCCGGCGTTCCCAGCAACGACGTGGGCACCCAGGATCTTGCCCGTTTGGGCCTCGGCCACCAGCTTGAAGACACCTGTGGTTTCGCGGTTGGCCAGGGCACGGGGAACCGCCTTCAGCGGCAGGACCGATGTCCGGATCTCACGGCCCCCCTGCCGGGCCTCGGCTTCCGTCAGCCCAACGGTGGCGACCGACGGGTTGGTAAAGGTCACCGCCGGTACCACCCGCAAGTCCAGTTCGCGCTCCGCCCCTCCCACGGCGACGTCGGCGACCAGGGCGCCTTCATAGGCGGCAACATAGACAAACTGGGGACCGAGGGTAACATCTCCGGCCGCGAAGATGTGGGGAATGTTGGTTCGCAAGTACTCGTCCACCAGGACCTCAGCGCGGGAGCCAACGGCTACACCGACATTGGCCAGGCCAAGGGAGTCGGTGTTGGGCCGGCGCCCTGCCGCTACCAGGAGCCGCTCGGCCTCAACGGTGTGTACCGTCCCATCCTTTTCGAAGTGGACACGGCTCTTGCCGTCGCCTCCTTCCACGTTCCGGTACCTGACCCCGGTGATGACATCAATCCCCTCGTCGCGAAGCGCCTGCTCTATGGCTTCAGAGATCTCGGGATCGTACCGCTTTAGCAGACGCGCGCCGCGCTGCAACAGCGTCACGTGCGTCCCCAGATGGCGGAAAAGCTGCCCCAGCTCGAGAGCAATGTAGCCGGCGCCGATGACGACCAGACTCTTCGGAACCTCCTTCAGCTCCAACGCCGAAGCACTGGTCAAGTAGGGAACACCGGCCAACCCGGGAATCTCCGGCACGGCCGGCGAGGCACCCGTGGCGATGAGGAAGTGGCTCGCTGTGACTCTCCCCTCACCTACTTGCAGCGTGTGCTCATCCACGAACCGAGCCTCACCTGGGATCAGGTCAAACCCGTATTCGGCGATGAGATCAACGTATTTCTCCTGGCGCATGTCAGCTACAAGCCGGTTCTTCTGTCCTACAAGAAGACCCAGATCGACTGGCGCCACTGCCGTTCCCAGGCCGGCAAAGGGGTTGTTCCGGGCTGCAAAGTAGATCTCGGCCGCACGCAAAAGGGTTTTCGACGGAACGCAGCCGATGTTAACGCAGGTGCCGCCGACCGTGCCGCGTTCGATCATGGCCACTCGAGCGCCGTGGCTTCGGGCCCGAATAGCGGCAGAGAAGGCCGCACCGTGAGAGCCTATGATGGCCAGGTCATACGGCTGGTCTCTCTGACCACCGCCACCGGGAGCGGCGCCGCTCGCTCGGCGACTCACCTCTTCCCACTCCCCCGGGTGATACCCGGCTTTGCCCACAGCCTCGGCAAACGGGCTGACGTCTGCCCCGCCGGGGATGCTGAAATCGGCCTCGCCGCGGCGATAACTCACCTCGACCTGCTCGGCTCCCGCGCCCGCGAGTGCCTTGCAAACATGTTCTTCGCAGCTTGGGCAGCTCATGCCGCCGATGGTCATTCGGATCTGCCGAATCAAACCCTGATTAACCATGACACTTGTTCCTCCCGGGGCAGTAGATCGCCGCCAAGGCGGCAGAAAACATGGCACCGAGACCGCTAAGGCGCTCCAACTGAGATTCGCTCCCCTCTCCGTCGGCGTGTCGCGGCGTTCCGGCGAATCGCAGGCGGTCCGCTTCACGTACTACGAGACGCAGGCGATCAGTTGGACTTCTGCGCCCCCATCCTTGTGCAGGTACGAATGTGTTCCGCATTGTCGGCCACAACGGCCTGCGCCAATTCGATCAAGCTGCGGATACGGCCGTCCGTGACCCGATAGTAGACATACTTGCCCTTACAGGTCGATGTGACGTATCCACACCACTTGAGGCACCCCAGCTGGTTGGATATCTGTCCTTGAGACATCCCCACAGCGGTGATGATCTCGCTGACGTTCATCTCTCCCCGTTCCAGGAGCAGCTCCACAATCCGGAGCCGGGTCGGGTTGGCGAGACCATCGAAGAACTTCGCATGCATTTCGCGCTGCCTGGTCTCAAGCTCAAGCGACAGACCGGGATTGACGCGAACAGCAGGAGGCAAGTTGCTCACCTCTACGACTCCAAATTTTTAAATATGATGGCCTTACGCTACTGCATGTCGCCGGCGTGTGTCAAGTGGACAGGCTGGGCGGAAGGCCCGGGACGCCTTCCCACGGCTTCTTGGCAGTGGTCTTTAGCCGTTTGTGTAGATGTTGTGGATTCGGTCCCAGGTAGCCTATTGGGTGAACAACTTCACGGTAACATCACAAGTTGGCTGTAGACTAGGCCGTGGCTGCTCCAAACTCACCACAGGATACCTTTTTCCGGAGGAGGCAAAATGACCAAGGCTCCCCATATCAAACACTGGAGCAAAGTCTTGTCTTTGGCTCCTATTATCGCTATTCTCATGTTGACACCGGGGACAGGCGGACGCACCGCGCACCTGCCGGAAACGAATAGCATTGCCACAATGACACAGACTGTCACCGGGCCCGAAGAGGAATTGAGGCCTGAGCAGCGTGTCCGGACACCTGCACCCGTCTATGTCACCCATGAGGTGAAGTCCGGAGATAGCGTGTGGGCCATTGCTCAGGCGCATGGTCTCTCAGAAGCCAGCGTTGGAGCATCCAATAACCTTGGGGAAAACGCCATCCTGCAGCCAGGTCAGGAATTGCTGGTGCCCACCCAGGAGGGCCTTCTCTACAAGGTCCTGTATGGTGATACGGCGGACGGGCTGGCCAATCGATTCGGCCTCACAGTGGAAGCCATCACTGCCGCAAACCCCGAACTGGACCCGGAAAAGCTAGCCATCGGCCAGCGCCTGCTGCTGCCGGGTAGCCAGGCTCCGGAAAAGTTCTACCTGGACCGCGTGCGCGTGGCTTCAGCCGGCAGCGGCGCTTCGCGTTCTTCGGGGAGCGTCGCCTCTCGCGGCAGCAGCCGGCCGTCGGCTGGAGCGTTTGACTTCTGGCCCGTCAGGGGACAGGTGACCAGCGGCTTCGGCTGGCGCCGCCACCCCGTGTACGGCACGCGCAGCTTTCACGAGGGGCTGGACATATCGGCACCCAGCGGCACATCCATCAAGGCGGTCCGCGAGGGCAAGGTCATCTTCTCCGGGCCGCTGGGAGACTACGGCCTGACGGTCAAGATACAGCATCGCGATGGCATGGTCACCCGTTATTCCCACAACTCCGAGAACCTGGTGAGCGTGGGTGACACGGTGCAGGCCGGCGACGTGATCGGTCTGGTCGGACGCACCGGCGTGGCCACCGGTCCCCATGTGGACTTTGGTGTGATCGTGGGCGGCTCGCCGGTGGATCCGAGGCCCTGGCTCCCATAAACGGAAGGGAGGACCACAATGCGTCCCATCCTCTTTACGATAGCAGGCTTCCCCGTTCGGTCCTACGGCTTCTTCATCGCCGTGGGCATCATCGCCGGCCTGTGGCTGGCCGTCGCCGTGGCTCGGCGGAGAAAGCGGCCCTATGCCGAGCTGATCTGGGATTTCGCCCTGACGGCCATGATCAGCGGCATCCTTGGCGCCCGCGTCTGGGAAGTCGTCTTTACCTGGGACTACTACGGCCAGCACCTGGTGGAGATCCCCATGCTCTGGCACGGCGGTCTTTCCATCCAGGGCGCCATCGCCGGCGGTCTGCTGGCGGCCATTTGGTTCACCCGCAAGCACCGCATCCCCATGTGGGACTTTCTTGACACGCTGACGCCCGGCGTACTGCTGGGACAGGCCATTGGTCGGCTGTTCGCCTGCTTCCTCAACGGCGATGCGTATGGCAAGCCTACCGGCAGTTGGTTCGGGGTCATCTACCAGCCTGACACCGCGGCGTACCAGGTCTTCGGGGCGCAGCGCCTGTGGCCGGCCGAGGTCTTTGAAGGCCTCTGGGACCTGGCCGTGATGGGCCTGGCCTTGTGGATGCTGTTCCGGCGGAAGCAGCCGGCCCAGGGCCGGGTTGTGCTCTGGTACCTGGTGCTCTATTCCCTCGGTCGCTTTGGCCTGGAGTTCCTGCGGGCCGACAGCCTTGGCTTCTTCGGCACCGGGCTGAAGGCGGCTCAGGTCACCAGCCTGGTCACCGCGGCCGTCGCCGGAGCCCTCCTCTTCGCCCGCAGGGGTCAGGGCAAGGCGCTGACCCAGGACCGGCCCACGGAGGCCTGAATGATCGCTCGCAGCCGGCGCTGGTGGTGGGTGCTCTTCTGGGTCAACCTGCTCGGGTCACTGTACGGGTTCTGGTGGTATCGGGACCAGCTTCTGGCCACCCCGGTGAAGTACTGGCTGATCGTGCCGGACAGTCCGGGAGCAACGCTGCTATTCACGTTCTTCCTGGTCTTCCTTGTGCTGCGGGGCACCTCTGGGGCTGACCGTGCCCCCGTGCTGCTTTGCGGGTGGGCCGGTGTTCTGGCGGCTCTAGCCTTCGTGTCCAACATGAAGTACGGCCTGTGGACGGCTACCGTCCTGCCGGATTACGCCTGGCGCGCCGGGAAGGTCACCCCCGATATTATCTACCTGAGCCTTTCCCACCTTGGCATGTGGGTACAGGCCCTTCTTTTCTCCTGGCACTACCGGCCCAGCCGCGGCGCCTCCCTGGCCACGCTGGGCTGGCTGCTGTTCCAAGACTATGTTGACTACTGGCTTCTGAACACGCACTCAACCCTGCCGGCCGACTGGATGGTACCCTTCGCCCGCGGCATGGCCCTCCTACTCACGGTCCTCTGGGGCTCCTATCTGCTCTGGCTGAGCGCTCGGGCGGAACGGCTCCAACAAACCTCCACACCTGCTTCAAACACGTTCCACAAGCGCCGGGTATTCTGAGGATGTGAACGACCCAGTGCAATCAGAAGTCGGGAGGAGGCGTCCGTGTTGGAGCGCAAGTATCGTTGGTGGATCGTCGCCGGCGCCTTCGCGCTGGTGTTTGCAGGGGGCGCGCTGTTCTCTCGCTATGCGGCCTCTGCGGCGCCCGGAACGCCCTGGGGCTACGGCGGCTGGACGATGGGGCAGATGCACGCGCAGGTTCATGGCGGAAACCCCGCACAGGCATCCCAATGGATGGCGCAGATGCACAACGCCATGTGGCTTGGTTCCAGCGGCTCCGGGACGGACCGCATTCCCCAGGAGCCTGCCCGGCCTGACGCCCCGCGCGTGGAGGCCTCCGTGTCAATCAAGGAGTGGAAAATGGAGCCCGCGAGCCTGGCCGTGTCAGCAGGAAGCCGCCTGGTGCTTACCATTCGAAACGATGGCGCATCGCCGCACCACTTCGTGATCCCGACCCTGGGCCTTCATATCGAGAACCTCGCCCCCGGCGCCTCCAAGACTGTTGAACTTAACGCGGATAAGGCCGGCGCTTACCCCTACTTTTGCGATATCCCCGGCCACGCCCAGCTGGGTCAGCAGGGTACGCTGACCATCACCCAGGCCAACTAGCCGCGCCCCGCAAACTTCGGCCGCCCCTTGAGTAACGCAAGGACCCCTGCTTTCTGAGGCAGGGGTCCTTTCCTCTACGGATGGGCGTGCGGTGTGGATCCGTTCGAATGGGCAAAAACCTCGACACGGCAGTTAACATAACCTCCTACACTCCCATACACTTCTGGCGAAGGGAGGTGCAGGGCAGTGTCCACGTTTCGGGGCGAGATCATCCCGCTGATCGGGCGCAATGTCACCGTCGCCACGACATGCGGAAGCATCACGGGAAGGCTGGTCAGGGTCGGACTCGACAAGATTGTCGTCCTGACGTCTGTGAGCAGGTTCATCATCCGCATTGCCGAAATCTGCTGGGTCAGGCGTCCCAGGATCACCTGAGCCCCAGGGGGCAGGCCTCCTGCCCCTACATCCGGCTGAAGAATGCGCCCTGCGTGGGTACCGACCTTACCTGGGCTTCCGTGCAGCCAGGCTTATTTCCGGCATGGCGCCCGGTTTGACCTACAGGTCTGCAGTGACGAGAAAGGCACCCCGGACGGGGTGCCTTCCTTTCCGGTCTGAGCTATCCCAGGGCTCTCCTGAGCAGCTCATTCACCATGCCCGGGTTGGCCTTGCCGCGCGTGGCCTTCATGACCTGGCCCACCAGGAAGCCCAGGGCGGTCTCCTTGCCGCCGCGGAAGTCGGCGACTGGCTGCGGGTTGGCCGCAATGACATCGGCGATGACCTTCTCCAGCTCCGACGTGTCGGAAATCTGCACCAGGCCCTTCTCCTTGACGATGACCTCCGGGTCCTTGCCCGTGGCCATCATCTCTTCAAAGACCGTTTTGGCGATCTTGCCGGAGATGGTCCCCTGGTCGATGAGCTTGAGCGTGTCGGCCAGCTGCTTTGGCGTAATCGGAATCTCGTCGCTCTCGGCGGCGCGCGCGTTCATGATGCGCAGCAGGTCGCCCAGCACCCAGTTGGCCACCGCCTTGGGGTCCTTCGGGTAGAGGCGGGCTGCCTCTTCGTAAAACGCGGCCAGGGACAGATCGGACGTCAGGATGCCGGCGTCGACGTCACGCAGGCCGAAGTCGCGGACGTAGCGTGCCTGGCGAGCGTCGGGCAGCTCCGGCAGGGCGGCGCGGATCCGCTCCACGTACTCGCGGGAGATGTCCAGGGCGGGCAGGTCGGGGTCTGGGAAGTAGCGGTAGTCGTGGGCCTCCTCCTTAGACCTGAGGGCCACGGTAACGCCCTTCGTCTCGTTCCACTGCCGCGTCTCCTGGAGGATGGAGCCGCCCTCCTCCAGCATCTTGACCTGGCGCTCGGCCTCATACTCAATGCCGCGCACCACGGCCCGGAAGGAGGAGACGTTCTTCATCTCGGTGCGGGTGCCAAACTCGGTGGAACCGGTGGGCCGCACGGAAACGTTCACGTCGGCGCGGAGGTTGCCCTCCTCCATCTTGAGGTACGACACGTCGGCATAGGCCAGGATGGTCTTGAGCTTGTTCAGGTAGGCCCGGGCCTCCTCACCGGAGCGCAGGTCGGGCTCGGAGACGATCTCGATCAGCGGCACGCCGGACCGGTTGAAGTCCACCAGCGATACGTTGGCGTCGCTGGAGAGGCCGCCGTCCTCGCTGTGCAGCAGCTTGCCGGCGTCCTCCTCCAGGTGGATGCGGCGGATGCGAACGCGCCGCGGCTCGCCGTTGAAAACGAAGTCCACGTAGCCGTGCTCCGCCAGGGGCAGGTCATACTGGCTGATCTGGTACGCCTTGGGCAGGTCGGGGTAGAAGTAGTTCTTGCGGTCGAACTTGGAGTAGCCGGCAATCTGGCAGTTCAGAGCCAGGGCGGCTCGAACCGCATAGTCCAGGGCCTGCTGGTTCAGCACGGGCAGGGCCCCGGGCAGCCCGATACAGACTGGACACACCTGGGTGTTGGGCTCGCCGCCGAACCTGGTGGAGCAGTTGCAGAAGATCTTGCTCTGGGTCTTCAGCTCCACGTGGACCTCCAGGCCAATGATGGTCTCCCAGTTCACGCGCGAGCACCCCCTTTCCCGTCCAGGGCGGGCGTCTGCTTGTGATAGTCCGTTGCCTGCTGGAAGGCGTGACCCACGCGCAGGACGGTCTCCTCGTCGAAGGCCTTGCCGATGATCTGCAGACCGATCGGCAGCCGCAGCCCGTCACCGGTGGCTGGGCCGCCGCCAGTCACGCCGGCGGCCGGCTCGGGCGCGGCGAACCCGCAGGGGAGGGACATGCCGGGCAGCCCGGCCAGGTTGACCGGGATGGTGCAGACGTCCTCCAGGTACATGGCCAGCGGGTCCGTCTTCTGGCCAATGCCGAAGGCAACCGAGGGGGCCGTCGGGGTGACCAGCACGTCAAAGCGCCGGAACGCCTCCTCGAAGTCCTTGTTGACCAGGGTACGGACCTTCTGGGCCTTCAGGTAGTAGGCATCGTAATAGCCGGAGCTGAGGGCGTAGGTCCCCAGCATGATGCGCCGCTTCACTTCCGGGCCGAAGCCCTCTTCGCGGGTGCGGCTGAACATGTCCACCAGGTCGCTGTAGCCGGCGGCGCGGACGCCATAGCGGACGCCGTCGTAGCGGGCCAGGTTGGAGGATGCCTCGGCCGGGGCGATGATGTAGTAGGCGGACAGGGCGTATTCGGTGTGGGGCATGGAGACCTCCTCGGCCTCCGAGCCCAACCCCACCAGGACCTCGATGGCTCGCAGCACCGCCTCCCGGACCGCCGGGCTGATGCCCGCGCCCAGGTACTCGCGCGGGATGCCGACCTTCAGGCCCTTCACGCCGCGGTCCAGTCCCGCGGTGAAATCGGGGACGGGCACCGGCGCCGACGTGGAGTCCAGACGGTCATGTCCGGCAATGGCTGACAGGGCCAGGGCCACGTCCTCCACCGTGCGTGCGAAGGGGCCAATCTGGTCGAGGGACGAGGCGAAGGCCACCAGCCCATAACGCGAGACCCGGCCGTAGGTGGGCTTCAGCCCCGTCACACCGCAGAGGGCTGCCGGCTGGCGGATGGAACCGCCGGTGTCGGAACCCAGGGCCATGACCGCCTCGCCCGCCGCCACAGCTGCGGCGGAACCGCCGCTGGAACCGCCGGGCACGCGGGAAGTGTCCCAGGGGTTGTTCGTGGTAAAGAAACCGGAGTTCTCCGTGGAAGAGCCCATGGCGAACTCGTCCAGGTTGGTCTTGCCCACCATCACCGCCCCGGCGGCGTTCAGCCGGTCCACGGCCGTGGCGTCGTAGGGCGGGATGTAGTTGGCCAGGATCTTGGACGAGCAGGTCGTCCGCACCCCCACGGTGTTCATGTTGTCCTTGATGGCCACGGGAATGCCGGCCAGGGGCGGCAGTGCCTCGCCTGTGGCGCGGCGGCGGTCCACCGCCTCCGCCTGGTCCAGAGCCAGGTCCGGTGTACGAGTGACGAAAGCCTTGACCCTGTCCTCCACCTGATCGGCCCGCTCCAGGACCGCGCGCGTCAACTCAACGGCGCTGACCTCGCGGCGGCTGAGCATCCCGGCCAGTTCTTTCGCCGACTTGTAGTGCAGTGCCATATCCTTCTCCCCCTACTCCACCGTCTTGGGCACAGCGAAGCACCCCGACTGCTGGGAGGGGGCGTTCTGCAGGGCGCGGTCGCGGTCGAGGCCGTGGATGACCTCGTCCTTGCGGGTGACGTTCTTGAGGGAGGCCAGCACGTGGAAGGTGGGCTGAACCCCGTCGGTCTTCAATTCGTTGAGCTTGTCCACGTGGCCGAGGATGGAGTTGAGCTCGCGGGTCATCTTCTCCCGCTCCTCCTCGGTCAGGGACAGCCGGGCCAGGTCGGCGACGTGGTCGACGTCCTCGCGCCTGATCTGCATGGGCAGGACCCCCTTGTCTCTCGAAACACTGGAAATAAGTATAGCATAGGGCCTGTCCCGGGGCCAAAAGCGTTGGCCCATCCTTACTCATTCAAGCCTCCTCTCAGGCAAACGCTATCTCGGGACCACTTGCCTGAGGGGGCCAGTGACAGGGAACCCGATTGTTTCCTAATAAAGGAGGTACGTCAGTCTTGGCCTCATCCGCACAGCGCCGGATCATCCGCACCTGGGACGTTCACTACAAGAGCCCGGGCGGGCCGCACATTCGCCAGGCCTTTGTTCTAGAACCAGGGCATTGGGAGGAGTTCGACCCCTTCTTGCTGCTGGCCGAAGACTGGTTTCAGAGAGGAACCTTTGACAGCCACCCGCACCGCGGCATCGAGACGGTCACCATCGTGCTGGAGGGGCATCTGGAACACCGTGACAACCACGGCGGCCACGGCCTCCTGGGACCGGGAGACGTGCAATGGATGACGGCCGGACGGGGCGTCATCCACGCTGAAGAGCCGGTGGCGGGCGAAACGGTGCACAGCCTTCAGCTTTGGGTGAACCTTCCCCGGGCCCGCAAGATGACGGAGCCCCGCTACCAGGACCTGGGCCGCGAGGAGCCGATTACCGTGCTGGGAAGTTCTAGGTAGTCCAGTTGTTGGCCAACCAGGGTGATTCCTCCGCCAGGTGATTTCCGCAGGAACGGTTGTGAATTGAATAGAATCTACGCTTGTCGGTCCTTCAGGGTCTGAGGAGGCCGGCAGGGTGGTGATGGCGGTTAGCGCCTGGTTGACTCAGAACATGCTTGTGGTCCGTTTTGTCTACGGTTTGTCGTTCTTCACGCTGGGCTTGGTGGTCAGCCTGCAGCAGGCGCGCCGCAGCCGCTATAGCCTGGCGTCGGGGCTGTGGGCCCTGGCAGCGTTTGCTTTTCTGCACGCCTTTGCCGACTGGGGCCTGGTGTTCATTCCATTGCGGGCCCAACCACAACACTCACCCGCTGTGGCCGCCCTCTGGGGCTTTCGGACCATGGTGGCTGCCGTCTCCTTCGGCTTCCTGATGTACTTTGGCGCCTCGCTCCTTGCTGCGGGAGCGCCCAGGCGCCTGTCCCTCGTGGCAAGAGCGGCAGCGCCCCTGCTGACGGGCGCGTGGCTGTTGGCCTTCTTTGCCTACCCGCTCATCGACAAGGGGGCCGGCGTACGCGGCTGGTACCTGGTGTCTGAGGTCTGGTCACGCTACCTGCTGGGCCTTCCTGCGTCCCTGGCGGTCGCGGCCGGCTTGCTGCGACAGACCGCCGAACTGCGCCGCGACCAGCTCTTCGCCCAGGTTCACAGCCTCCGCACCAGTGCGGCCTTCTTCGCCCTCTACGGTGCCGCGGCCGGACTCGTTGTGCCTGCCCAGGGATTCTGGCCCGCCTCCGTGCTGAACACGGAGGTCTTCGTCCGCCTTATAGGCGTTCCCATCGAGCTGTTCCGGGCCGCAGCAGCCATCGGCACGGCCTACTACACATCCCTGCTCATGGGCATCTTCCGAATCGAGACGACCCGCCGGCTCACCACTGCCGAACAGGAGAAGGCCGTCTATCAGGACCGAGAGCGAATCGCCCGAGACCTCCACGACGGAGTGCTGCAAACACTCTACGGTGTGGGCCTGGGGCTTCGATGGATACGCGACCGGCTGCCCCAGGGCTCAGAGGAACTTCAGCCTAAGTTGGACGACCTTGCAGCCCAACTGGGAGGCGCCGTCCAGGATCTCAGGCACTCCATCCTCGGCCTGAGGGAAAAATCGGTGCCTATGGCCGACCTGCGGTCCTCATTCCGTGAGGTGGCAGAACAGGTGGCCCGTCTGGCGCACCTCACCGTTCACCTGGAGACGGAGGGGCTGGACCCGGACAACAACGGCGAGCGCCTGGTCCCGGCTGCCTACCGCGATCACCTTCTGGCCCTTCTGCGAGAGGGGCTGTCCAACGCGGCTCGCCACTCCGGTACCGATGCGGTGCAGGTCATGCTGGCCCTGGAGGACGACACGCTGATAGTGCGCGTTGTCGACCAGGGCGCCGGTTTCGACCCCACAGCGGTGCTGCATGGTGAAGGCGTTGGACCGGAAGTGCACCACGGATTGCGTAACATGCGTGCCCGCACGGAGCAATTGGGCGGCTCCTTCCGGGTGGACAGCGAGCCCGGGAAGGGCACGCGTCTCCTCTTTCAAATTCCCGTGCCGGCCCTGGGGCAGGAGGACGTTGAGCCATGACAGACACGGTGCACCGGGTCCTGGTGGCAGACGACCACAGCGTGGTTCGCCGGGGAATTGTAGCGTTGCTTTCCCAGCGTCACGACATAGTGGTAGTAGGCGAGGCGGCCGATGGCCTGGAAGCGGTCCGGCTGGCGTCGGACCTCAAGCCGGATGTGGCCATCCTGGACGTCCGCATGCCTGGTCTGGGCGGCGTGGAGGCATGCACCAGGATTCTCCAGGCCTCCCCCAACACGCGGGTCGTCTTCTTTACCTCCTTCCCCGACGAGGAAGCCCTGGTGGGCGCGATGCTGGCAGGCGCCAGGGGGTTTGTGCTCAAGAATCTGCCGGACGACAGCCTGGTGGAGGCTATCCGGGCCGTGGCCCGGGGGGAGTCGGTACTGGACCCGTCACTGGGGGCTGCGGTAGCCGCCGGCATGAAACGACTGGCGGCGGGGACGCCGGTTGTGGGAGGACCCGACGGCATCCGACACAAGGCCTCCGGCACACCGGCGCTGCCCCTGACGGAGGTCGACCTGGCCCTCCTCCGCTTCATCGCCGAAGGCAGGACGAACCGGGAAATCGCGGAGGTCATGAACTTCACGGAGAAGACCATTCGCAACTACGTCAGCGCGCTGCTCGCCAAGCTGGGACTGCGCAACCGCGCTGAGGCCGCCGCTTACGCCGTGGCGCATGGCCTGGTGAAAGGCTAGGAATCACGCCCTTCGTAAGATGGGCACATGTCCCTGGGGGCAAGGCGCCTTCAGGGACATTTGTCATGTTCAGAAGGGACATCCTAGTAGCCAAAGTGATGGCGTTCGACAATAGGCTTCCTCTTGCCAGTTTTCTAGAATAAAGACGCAAGGCAGGCCTGCCGAAGCGATCGAACCTACATCCTTCCTACAGGAGGAAGCCCTCATGTCGGTTTCCGTAAGGGATGCGTGGACGCTGATTCATGGCATGACGTTCGGTGCCCTCTTCCTGCTGGCCTATGCCGGCGGCATTGCAGAACTCATCAGCCTTCGCTACGAAGACATCAACAGCGCTTCCGCCGCGCAGCGCGTCAAGCGACTAAAGCTCGGAACCACCGTGATGGCCATCGTGGCCTGGCTGACCGTCATCAGCGGCACCTGGATTCCGTACGTTTGGTACCGCGCCAAGATCCCAACCAGCCCCAGGTCCATCCTGCTCTCCGACCCCTCCACCGCCGCCTGGCATACCTTCGGCATGGAGTGGAAGGAGCATGTCGCCTGGATTGCCCCGATTCTGGCCACGGTGGTCGCCTACCTCGTCTACTACTTCGGGCGTCGCCTGATCCGTGAGGAGAAGGTTCGGCAGATCGCCATGGTCATGTACAACCTGGCCTTCGTGACCGCCGCCGTGGCCGGCCTCTTCGGCGCCCTCATCACCAAGGCCGCTCCCATCAAGTAGGGCTGCCCACAAGGCAAAGGAGGACTGCGCAACATGTCGTCCGTGACGAAGGAAACGATCCCCTACGATGCCCAGACGGAATCGGCGCCGGTTCCCATGGGCCCGGCTTCGGCGGCGATTCTGGCTGGAGGCATCGGCACCGCCTGGTACGGCCTGATGGTTCTGCTGGCTGCGGCCAGCAAGGGTATGGCCAGCCTGCTCACCTTCTACACGCCCGTCGGCCCGCTGTCCGGCAAGACCACCGTAGGCGTGGCTGGATTCCTTTTGGCCTGGCTTGTCCTGGACAGCCTGTGGAAGGACAAGGATATCAAGGTGAGCAAGGTCTGGCCCGTCACCCTCGCCCTGGTTGCCGTGGGCCTGCTGTTCACCTTCCCTCCCTTCTTCGAGGCCTTCGAGTAATGGGAGAGACCCATCGCGGGTCCGGACCCTTCCCAGCCACCGAGCGCCCGCCGAGAAACCGGCGGGCGCTTC
>JBLNCQ010000115.1:0-8861 GCA_050260815.1 Bacillota bacterium
CACGGCCGGAGGGCCGCTCCAGAGCGACCACGGAGGGTTCGCTGCAGACCACGCCGCGCCCGCGGGCAAACACAAGCGTGGTGGCCGTGCCCAGGTCGATTCCCAGGTCCTGCTCAAACAAAAAAGACGCCTCCTTGGCGATCACCGCGTCAATGCGCGCTCGTAATTCCATTATAGAGTTCTGTAAACTCGCGGGACAAGCGGAGACCTCTGGTAAAACCACGCTGCTGCGCGCTTGCGCGAAGGTCATGCCGAGTGGCGGCTGAAGCCCGGTGAACGTAACCTGTTTAAGGCCCGCCCCATCTGGCAACCCTGGAACCAGGAGTGTCAGGGAGGGACGGGACGTGAACGTGGACGGCGAGACCACCCAGGCAGGGAGCGGCCGACAGGACGGACTGCATTCGGAACAGACGGCGGCCATGGGGCGAAACCAGCATCGGGCCGTGTCCGGCGTGGTGGCCCTGGTGGCTGCGGGGCTGGCCATTCTGGGCCTGGGTTACGCGCTCATCCACCGCCTGCCCGACCCGCTGCTGCAGGCAGCGCCGGGGCTGGAGGCGGTGGGGGCCCAACTGGACCAGGTGACCGTGACCGTCTGGACGCCGCTGCCCACAGCCGGCCAGGCGGACACCGCTACCGCGCGGCTGGTGCGGGACCTGGGTATGGTGGCGGATCCGACGTCGCCGGCCGCGCTTGCTCCGGGCACAGACAGCGAGCGCCGGGCCTACCGGCTCCCCGGCGGAGCGGGAACGGTCACCTTGACGCTGCGGCGCGCTTTTCCCGCCACCCTGTCCGCGGTCATGGAAATGCCGGCCCCGGCCCATCGCTGGTGGGAGGTAAGGGACCGCCTGGTCCGGGCCATGGGTGACCCGTATGGCGATGCACCCCGCGCCTATACGGTGCTGCAGTTCTCTCAAAGTGGCAGCCTGCTGTGGTCGTCACGGCGCCAGGTGGCCGCCGCGGTCCTGCACAACCTGGGCGCGCGCGTGGTGGAAGGTGCAGATGATGAAGGGCTCTACAGCCTTACGGCCTTTACGCCGCGCCTCAATCAGCGGCTGCTGGTGGCGGGCCGCCCGGTCAACGCGGCGGTGGCCCTGCACTGGGACGCATCCCGCGGCCGCAGTCTGCTGTGGCTGGGGTCGCCTTTGATCAACATCGAATACTGAAACGGCCAGAAAGCGTCTCAACGCTTCGAAGGCGTTGTTGTGTGCACAAAGGGGGACCCCACAGGTGAAGATTGTGGTGGAGGGCGGGCACAGGTTGTCCGGGCGGGTCCGCGTGGACGGCGCCAAGAACGCGGTGCTGCCCATTCTGGCTGCCTCGCTGCTGGCGGAGGAGCCCGTGACCCTGCACGGCGTTCCCGCGCTGGACGATGTCCTGACCATGGGCGGGGTGCTGCAGGGCATCGGCGTGGACCTGGAGTCGGAGCCCGGAGGGACGATTCATGTCAACCCGGGAGCTTCGCGCCTGCAGCCCGCGGCCCCGGACGACCTGGTGCGGCGCATGCGCGCCTCGTTCCTCATCCTGGGGCCCTTGCTGGCCCGCATGGGGGAGGCCCGCATCGCCCTGCCCGGCGGCTGCGCCATCGGCAGCCGGCCCATTGACCTGCACCTCAAGGGCCTGGAAGCCCTGGGCGCCGAGCTGGAGCACCAGCACGGCTGCATTCGCATGCGCGCGCGGCGCCTGATGGGCGCGCGCATCTACCTGGACTTCCCCAGCGTGGGCGCCACGGAGAACATCCTGATGGTGGCCGTGCTGGCCTCCGGCACCACCTTCATCGAAAACGCGGCGGAAGAGCCCGAGGTGGTGGACCTGGCCAACTTCCTCATTGCCCTGGGCGCCCGCGTGTATGGAGCAGGCAGCAAGATCATCCGTGTGGACGGGGTGCGCCGGCTGAAGGGCGCCTCCTATACAGTCATTCCCGATCGCATTGAAGCGGGGACCTTTCTCACCGCCGCGGCCATCACCGGCGGCGACGTCTGGGTGACCAACGCCCTGCCCGAGCACCTCAAGCCTACCATCGCCAAGCTCCGCGAGGCCGGGTGCGAGGTCTGGGAGGAGGAGGCGGGCGGCGTCCGAGCCAGGGCCAAGGGCCGGCCGCGCGCCATCGACATCAAGACCCTGCCCTACCCCGGCTTTCCCACGGACATGCAGGCGCAGATGATGGCCCTCTGCACCCTGGCGGACGGCACCAGCATCATCACCGAGACGGTCTTCGAAAACCGCTTCATGCATGTGGATGAGCTCAAGCGCATGGGGGCGCGGATCCAGATCCAGGGCCACAGCGCCGTGGTCAAGGGCGTGCCCTCGCTGTGCAGCGCCTCCGTTACCGCCACCGACCTGCGGGCGGGCGCCGCCCTGGTGCTGGCCGGCCTGGCTGCGGAGGGGCGCACGGAGGTGGGCGGCCTGCACCACCTGGACCGCGGCTACGTTGACCTGGAAGGGAAGCTCCGCGACCTGGGCGCGAACATACAGCGGCGGGACGAGTGGCCCGCCCCGTCGGCGGTGCCGGACCTGGCGGGCTCGCCCCACTAGACGGACGCCCGCGTCCCCAAGCGACCGCCCATGCCTCAACTCGCTGCCGCACGTCCCTTAGCGCAGCCCCGGGTACCCTAGCTGGCGCAGGGCCTCGTAGAGGACCACGGCTACGGAGTTGGAGAGGTTCAGGGAGCGCACGTTGCTGATCATGGGAATGCGATAGGCATGGGCGGCCTCCCGCTGCAGCAAGTCGGCGGGCAGGCCGCTTGTTTCTTTGCCGAAGACCAGCAGGTCGCTGGACGCAAAGCGCACGTCGGCCAGAGAGCGCTCCGCCCGCGCGCTGAGGAAGAAGCGGCGCCGCCCGGCGGTGGCCTCCAGGAAGGCGTCCAGGTTCTCGTGGTACTGCAAGTTCAACAGGTGCCAGTAGTCAAGCCCCGCCCGCCTCAGGTAGCGGTCGTCGGTGGAGAATCCCAAGGGCCTGACCAGGTGCAGCGACGCCCCGGTGCACGCGCAGAGGCGGGCCACGTTACCCGTGTTGGGCGGAATCTCCGGTTCCACCAGGGCGACCTCCAGGCCGTGCGGGGCAGTAATCCGTGCGTTTGATGCGTCCATTTCCGAACCCAACCACCCTTGCTGGCATATCCCTCCGTTTTCAGCCATAGACATAACGCAGATGCGGAAAACGGAGGAGGACCCGTCCTTGAAGCTTCTTCCCACCCGGCTCTTCGTCTTCCTGCTGCTGGTTCTGGTGGCCCTGCCCGCCCTGCTGGTGCGCGGCTGTAACTGGTCCGTGGCCCCCCGCGCGCCGGAGCCGTTGGGCGGCGCCCTCAGCATTCGCGTCTGGCTGCCGGCGGAGAGGCGCTCGGTGGACATGGCCCTGGAGGCCTACGTGCAGGGTGTGGTGGCGGGCGAAATGCCGGGCACCTTTGAGCTGGAGGCGCTCAAAGCCCAGGCGGTGGCGGCGAGGACCTATGCGGTGCGCCACATGCGCCGCTTCGGCGGGCGGGGCACGGACCAGGACCCCCAGGCGGACGTGTCCGCGGACCCCACCACCGACCAGAACTACCTCACGCTGAGCCAGTTGGAGGCCAAAGAGGGGAAGAGCCAGGCCAGGGTTGCCTGGGAGAAGGCGCGGCAGGCGGTGGAGGCCACCCGCGGTGAGATCATCCTCTACCACGGCGCCCCGATTGAGGCGGTCTACCACTCCACCGACGCCGGGACGACGGAGGACGCCTCCGCCGTCTGGGCAGGAGACTACCCTTACCTCAAGTCCGTGCCCAGCGACGACCGGTCATCACCTCGGTACACCTCAAGCCTGACCCTCAGCCTCTCCGACCTGGCGCAGCGGCTGGGCCTGAGCCCCCTGGCCCTCAAGGCCTCCGGCGGCCAGTCCTTGATCGCCGTGACCGAAAGGACGGCCACGGGTCGGGCCGCAACGGTCAGGGTGGGCGACAGGGTGCTCACGGGTCCCGACTTCCGGCGGCTGATGGGCACGGACTTTCGCTCCACGCTTTTCACCTGGAAGGTGCAGGGGGACCGGGTGGAGTTCAGCATTCAGGGTGCGGGACACGGCGTGGGCATGAGCCAGTGGGGTGCCAACGACCTGGCCAAAGCGGGCCGCACCTACCGCGAGATTCTCAGGCACTACTACACGGGCGTGGACTTCGGGCCCATCTTTCAGGAGTAGCGGCCGCGGTGCCGGGGGCTTCCTGGCAGCACTGGTATGAACTGGCGCAGGCGAGGGAACACTGGGGCCAGAGGTGATGGATGTGAGCGGCAAGAGCGCTCCCTCCCCCTGGTCCTACATCCGCAAGCTCATGATGCCCCCCTGGCGCGGCTGGGTCAGGGCGCGCTGGCCCTACCTGGCCAGCCTGGTCCTGCTGTCCCTGATGCTTGGCTCTCTGGTGATCATGGAGCGCCTGCTGCCGCGTCCCGCGGCGCCAGAGACCCGCCCGCCGGAGGCGGCGGAAGGGACCCCGGGGGGCGACGCCCCCGAGAACCCGCCGGTGCCGGGGCCGGCCGTGCCCGCCGGCACGGAGGTCGCCCCCGAGGAACCGCTGCGGCCGGTTCCGGGCCGCGTGTCACGGGCGTACGGGTGGGGATTCTCCGCCACGCTGGGCGACTACCGGTTCCACACCGGCGTGGACCTGGAGGCCCGCCCTGGCGAACAGGTGCAGGCGGCGGAAGCCGGCCGGGTCACCTTTGCCGGGACCAACGACGAGACCGGCCTGACGGTGATTGTCAGGCACGGCGACGGCAAGCAGGCTCTCTATGGCAACCTGGGCACCCTGGCCGTCAGCGAGGGACAGCAGGTGAGCCGCGGCGACCCGCTGGGCACCGCCGGGGCCACGAACGCAGCGGAGAGCGCGGACCCGCCCCACCTCCACTACGAGGTGTTGGCCGGCAGTGAGCCGGTCGACCCCGGGCTCCGGTAGGCCCCTCCGGGTTCCGCCGGTGCCAGTCGCCGGCGCTCCAGTTGGCGGTTCGCAGACGGGCATGTTGTACAAGCAAAGGCCGGGGGTTCGCCCCCGGCCTTGTTTTGCCCATCTTTCGCCCCGCCGCCGGTTAGCATGTTCAGCCCCCCCACTCATATACATGTACCAAAGCGAGTGGCGAAAGGGGCGGGGCGCGGGTGAAGGACTATATCTGGAAGCGCGTGCTGGACGTTTCCAACCACATATTCCGGACCAAAGACACGGTGCGTGACACCGCCAGGATTTTCGGCGTGTCCAAGAGCACCGTGCACAAGGATGTGACGGAGCGTCTCCCCAAGATTAACCCGGAACTCGCCACCCGCGTCAAGCGCGTGCTCGACTTCAACAAGGCGGAACGGCATATCCGCGGGGGCCAGGCCACCCGTCAGAAGTACCTGGATCACTGAAGGGCGGCCCCCGTGGCCGCCCCGTGCTTCCAAAACCTGCCCGCCAGAGGCAGGAGTCAGTCCCTTCATGTAGAAACAACTACATAATTCGCCAGAATATGCCCGCGTGTGCTTCCTTTCCCAGTGGGAGAGATGCCGGGCGTTTATTTTTGGCACAGCCTTTGGACAAGCGGGGAATGGTCAGTGTTCGTGGCGCGCGACATCGGAGTCGACCTGGGGACGGCGAACATCCTGATTTACGTGAAGGGCCGCGGCATTGTCCTGCGCGAGCCGTCCGTGGTGGCCATGGAGAAGGACTCCGGCCGGGTGCTGGCCATTGGCGAGGAAGCCAAGCGCATGCTGGGCAGGACTCCCGGCAACATCATCGCCACGCGCCCCCTGCGCGAGGGCGTCATTGCCGACTATGACGTGACTGAAGCCATGCTCAAGCACTTCATCCACCGGGTCGCGCCCAACCGCCTGCTGGCCAAGCCCAGCATCATGATCTGCATTCCGGTGGGGGTTACCACGGTGGAGCGCCGCGCGGTGCTGGAAGCGGCCTTGGAGGCCGGGGCCAAGAAGGCCAGCCTCATTGAGGAGCCGCTGGCCGCGGCCCTGGGCGCCGGCCTGGACATCACCAAGCCCACGGGCAACATGGTGGTGGACATTGGCGGCGGCACCTCCGACCTGGCCGTGCTGTCCCTGGGCGGCGTGGTGCTTTCGGACTCCCTGCGGGTCGGCGGCGACAAGTTTGACGAGGCCATCGTCCGCTATGTCAAGAGGGAATACAACCTGCTCATCGGCGAGCGCAGCGCGGAGGAGCTCAAGATCGGCATCGGCACGGCCTACCCGGTGCAGCATGAGTCAGACAGCGAGTCCATGGAGATTCGCGGCCGCGACCTGGTGACCGGCCTGCCCAAGAACGTGCGCATCACCGCCCGCGAGACCCACGAGGCCCTGCTGGAGCCGGTGACCGCCATTGTGGACGCCATCAAGTCCGTGCTGGAGCGCACGCCTCCGGAACTGGCGGCGGACATTGTCGACCGCGGCCTGGTTCTCACCGGCGGCGGAGCCATGCTCCGCGGCCTGGACCGCCTGATTGCGGAGGAAACGGGCATTCCCGCCCATCTGGCCGAGGACCCCATGTCCTGCGTGGCCCTGGGTACCGGCAAGGCCCTCGAGTCCTTTGAGACCCTGCAGGATCACCTGGTGGTTCTGCGCAAGGTGATGTAGGCGGCCAACAGATCACGCACCCAGGGAAGGAGGTGAATGCATGCTGCGAGGACTTTATTCAGCCGCTTCCGGCATGATTGCGGACATCACGCGCCTGGACGTGGTCAGCAACAACCTGGCCAACGTGGGCAGCGCCGGCTTCAAGCGGGAAGAGGTGGTGCAGCACAGCTTCCATGACCTGCTGCTGCGGCGCCTGAACGACCGCCCCCGGCCCCTGGGCGCCTACGCTCCGCCCGCTGTGGGTTACCTGGGCACCGGCACCTACGTGGATCAGGTGGTGACCGACTTCTCGTCCGGCAACCCGCGCAAGACGGACAACCCCTTTGACCTCTCCTTCCGTGACCTGCCGGGTGAGCCAACCCAGTTTTTCGCCGTCCAGACTCCGGGCGGCGTGCGCTACACCCGCACCCTCAACCTGCAGCCGCTGGACGGCCAGATTCTGACCCCGGATGGCTATCCCGTATTGAGCGACGGCGGTACGCCGGTGGAGTTCAGCAACCGCGGCGACGTCCGTGTGGACGAGACCGGCCAGGTGCGGGTGGGCGACAGAGTGGTGGACCGTCTGCAGGTGGTCTCCTTTGCCGCACCGGAGGGGCTGCGGCGCCAGGGCGCCGCGCTCTATCAGGAGACGGCCGCATCGGGGGTCGCCGAGCCCGTGACCGATCCGCGGCTGCTGGTGGGCTTCGAGGAGTCCAGCAACGTCAACCCGGTGCTGGAAATGGTGAACATGATCGAGATCATGAGGAACTATGAGGCCGGCTCCAAGGCGGTGCAGTCCCAGGACGCCACGCTGGAGAAGCTGCTCCAGATACAGGCGTAGGCGCTGATCCCAACCGGTGCGAATGTCCAACAAGGACCGATTCCGAGGCTGGACCGCTGCGGCGGGGGCCTCGCAGCGCGGCCGATCGACTGAGGCCGCGCACCAAGGAGGCAGAGAGGAATGATCCGCTCGCTCTGGTCGGCTGCGTCGGGCATGCTGGCGCAGCAGATGAACGTGGATACCATCGCCAACAACCTGGCGAACGTGAATACCCCCGGCTTCAAGAAGTCGCGGGTGGAGTTTGAGGACCTGCTCTATCAGGTCATCCGGCCGCCCCAGCAGATAGGCACGGGCCGGGACGCGCGGACGGTGCCGGGGCTGGACGTGGGCCTGGGCGTGCGGCCGGTGGCCACCTTGCGGCAGTTCTCCCCCGGCAACCTGCAACCTACGGACAACCCCAACGACTTTGCCGTCCGCGGCGAGGGCTTCTTTGTGGTCACCGACGGCACCGCCAAGTTCTATACCCGGGCGGGGAACTTCCAGTTGGACGGCGCCGGCAACCTGGTCACCCCGGAGGGCTACAAGCTCCTGAGCGCCACGGGGCAGCCCATCCGCATCGACCTGGGCCAGACCATGGCCGCCAAGGCCACCACCAAGGTGACGCTGGGCGGCATCCTCAGTTCCAACACGCCGCTTCAGCCGGACCCGGGCTCGTCTTTTACCCAGGGGTTCGGCATCACCGACAGCCGGGGCGGGCCCCAGTCCATCAACCTGACCTTCACGCACACCGCCGCCAACACCTGGACGGTGAGCAACGGCACGGCCACCACCACGCTGACCATTGACCCTACCACCGGCAAGCCCACGGGTACGGCCAGCCTGAGCGTGACCTACACGCCGGCCTACACGGGCGCCACGGCTCAGACGGTGGTCTTCGACCTCACCCAGCTCATCAGCAACAACCAGCCGACCGACGTCAACGTCGCCACCCAGGACGGCACCAGCGCCGGCAAGGTTTCGGGTTACAGCGTCGGTCCGGACGGCACGGTGACCCTGGCCTTCACCAACGGCCAGACGCAGCAGGGTTCGCAGATTGGGCTGGCGCGCTTCACCAACCCCGCCGGCCTGTTGGCCGTTGGCCAGAACCTGTACCAGGAGACAGCCACCTCCGGCCAGGCCCAGACGGGCAAGCCGGGCAGCAACCCGTTCGGCACGCTGGCGCAGTCCGCCCTGGAGACGTCCAACGTCCAGGTGGTGGAGGAGATGGTCAACCTCATCGTGGCCCAGCGCGCCTACGAGATCAATTCCAAGGCCGTACAGAGCTCCGACGAGATGCTGGGCATCGCCAACGGCCTGCGCCGTTAGGAGGGTAAGCCATGAGCCTGAACCCGCTTGATGCCGCCCGGCCGTCGCTTGCCGCTCCGGGCGCCGCTGCCGCCCGCAGGACGCGGGCCGCCGCGGGTTCGGCGGCCGCCGGCGCCGCCGCGCCCACCACAGCGGCTTCGCGCTACGCCGCCGGCATGGACCCGGTGG
>JBLNCQ010000116.1:0-3236 GCA_050260815.1 Bacillota bacterium
GACCGTCCTTTTGCCGCCGAGGCCAAGATCCGCTACGGCGCCTCGCCCGCGCCCTGCCTGGTGTCCCCGCAGCCGGACGGCTCGGTCCACGTAGAGTTCAGCCGGCCCCTGCGGGCCATCACGCCGGGCCAGGCGGTGGTCTTCTACCAGGGCGACCTGGTCCTGGGCGGCGGCACCATCCAGCGAGGACGGTAGCGACCGGTCCATTCCCCCTTCGCTGCTGAAAACAGACCCGCAACGCGCGGTCCCCTTCGGGGTCGCGCATTTTTTATGCTCCGTCGGGTCAGGTTAACAGGGAAAGCAAGATCAGCGGAGGGAGCGGTATGGCCAGCCTGCGCGAGACCCTGGGCCAGCCTGTGGTGCAGCAGGGGTCCGGCCGCGTGTTGGGGCGGGTCCGCGACCTGCTGGTAGACGCCCGCGGCCGCCAGGTTGTGGCCCTGCTGCTGGCCCCGGGGACCTGGTTCGCGCCGCCGCGGGGCCTTCCCTGGACGCAGGTTCGGGCTCTGGAACCGAACCGGGTGGTGGCGGAGGGGGAACCCGTTGAGCTGGCGGGGCTGGGACGAGAGGTTCTGACGCTGGACCAACTGGCCGCGCGCTCGCCCTATGCCGCCGCCGACACGGCCAGCCTGGAGGACGTGGTGTTTCAGCCGGCGTCGGGCCGGGTGGAGGGGTACCACCTGTCGGGCGGCATCCTGCAGGACATCCTGGACGGGCGTCATTACGTGGAGGCGGACAGGCTGGCGGCCGAGATCCTGCCGGAGGACCCGTCCGGCCTGACATAAGCCGGGCGACCGGACCGGCAGCGGAGGTGCGTGGCGTGAACTGCCCGCGGTGCAATAGCAGGGCGGTGGGGCGTGTTGGAGCAGACCAGTACTACTGCTGGGACTGCTGCGTCGAGTTCGCCGTGACCAAAAAGGGAGTTCAGGTGTTTGAGCTGGACGACGAGGGCGAGCTGGTGGCGCTGGACGCCGATGGTCCGGCCCCCCAGGCCTGACAAACGCGAGCGGGAGGGACCAAGGTGAACCGAGGGTATGTGAGCGGACTGGTGACGGGTGCCTTGATCGGCGGGGCCCTGGTGATGTGGCTGGCGCCCCAGCTCAGCGACAGCACCCGGGAGCGCATCGCGGACACGGGTCGCGGCATGGGCCGGCGGGCTCGCCACTGGTGGAACCAGGGCCGGGACATGGCTGAGGGCATGATGGACAGGATGTAGCCGGTAATGGCAGAGCAGGCGAGGCTCAGGCGGTACCGGCTCGTGATCTGGACCGGCCTCATGGCCCTTGGCCTGGGGCTGGTCTTCTTCTTTTACCGCGTCCGAGTGATTCTGACGCCGTTTGTCCTGGCCTTCTTCCTGGCCTACCTCCTGGAGCCGCCGGTGGCGGCCCTGGTCCGCCGTGGCGTGGGACGGGTCTGGGCCATTGTCCTGGTCTACGTGGGGGTGGGGCTGCTGGCGGCGGCGGCCGTCTTTCTGGTGCTGCCGCGGGCCCTGGCGGAGGTCAGCCGGTTGGTGGCCAACCTGCCGGCCTACGCCGCCGACCTGGAGTACGCCCTCGTGGCCGTGCAGGAGCGCTACGACAGCCTGGCCATGCCCAGCGGCCTGCGGGCGGCCATGGACGACGTCATTCTGCGCCTGCAGGGCATGGCCATGGGCCAGGTGCAGTTGGCCTCGGGGCTGGTGCTCGGCCTCTTCCACGGCCTCTTCAGCCTGGTCGTGGCGCCGCTCATCGCCTTCTACATCTTGAAGGACATGGACCTCTTTCGCCGCGGCTTCGTGGCCTGGCTGCCGCAGCGCTCGCGGCGGCCGCTGCTGCGGCTCCTCCACGACCTCAACGCGGTGCTCAGCGGCTTTGTGCGAGGTCAGTTGCTGGTGGCCCTGGCGGTGGGCGTGATGGCCGCTGCAGCCGCGGGGCTGCTGGGCCTGCGCTACGCCATGCTGATTGGGTTGGTGGCCGGCATCACCGACGTCATCCCCTACTTCGGACCGGTCATGGGGGCCCTGCCCGCCCTGGTTCTGGCTGCGCCCATGGGGGCGGTGAAGATGCTGGAGGTGGTGATTGCCTTCGCACTGGTGCACCAGATGGAGAACGCCGTGGTGGGCCCCAAAATCATGGCGGACAGCGTGGGCCTGCACCCGCTGACGGTGATGTTCGCCATTCTGGCGGGCGGCATGGTGGCGGGCGTGGCGGGGATGATCCTCAGCGTCCCCGTGGTGGGCATGTTGAAGGTGCTGGCGGCTCACGCCTACCGCTGGCTGGTGAACTGGCGGGAATCCTGGCCGTCCCTGAGCACCCGCCCGAAGAGTGGCGGCTCGGAAGCCGAGTAAGGTATGGCTTGGGTTGCGGCAGTTTAACTCCTGTTTCTGTCGAATTTTGACGAAACTAAACTGTCTGGAAGGTATTACTCCGCCAGGTGGAGAATAGGGCGTCCGTTGCCAAAGAACGACCGAGGGGGAGGTAGCGCTTGACGCAGAGTTCCTTTCGATCGCGTCTTGGTCTCCTGAAACGCCGCAACTTCACCGCACTGTGGTTCGCGCAGGCTATTTCACTTCTGGGAGACCGGCTGACGCAGGTGGCCACCGCCGTGTTGGGCACGCAGATTTCCGGCGGTTCGGCCTGGGTTTTCGCCGTGATGTGGTCGGCGCCCCAGATTCCGCCCATCCTTTTTGGCTGGGCCGCGGGCGTATTGGTGGACCGCTGGGACAAACGGAAGGTCATGATTGCGGCCGACCTTCTCCGCGGGCTTCTGATCCTCAGCCTGACCCTGGTGCGTTCCGCCTACGGACTGTTCTTCATCAGCCTGGGCGTGGCCGCTCTGACTTCCTTCTTTGAGCCGTCCCTGCTGAGCGTTGTGCCGCGCACCGTAAAGGAGGACGAGATCCTGGAGGCCAACTCGCTGATCGAGTCCACCAACTCCTTCATGTGGGTGGTCGGGACCGGCATGGCGGCGGTCATCATCGGCTGGATGGGCATCAACCTGGCTTTTGCCCTGGACTTTGTCTCCTACCTCCTGTCCGCCTCCGCCATCGCCACCATCACCATCCACACGCGGCCCAGTCCCGAGGCCCTGGCTGCCGGATTCTGGAGCGACTTCCAGGCCGGAATCCGCTACCACCGCGAAAACCGGCCGGTGCTGGACCTGCTGTTCCTGATCACGGGCCTGACCCTGGCCATTGGCGTCTACAACGTGCTGACGCCCCTGACGCTGGAGCGCCTGCTGGGCCGGCCCACGTCGGACTG
>JBLNCQ010000117.1:0-9967 GCA_050260815.1 Bacillota bacterium
TGCCCATCCTCAAGAAGGGGCAGGACGCCGTGCTGGCCCGTGCGCGGCAGGTTGCGGACGGCCTGCGCGGAGTGGCCCGGGTGCGCCTGGACGACCGCGCCGAGTACAGCCCCGGCTGGAAGTTCAACGACTGGGAGATGCGCGGCGCGCCGCTGCGCGTGGAGATCGGCCCCAAGGACCTGGAGAAGAACCAGGCGGTCATTGCCCGGCGCGACACGGGCGAGAAGCTCTTCGTCTCCCTGGACGGGCTGGAGGCCACGGTCTCAAACCTGCTGGAGACGGTCCAGAAGGAGATGTACGAGCGGGCGAAGGCGTTCATGGGTGAGAACACCCGCCGGGCGGAGACCTTTGGACAGCTGGCCGAAATCATTGACAACCAGCGCGGCTTCGTCCGCGCCGGCTGGTGCGGAGACGCCGCCTGCGAGGCGGAGATTAAAGAGCAGACCAAGGCCACCATTCGCAACATCCCGCTGGAGCAGCCCAAGCAGAGCCCCGGCCGCTGCGTGAAGTGCGGCCGAGAGGCCAGGCATGAGGTCCTCTTCGCCCGTGCGTACTAGCTAATCAGAAGCTTACGGGGGAACGGCCTGTGCCCAACGCAGCCAACGCAGTCGGGTTCGTACATCACGGCCTCCGCCGCCTTCGGGCGGGCGGTGGGCAGGAAATGGGAGGCGCCGGGGGGAATACCTCAACGCGGGGTTGGCCGCGAGGAGGGGTGGCCGTGAAGGTCGCCATTGTCATCCCGGCCTACAATGAAGAAGAGACTCTGGGCGACGTGGTCTCGGCCTGCCGGCAGGTGCCGGGTGTGAGCGAGGTCATCGTCGTGTCCGACGGTTCCACCGACCGCACCGCGGAGGTAGCCCGGCAGGCCGGGGCTACGCGGGTGGTGGAACTGACGGAGAACCAGGGCAAGGGCGCCGCCATGAAGGTGGGCGTCGACCACACCAACGCCGACGTGGTGCTGTTTGTGGACGGCGACCTGGTGGGGCTGACACCGCGGCATTTGACGGACCTGGTCCGCCCGGTGCTGGAGGGCACGGCGGACATGACGGTGGGCCTCTTTGACGGAGGGCGTTTCACCTCTGACTTTGCGCAGGTAGTGGCGCCCTTCCTGTCGGGGCAGCGCGCCATGCGGCGGTCGCTCCTGGACCAGGTGGAGGACATGCAGGACGCCCGCTACGGCGTGGAAGTGATCCTCACCGACACGGCGCGGCGCCTGGGGGCCGCGGTTGTGGAGGTTCCTCTGGAACAGCTCACCCATCGCCACAAGGAAGAGAAGGCCGGCCTGGCGAAGGGGTTCGCGCTGCGCATGAAGATGTACTGGGAGATCATGAAGAGCGTGCAGAAGATCCAGAGGAGGTAGCCGTCACGGTGAGCCTTGCCCCCGACGTGCTGACGCAAGCGACAGCCGCGCTCACGGTTGCCGTGCGCCTGGCCCTGGCGGTATTCCTGGGGGGCCTGGTCGGCTACGAGCGAGAGGCCTCGCACCGCCCCGCCGGACTCCGGACCCACGTCCTGGTGGCGTTGGGCTCGGCGCTCATCATGCTGGTCTCCATCTTTATTTTTGAGGTCTACCGGGGCTACGCCAGCGTGGACCCGGGCCGCATTGCGGCGCAGGTGGTTTCCGGCATTGGTTTCCTTGGTGCCGGAACCATCATGCGCGAGGGCCTTACCATTCGCGGCCTGACCACCGCCGCCTCCCTCTGGGTGGTGGCGGGCATCGGCCTGGCGGCGGGCGCCGGCTACTACGTGGGCGCCGTGCTCACGGCCGTGGCGGCGCTGGTTGTCCTGGTGGTGCTGTCGCGGGTGGAGCACCGCTTCATCGCCAAGTCCACCCTGCACACCATGGAACTGGTGGTCCGGGACAAGCCGGGCATGCTGGGTCGCGTGGGTTCGGTCCTGGGCAACTTCAACATCAACATTCGGAACGTGCAGATGAGCCAGCGGGCCGACGGGCTGCTGGACATTGAGCTTCAGCTGCTCATGCCCACGGCGGTGGACCTGACCCAACTGACGCAGGACCTGATGGCGGTGGAGGGAGTCGTCTCCATCCGCCATGAAGGATAATGAACTGGGCCCACGCGGCCCGGGCGCAGTCCGGGCCGGAAGAGAAGGCCGGGTCCAAAGCCCGGCCGAGTTTTTAGGGAGCGGTCGGATGGGAGAAGTACTGGTCGTCCGCCCCGACCCTGGCCGCAGTTGGCTGTCTCAGGCGGCTGCCGGATTGCCGGTGGCCGCCGCCCTGGCGGCGGGGCGGGTGGAACGTGTGGAGATTCACCTGGCGGAGAAGGCGTGCCAGGTATTTTTGCGCCTTCCTGCAGGCAGCCTGGACGGTCTGCCGCAGGGGGCGGCTGAGGAGCTGGAGGCGGCTCTGGGCAAGGCCCTGGGCCTCAGGGCCTCGCTGGTCTTCCAGGCGGATCCGGTGTTGCCGCAGGCCGGCGATGGCCGGCCGGAGGTGGCGGCGGCGGCCGAGACCGATCGTGAGCCTGACGGGGACGCTGAGGCGGAACCGGAGGCTGGGGCTGAGGCGGAGCCGGACGCGGCGGAGGATGAGGCCGGAGCCGCCCCGGACCTGGCCAGGCGTCTGCGCGAGGCCTGGCCGCATCTGATGGGCGGCGCCTGCGAGGCGTTACCCGCCGCCAACGGCTGGCTGGCGCGGGCCGGCTGGGCCCTGCGCGGTCAGGACCACCTGGTAGTCTATCTGCCGGACCCGGGGGCTGTGGAACTGCTGACCAAGCGCAAGCTGCCCCGCGTCCTGGCGTCGCTGCTGAAGGAGCACGCGGGGTTTGCCGGGCGCGTTACGCTGGAGCTCGACCCCACGGCGGACGACGACCCGGAGGCCTGGCGGCAGCAGGCCGAGGCGGAGGGGCAGGCCCTGGCGCAGGAGGCCCTCAAGGCGGCCCAGAAAGCGCAGAAGGGCGGCCCCGATGCGGCCGTCCAGCCGGGGCAGGCCCTGCGCGGCCGTCCCATCTCAGCCCAGCCGCGGCCCATGTCCTCGGTCACGGAAGAGGAGCGCGGTGTGGTGGTGCAGGGCGAGGTGCTCTCGCTGGAGGACCGCGAGCTGAAGACCGGCCGCCACCTGATTTCCTTTGACCTCACGGACTACACGGACTCGCTCTCCTGCAAGTTCTTCCTGGACCCGCAGGAGCCCGCGCTGTCCGAATCCTTCAAGAACGGCGCCTGGGTGGTCGCCCGGGGCACGGTGCAGAGCGACCGCTTCACCCAGGAACTCACTTTGATGGTGGACGACCTGATGCTGGGCGAGCGGGAGGAGCGCGTCGACGAGGCGGAGGAGAAGCGCGTTGAGCTGCACCTCCACACCAAGATGTCGGCCATGGACTCGGTGGCCGAGGTGGAGGCATCCATCAAGCTGGCGGCGCGCTGGGGGCACCCCGCCGTGGCCATCACCGACAGCGGTGTGGTGCAGGCCTTCCCCGAGGCCTATGCCGTGGGCAAGAAGGCCGGCATTCAGGTCATCCTGGGATGCGAGGCTTACCTGGTGGACGACGGCGAGCCCATCGTCACCCGGCCCGGTGAACGCCCGCTGGACCAGGTGGAGTACGTGGTGGTGGACATCGAGACCACCGGCCTCTCTCCGGTGACGGAGGAGGTCATTGAGGTCGGCGCCGTGCGGGTCAAGGGCGGCCAGCTGGGCGAGCGCTTTCAGGCCTTTGCCCGGCCCGGCAAGCCCATTTCCCCCAAGATCCAGGAGCTCACCGGCATCACCCCGGACATGGTGGCCGACGCCGAGCCTCCCGGGGACGTGCTGGCCCGCTTCCGCGAGTTCCTGGGCGATGCCGTCTTTGTGGCCCACAACGCCCAGTTTGATGCCTCCTTCCTGGACTACCACTTCCGCCGGCTCTTCGGCGAGCCCCTGCGGAACCCGGTCCTGGACACCCTGTGGCTGTCGCGCTCGGTCCTGACCCACCTGCGGTCCCACAAGCTGGACCTGGTGGCCAAGGAGCTGGGCGTGCCCATGGAGCGCCACCACCGGGCTCTGGACGATGCCGAGACCGCCGGCGCCATCATGCTGAAGCTGCTGGAGCGGGGCCTGAAGGACCGGCCGGAGATCGCCACCCTGCAGGACCTGAACCAGCTCACCCATTCCATCCCGCCGCAGCAGATCCGTCCCACCCACTGCACCATCCTGGTGCAGAACGCCACGGGCCTCAAGAACCTCTACCGGCTGGTGTCGGCCTCTCACCTGGACCACTTCTACCGGGTGCCGCGGGTACCCAAGAGCCTCCTGGCCCAGAACCGTGAGGGCCTCCTGCTGGGCTCCGCCTGCTCCGAGGGCGAGGTCTTTGACGCCTGCCAGCGCGGCGTCACGGACGAGGAGCTGCGCGAGCTGGGCGAGTTCTACGATTACTTTGAGATCATGCCCGTGGCCAACCACGTTCACCTGGTCGATCGGGGCGTGGTGGCGGCGGAGGAGGACCTGCGGCAGATCAATCGCCGCATTCTCAGCCTGGGGCGGGAGCTGGGCCGGCCCGTCTGCGCCACCGGCGACGTACACTACCTGGAACCGCGGGAGGCCATCTACCGCCACATCCTGCTGGCGGGGCAGGGCAAACCCGTGGACAACGCCCAGGCCGAGCTGCACTTCCGCACCACGCGGGAGATGCTGGACGAGTTCGCCTACCTGGGCGAGGAGGAGGCCCGCCGCGTGGTCATCGAAGACCCGCGCCGGGTAGCGGACCTGTGCGAGGTCGTGCCACCCGTCCCCTCCGGCCTCTATGCCCCCAAGATCGAGGGGGCCGAGCGGCAGGTCGAGGAGATGTCCTGGGCGAGGGCCAGGGAACTGTACGGCGACCCCCTGCCGGAGATCGTGCAGAAGCGCCTGGAGAGGGAACTCAAGTCGATCATCGGCAACGGGTTCTCGGTCATCTACCTCATCGCCCACAAGCTCGTAAAGAAATCCATGGACGACGGCTACCTGGTGGGCTCCCGGGGGTCGGTGGGCTCCTCCCTGGTGGCCACCATGATGCGCATTACCGAGGTCAACCCCCTGCCGCCGCACTATCGCTGCCGGCAGTGCCTGCACACCGAGTTCATCGCCGACGGCTCCGTGGGCTCCGGGTTCGACCTCCCGAACCGGGACTGCCCCACCTGCGGCATCCCCATGTCCAAGGACGGGCAGGACATCCCCTTTGAAACCTTCCTCGGCTTCGAGGGCGACAAGGTGCCTGACATCGACCTCAACTTCTCCGGCGCCAACCAGAACGCCATCCAGAAGTTCACCGAGGAGCTGTTCGGCTCCGACCACGTGTACCGCGCCGGTACCATTGCCACCGTGGCGGAGAAGACGGCCTTCGGCTTCGTCAAGAAGTACCTGGAGGAGCGGGGCCGGCTGAACGTCCGCCGGGCGGAGATGAACCGCCTGGCCCAGGGGCTGTCCGGGGTCAAGCGCACCACCGGCCAGCACCCCGGCGGCATGATTGTGGTGCCCCAGGACCGGGACATCAACGAGTTCTCGCCGGTGCAGTACCCGGCGGACGATACCAACGCCGGCTTCCGCACCACCCACTTTGACTTCCACTCCATCCACGACAACCTGCTGAAGCTGGACATCCTGGGCCACGACGACCCCACCGTGCTGCGCCTGCTGCAGGACTGGACGGGCGTCGACGTCAAGGCCATCCCCTTCGACGATCCGGGCACGCAGGCGCTGTTCTCCGGCCTCAGCTCGCTGGGGCTCACCCCGGACCAGATCAACTCGGACGTGGGTACCATTGGCCTGCCGGAGTTCGGCACCTCCTTTGTGCGGCGCATGCTGGTGGAGACGAAGCCCAGGGGCTTCTCCGACCTGGTTCGCATTTCCGGCCTCTCCCACGGCACGGACGTCTGGACCAACAACGCCCAGGAGCTCATCCGGAACAACGTCGCCACGCTGCAGGAGGTCATCCCCTGCCGCGACGACATCATGGTCTACCTGATGTACCGCGGCCTGGAGCCGGGCAAGGCCTTCAAGATCATGGAAAAGGTGCGCCGGGGCAAGGGGCTGGCCCCGGAGGAGGAGGACCTGATGCGGCAGCACCAGGTTCCCGAGTGGTACATCGACTCGTGCCAGAAGATCAAGTACATGTTCCCGAAGGCTCACGCTGCGGCCTACGTGATGATGGGCTTCCGCATCGCCTGGTTCAAGGTGCACCAGCCGCTGGCCTTCTACGCCACTTATTTCACGGTGCGGGCGGACAACTTTGACGCCCAGCTCATCACGCAGGGGATGCCGGCTATCCAGAAGAAGATCGACGAGCTGGAGAAGAAGGGCAACGAGGCCACGGCCAAGGAGAAGGACCTGCACACCATTCTGGAAGTGGCGCGCGAGATGTACGCGCGGGGCTTCAAGTTCCATCCCGTGGACCTCTATCAGTCCGACGCCGAGCACTTCCAGATTGTCGACGGAGGGCTCCGGCCGCCGCTCTCATCCCTGCAAGGCCTCGGGGTCAACGCCGCCCAGGGCATCGTCACCGCACGCCAGGAGGGGCCGTTCCTGTCCGTGGAGGACCTGCGCAACCGGGCCCACGTGAACAAGGCGGTCACCGAGCTGCTGGAGGCGGCCGGCTGCCTGAAGGGCCTGCCGCAGAGCAACCAGCTGGCCCTGTTCTAGGCAACGCCGCGCCGGCCGCCGCCGCGCCCGCCCCGTGGCGCACACACCGTTCCCCATCCCGCACCGCTGGAGGAGAAGACCATGGGCGTGACCCTGGTGACAGACAGGCGGCCGGGGACGTGACTGGTGATGGCCGAGAAGGTGCGCGGCCAGCAGAAGGCCCTACGGCGCGCCCTGGACATCCTGGGCGAGGCGGGCCGCGACCTCAAGGGTCGCATAGTGGGCATCTCGCACCTGGCCCGCCTGGAGGAGGCGCTGGCCCTGAAAGACCAGGTGCTGGCGCGGTTTGCGCCGCGCGAGGTGGTGGTCACCCCCATGGGCGCGGCCATTGGCACCTACGCGGGGAAAGGCGGCCTCATCATCGCCGGATGACGCGCCTCTGGAGCCCTTGCCAGAGCGATTCCTCTCGTGGTATACTGTGTTGGGTCAGGGCGGTTCCGCCCATTTTCGCGTTTGTGCCTCTCTTGTTGCTCGTCGACCTTCTGAGTGGGTGCCAAACCCACTTTTTTCATCGTCAGAGGCCTTTTTGCTCAAGACTAGGGCAAACGGCTACGCATTGGAGGATTGGCCTCTAGGATGCCCAAGAACCCCGGCAGCCGCCAGCGCATCGTACAACTGGTTTCTGAATTCTCCGAGCCCGTGGCCGAAGGCCTGGGCCTTGAACTCGTTGACGTGGATTATCTGCGGGAGGGCGACCGGAACATTCTCCGGCTGACCATTGACAAGCCGGGCGGCGTTGGCCACGAGGACTGCCAGGCTCTGTCCCAGGCGGTGTCCGACCGGCTGGACGAACTGGACCCCATCCCGGAGTCCTACTACCTCGAGGTCTCATCGCCTGGCGTCGAGCGGCCCCTTAAGAAAGAGGCCGATTTTCAGCGTTTTGCCGGGCAGGAAGTGGCTCTGCACCTCTTTGCCGGCCAGGAGGGACGCAAGGTCTGGCAGGGTATCCTGCGAGGTCTTAATGATGGCAAGGTCCTGCTCGAGGTAGACGGAGGCGTCAGAAGCTTCGCCCGCGAGCAGATCAGCCGTGCCCACCTGGTCTTTCATTTCTAGCGGGGCCGGTCAGGCGGGAGACGCCGGTACAACTGAACAGGGAGGTTTCCATGAACACCGAGTTCATCAGTGCGCTGGAACAGATTGAACAGGAAAAGGGTATTGCCAAGGAAGTGCTGCTTGAGGCCATTGAGGCAGCCTTGATTTCCGCGTACCGGCGCAACTTCGGTTCGGCCCAGAACGTGCGCGTTGAGATCAACCGGGACACCGGCGAGATGCATGTCTTCGCCCAGAAGGAAGTCGTGGCCGAGGTCACCGATCCTCGCCTCGAGGCGTCTGTGGAAGAGGGCCGGGAGCGCGGCCTGCAGCCGGGAGATATCCTGGAGGTGGAGGTCACCCCCCGGGACTTCGGCCGTATTGCCGCGCAGACCGCCAAGCAGGTGGTCGTGCAGCGCATTCGTGAAGCCGAACGCGGCATCATCTATGATACTTTCTCGTCCCGCGAGGGCGACATTGTGACCGGCCAGATCCACCGCATTGAACATCGCAACGTCCTGATCGACCTGGGCAAGGTAGAGGGCGTCCTCACCCCCCAGGAGCAGATCAACGGCGAGATATACCGCCCCGGCGACCGGCTGAAGTGCTACATCGTCGAGGTGCGGAAGACCACCAAAGGCCCGCAGATCATGGTTTCGCGGACCCACCCCGGGCTGCTGAAGCGGCTCTTTGAGCTGGAGGTGCCCGAGGTCCACGACGGTGTCGTGGAAATCAAGGCCATCTCCCGCGAGGCGGGGGCTCGGTCCAAGATGGCCGTCTGGTCCCGGGACGAGAACGTGGACCCGGTGGGGGCCTGCGTGGGTCCCCGCGGCATGCGGGTTCAGGCCGTCAGCTCGGAGCTGCGCGGCGAAAAGGTGGACGTCATCGAGTGGGACCCTGATCCATCCGTGTTTGTGGCCAACGCCCTGTCCCCCGCCAAGGTCATCTCCGTGACCACGGAGGACGAGGGCAAGGTGGCCCGCGTGGTGGTTCCCGACTATCAGCTTTCCCTGGCCATCGGCAAGGAGGGGCAGAACGCCCGCCTGGCCGCCCGCCTTACCGGCTGGAAGATCGACATCAAGAGCGAAAGCCAGGTGGGCGAGGAACAGGAAAGCTGGAGCGATGGGGAATACACGGGCGACGCTTACGCGGCCGATGAAGCCGCTGACGCGGGTCCTGAGCCCCTGGATGAAGGGGGGCCGGACAGCGCGGACGGCAAGGCCTAGTTGCCCATACGGATTGCCGGGAGGTGAGGCTCCATGCCCAAGGTGCGACGCGTACCCATGCGGCTCTGCGTGGGCTGCGGTCAGATGAAAACCAAAAAGGAACTGACCCGGGTGGTGCGCACGCCGGAAGGGCTTGTGGACCTGGATCCCACCGGCAAGAAGTCCGGACGCGGCGCCTACCTTTGCCGGAGCGCGGAGTGCCTGGAAAGCGCACTCAAGGCAAAGAAACTGGAGAAGGCACTAGAAGTACCGGTGTCGGAAGAGGTTGTGGCTCGACTGAGGCAGGGGATTAACTCTGGAGGATAGAGTGGCAACCCTTCTCGGACTGGCCCGCCGGGCCGGCAAGCTGGCGGCGGGGGACCAGATGGTGCGTGAGGCGCTGCAGCGGCGGAGGGCGGCGGTGGTTGTCGTGGCCACCGACGCCGGGCAGAGCACAAAGGACAGATTCCAGCGGCTCTGCGACGAGTCCCAGGTGCAGTGCGTTCAGCTCGGCAGCAAGGCCGAGCTGGGCAACGCCATCGGGCAGACGGGAAAGGCCGTTCTGGCCGTGACCGACCAGCATTTTGCCAAAGGCATTCGGGCCGCCCTGGGTAACGGGGCCCTGGCCTCGGAGCCCAATTCTTCGGGGGTGGATTGATGGAGAAAAAGCGCGTCTACGAGCTGGCCAAAGAACTTGGCCAGGACTCGAAGAAGATACTCGACGCACTGGCCAAGCTGGGCGTTGAAGTCAAAAACCACATGAGCACCGTGGAGCCGGATGTGGCGGAACAGGTGGTGGGGATGCTCAAGGCCCCGGGCAGGGCCAAGGCCTCTGCCGCCAAGCCGGCCGCCGACGCCACCGCCACCGCCGTCAAGGCGCCGCCTGCCAGGGGCGCCAGGACGGCCGCTCCGGCCAAAGCATCCACCGTCGAGAAGGCTGCGGCCCCGGCCCGCGCCGGCGCTGAGCCGGCCCAGGGCGCAAAGTCGCCCGCCGCGCGCCCGCCGGCAGGTTCTCCGCCGGTGCAGCGGCTCTACAACACGGTGGACCTGCGCACGCAGGAAACGGCTTTCCGCCCCGCACCCTCGCAGCGGCCCGGACCGGGCCGCGAGGCGCCCCGCGCCGGCGGCC
>JBLNCQ010000118.1:0-33726 GCA_050260815.1 Bacillota bacterium
GGGCAAGACGTGGCATGACATGCTCCTCCTCCTTAGGAAAAGCATACCACATTAAGAGTCCAATTGCAAGAGTCCTGTGGCACACTACGCTTTAACAAAGCGAAAAATGGCCAAACTCAAGGGGCCGGGGGAGTCCCCCGGCCCTTCTTGCTTCGGCCGCCGGCATGCAGGCCCCGGGCTGCAATGCGTGTCGAACGAACGGGGCCAAGCACCGCGGGTGTTCGCCTTACACAGCTACAACCCAGCAAGGTAGACTTGAGGCGTGGGGCCAGACGGAAAACCACCCCCGGAGAGGAGGTGGTTACCGTGGAGGGACTGTTGAAGCTCGCTACCGCATTTGCCGCGCTCGCAACAGCCACACTACAGTTCCTCAAGGAGCTGCGCCGTAAGGCGTAGTCCCGGGTAGGGCGGGCAAGCCCCACTTCCCGCCCTATCTATGAACATTCTAGCTTCGGCCGGGCGCAGACGTCAATTGCGTTCGGGCCGGCGAGGATTCTATGCGGGGTCGTGCCGGCAGGGGAACCGGCACTACGGGCCGAAATACCGGAGGCGCGGCCCTTGTGACCGAGCGCACCACCTCGAGCGCGCGACGCCCAAAGGAGCTGTCTCGATGCCGAAGAACGACCGCCTGCTGCGCGCCGCCCGGCGCCAGCCCGTCGACCGCACCCCAGTCTGGTTTATGCGCCAGGCCGGCCGCTATCAGCCGGAGTATCGGCAGATCCGCAAGCAGTACACGCTGATGGAGATCTGCCGGCATCCCGATGTCTGCGCCGAGGTTACCCACCTGCCCGTGCGGCAGCTGGGTGTGGACGCGGCCATCCTGTTTTCCGACATCATGGTCCCCGTGGAGGCCATGGGCGTCCGTCTGGAAATCCGGGAGGGGACGGGGCCGGTCATCGAGCAGCCCATTCGCAGCCTCAGCCAGGTGCAGGCCCTTCGGCTGCTGGTGGCGGCGGAAAGCCTCCCTCACGTGTTGGAGACCATCCGCCTGCTGGTGCGCGACCTGGATGTGCCGCTCATCGGCTTTGCCGGGGCTCCCTTTACCTTGGCCAGCTACCTGGTGGAGGGCGGACCCTCCCGCAACTACGTCAGGGTCAAGCAGATGATGCACGGCGCACCGGAGGTGTGGGACGCCCTCATGACGCGCCTCAGCGCCATGGTGGGCGACTATCTGGTCGAGCAGGTCCAGGCCGGCTGCCAGGCCGTCCAGGTCTTCGATAGCTGGGTAGGACAGCTCAGCGTCCGCGACTACCAGCGCTTCGTCCAGCCTTACATGGATCGCATCGCCGCTCGGGTCCGCACCACGGAGGCGCCGCTCATCCACTTCGGCGTGGGAACCGGCCACTTGCTTTCCTCCATGGCCCGGATTGGCGGCGATGTGGTGGGCGTTGACTGGCGTGAGCCCATTGATCAGGCCTGGGACCGCATTGGGCAGGAACGGGCCGTACAGGGCAACCTGGACCCGGTCATGCTCTTCGCTCCGCCGGAGGTTCTGGAGGCCGAGGTGCGGGACATTCTGAGACGCACCGCCGGCCGGCCCGGACACATCTTCAACCTCGGCCACGGCGTCCTGCCCAACACGCCCATGGACGCGCTGAAGCGGGTCGTAGACGTGGTGCACACACGGGAACAGTCCCAGGGATGAGCGGAATAAGCGGAAAAGGCCTGTTATTAAGGGTTGACCGGTAAACGCTTAACAAGGTACTCCCCTATTCAGCAAAGCTGAATCAGGGAATAGGCCATGAAGCGAGGCGCGACCGATCAAGGGAAGCTGCCGCCGAACCGGGCTCTCGGTCCCCGCAGCCACAGCGGGGTGCACCTGCTGCTACCTTGACGCGCCAATCAAGGGGGACGGAGCCGCTATGAGCTCTCGCCCTTCCCAACCTCTAGGATTGTACAGGAGGAGCCATGACGCCGGAAGTGTTGCGGGGCCTGATTGCGCGTGGCGAAACCCTGAACGTGGAGTTCAAGGGTGAGGAGAGAACTCCTCTCTTGGACCATACTCTGGTCGAGGCGGTGGTGTGTCTGGCCAACCGCACCGGCTCCGAGTATGCATGGCTACTGATCGGCGTTGAGGATGACGGCCGCATCACGGGCGTGCGTCCCCGCCATGAATCCGGCCGGACTGATCTGGCACGACTTACGGCTATGGTCTCCGGTCGCACCCGCCCGTCTCTCACCGTGCGTCCGCACATCATTCCGGTTGACGGCAGGGACGTGCTGGCCATCGAGGTACCGCCCAGCCTCACCCCAGTTGGTACCACCGACGGGCACTACCAGCGGCGCACCATCGGTGGGGACGGCCGCCCGGCCTGCGCTCCCTTCCACTTCCACGAGATGCAGTCGTATCAGGCTGATCGCGGCCTACTTGACTATTCCGCACTGACCGTCCCTGAAGCGCTCTGGGAAGACCTCGATCCTCTCGAATTCGATCGCTTTCGCCGCAGCATCCGCGAACGGCGGGGCCGCAGCGATGAGACGCTGCTGGGTCTATCCGACCTTGATCTGGCGAAGGCCCTTGGGGCCGTGGAAGCGAACGGTACGGCTAGGGCCATCCGGGTGCTGGGGTTGCTCCTCTTTGGGAAGGAGGAGGCACTTCGCCGCCTGCTGCCCGCCCACGAGGTGGCCTTTCAGGTACTGCGCGGCCAGGCTGTGGAGGTCAACGACTTCTTTCGATGGCCGCTGGTACGCGTGATGGAGGAGATCGAGGCGCGCTTTCGGGCCATGACCCGCGAGCGGGAGCTGCTAGTAGGCATGCTGCGCGTGGGCGTACCCGATTACCCACCCGCCGGTTTCCGCGAGGGTGTGGCGAATGCCCTCATCCACCGGGACTACACCAGGCTGGGGGCTGTGCACATTCAGTGGTACGATGATCACGTTGAGATTACGAATCCCGGCGGTTTCCCCGAGGGGGTCCGCCTCGACAACCTGCTGGTCACCGCTCCGCGCCCACGCAACCCTCTGCTGGCGGATGCGTTCAGGCGCGCCGGCATCGTCGAGCGCACCGCTAGGGGAATTGATACGATCTTTTACGAACAACTGCGCAACGGCCGTCCCGCACCGTCTTATGCTCGCAGCGACGCAGCTGGTGTTACGCTGGTGCTTCCCGGTGGCGAGGCCAACCTCGACTTTGTGCGCATGATGGTTGAGGAGGCGCAGGCCGGACGCGTGCTGCGCTTGGACGAATTGCTCCTCCTCAACGCCCTCTGGCAGGAGCGCGCCCTGACAACGGACGAAGCCGCGCTGCTAGTCCAGAAGCCGGAGGCCGATGTGCGCGGTATCCTCAACCATCTCGTAGAGGCTAACTTTGTGGAGGCCCGAGGTCAGAAGAAGGGGCGGGTTTGGCATCTGTCGGCCGCCACCTACCGGCGGCTTGGCGATAAGGCCGCCTACGTGCGGCAGCGTGGCTTCGAGCCCCTGCAGCAGGAGCAGATGGTACTGCAATATGTGGAAAAGCACGGCCGCATCACCCGCCGCGAGGCAGCGGGATTGTGCAGAATCGCTTCCCATAAGGCCCGAGACCTGCTCTCTCGCCTGGTTTCCCGCGGCGAGTTGATCAGGCAAGGCCAGCGCAAAGGAGCGTTTTATGTACGCGCGCATCCATAAATATGGACGACTCCATAAGTTGTTTGGAGCACTCCAAGAGCACTCAACCAACCAAGAGTGATGGTAGGCCTTGAGCCAGGTACTTTACGAGATCGGTTTCCGGAGTGGTATGTTCGGGCATGCATCAACGACGGAACAAGTTAAGTAGTTCGATCATGAGTTACCCGCGAACTACTTGCTTGAACTAGGACAGAGCAACCAGGGGGCTACGATGGGAAAGATGGACAGTTTCGAACGGTTGAAGGACCTTTTTCGTGAGCTCTTTCAGCTGGACGTGGCCGACCTTGACTTCGGCCTTTACCGGCTCTTTCGCTTGAAGCGAGGGGAAGTTGAGGCGTTCCTCAACGAACAGCTTCCCGTGGAGATCGACCGGGCGCTTGAAGCGGCAACCGGTGCTGAACGCGAGGCACTGGAGAGGCAGGTCGAAGAGCAGGCTAGGCAGGTGCGTACGTCCGTGGCCGACGACGCCGTACTGCCGAGTGGTGAGGCCAACCCGAAATACGCAGAGATCAAGGCGGTCAAGGAGTATGTGGACGTCCGAAAGCGCCTTGAGGCAGTCGAGGCCTCCGAAGCTCAGCGGGCTGAGGTGTTCAACCTGCTCTATGCCTTTTTCTCCCGCTACTACGACGAGGGGGATTTCATCCCGCGCCGTTTCTTCGGTGCACGTGCTGCATATGCGGTACCGTACAACGGGCAGGAGCTGTTCTTCCACTGGGCCAACAAAGACCAGTACTATGTCAAGAGTGGAGAGGCCTTCCGTGACTATGCCTTCACCGTCCCCACAGTGAGTGGCGAATACCAATTGCGCTTCAGGCTCGTGGAAGCATCGACCCCGAAGGACAACACGAAAGGTGACACTCGCTTCTTCTTTCCGCAGCCGAAGCGGCTAAGCTTTGACCCGGAGACGCGCATCTGCATCGTTCCGTTCGAGTACCGCCTGCCGACTGCGGCAGAGGTAGCGAAGTACGGTAAGAACGCCAAGGGGCAGGAAGCCATCCTCGACGAGTCTGCGCCGAAGATCCTTCAGGCCGTGCCCGATATTCTCCTGCAGGCAGCGCTTACCGTACCGTCCCCGACCGGAAGGGAAGGCGATGGCGAGCAGCCACCTACGCTGCTACGCCGGCGGCTTAACCACTTCACCACGAAGCAGACCACTGACTACTTCGTCCACAAGAACCTAGGTGCATTCTTGCGGCAGGAACTGGAATTCTTCCTTCGGGACCAGGTGGTGCATGAGCTCGACCTGGAGGGCGATTTCGATGCCAAGCGGCGGATTCTGCGCGTCTTCCGTACGTTGGCCGATACGATCATCACCTTCCTCTCTCAGATTGAAGACGCGCAGAAGCGCCTGTTCGAGAAAAGGAAGTTCGTCTTGCGGACGAATTACCTAGTTCCGATTCAACATGTCCCACGCGCCCTGTGGCCGGAAGTGCTTGCCAATCAGGCGCAGCTTTCCGAATGGAGGGAGCTGTTCGCCCTCGAACCGAAGTCTGACCTCTTTCACATTGACAGGCAGGTCGATGAATACGTTCTGGAACAGCATCCGACCCTGGTCGTAGACACGCGTCACTTTTCTTCCGACTTCACCGTGCGGCTTCTGGAGGCCTTACCGGACTTGGACGAGTGGACAGATGGCGTGCTCGTCCACGGAGAAAATTTCCAGGCGTTGCGCCTCCTTGATAGACAGTACCGCGGGCGTGTTGAGTGCCTGTATATCGACCCGCCATACAATACGGGCGACTCCGAGATACCGTACAAGAACGGGTATCTCTTCTCTTCATGGCTAGCTCTGATGGAGAACCGGCTGACGAACACGATGGGACTCCTTACGGATGACCCGGTGCTGTTTATCGCTATTGACGATTTCGAAATGGCCGACTTGTGCCAACTCATCGATCGACAGTTCCCATTTCTTCGAAGAGAGATGATCATTGTCAACCATCATCCGCAGGGGGGGAAGGCCAAGACCCTTGCGACGACTCATGAGTACATGATCGCTTGTACACGGCGTGACTCGGATCGAACCTTCGCGGGAAGGACGAGTGAAGACGGTATGGAGCGCCGTCCGTTCAAGCGTAGCGGAACGGCGGAGAGCAACTTTCGGCGGGCTAGGCCCAACAGTTTTTACGCTATTCTTGTGGACCCAGAGACCAAGAAGGTTGTCGGTATCGAGGAACCGCCGGAGGGTTTGTACCCAACAGGTAACACCGACGGGGGACTTCTCCGTGTGTATCCCCTGGGCGAGCGCGGTGAGGAGAGGGTGTGGCGCCGCTCATATGAATCAGCCCTTCAGCTGGTTCGAGAAGGGAAATTGCAGTGCAGTGATGGGTTGACCATATACCAACTAATCGAAGCGGGGGAGAAGACTCCAGCGTTGTTTAGCAATTGGGTTGATCCCCGCTACAATGCGGGAACGTTTGGAGCGAATCTTCTTGGCGACATCATAGGGACCCACAACCCGTTTTCGTACCCAAAGTCCATCCATACCGTGGGTGATGCTCTGTTCGCCGCTGGCCTGGCTGACGATACGGTCTGTCTAGATTACTTCGCCGGTTCAGGCACCACTGGCCACGCTGTTATTAACCTCAACCGCGAAGACGGCGCGCGACGCAAGTTCATACTCGTCGAAATGGCGGACTACTTCGATAGTGTGCTCGTGCCACGGATCAAGAAAGTGATGTTCTCGCCCGAGTGGAAGGATGGTAAGCCCAAACGCCCTGCAACCAAGCAAGAGGCCGAGCGCACGCCGCGGTTGGTGAAGGTATTGCGGCTGGAGTCTTACGAGGACGCCCTGCACAACACCTTCTCGGAGCATACCATCGACCGTCTCACGAAGCGGGAGAAGGCGTACCGTGAGGCGGTTGGTGATGAGCATTACCGGGTCCGCTACCTGGTGAAACTGCCGCTCGAGGTCAGCGATTCCATGCTGAATCTGGCCAAATTGGAGCATCCCTTCGATTATACTCTCGAGATCCTCACCGACCACGGGCCACAGACGGAAACTGTGGACGTTGTCGAGACCCTTAACTGGTTATACGGTTTGCGCGTTCATCGACTGCTCACGTGGGTAAATCCTGACGACGCGACGAAAAGGGAACCGACTGGCCGTCTCTACCGTGCAGTGGTGGCGACGGACCGCGAAGACAAGAAGCGCATTTTGGTAGTCTGGCGTGACACGACGAACTTGGATCCCATGAAAGATCGTGCAATTCTCGAAACCAAAGCGAAGGAGCTCGGCCCCTTTGAAGAGCAGTGGGTTAACGCCGACTCAGCGGCGAAGGGTTTCGCCTCCCTGGACGGGCTCTTCAAGCGTCTGATGGAGGAGGGCGTGCGATGAGCCTGGAGCGCTCCCTCATCCTGAACCGTTATTTCCACAGCCTCTTTGGTGCTGAGCGGTTCGACGATTTGCAGCGGGCACTGAAAGACCAAGAGGAAGGCCCCGGCCCTGGTGGACATAGCCGGTTCTTTGACGTCCTGGCGGGTCGGGCCGGGCTGTGCAGCATGGTCGCCGGCAAGCTGCCCGACTACGACCTTCGCATCATGGCGTATGAGGAGCGGCTGGCGAAGAACCGGCGGGCTGAGCCGTTTCGCGCCTTCAAGTACTTTCAGTACTTAGCGCTCCTCTACACCGAGGTTTATCTCGACCGCCTGACCGCTGACCCTGTCGCTTTTCTACGGGAGCTTAACACGTTCAGGGTAGGCAACCCAGACTTTGCTGACATTCCAGATTTCACGCCAGATGACCTGCGAAGACTGGCCTTCTTCATGGCCACGGGCGGCGGCAAGACGCTGCTGCTTCACGTGAACATCTGGCAGGTCATGCACTATCTGAAGGCAGGTAGGCATCCCGAGGCGTTAGTCAGAAGATCCGACGGTCGCGCCGACTTCGACAACATCCTCCTCATCACACCGGGAGAAAGCCTTTCTGCCCAGCACATTGCCGAGCTCCAGGACAGTGGCTTTACGGCCGGCCGATTAGACCGAAACGGGAACTTGGGGGGGTTGTTCGGGCCGCGGGTGCACGTCATCGAGATCCACAAGCTCGTGGAGGCGCCCGCGGGGGAAGGGGTGAGCGTGCCCATCACTGAGCTGGGTACACGGAACCTCATTATCGTGGACGAGGGGCACAAGGGCACTGGCAGCGAAGCGCGGACCTGGAAGAGCCGCCAGGAAGAGCTCAGCCGAAATGGTTTTCTGCTTGAGTACTCGGCGACCTTTGCCCAGGCCATCGCTGCAGCCGCTCCGAAGATGCGCCAGGAACTCTTGGCTACCTACGGGAAATCAATTCTCTTTGACTACTCCTACCGCTACTTCTACGGCGACGGTTACGGCAAGACGTTCCGCGTCCTGAATCTGAAGCGGGCCTCAGCAAGTAAGGCCCACGAGCTCATGCTGGGCGGCTTACTCATCTTCTACCAGCAGGCCATGCTGTACAAAAGACATGATGAGGAGGCACGCGCATATAACATCGAAAAGCCGCTTTGGGTGCTCCTTGGCACGAGCGTGAGTCGAAGGCGGGCAGACGAGAAAGACACGTCTACGTCTGCCGAAGAGGAGCGCACGGACGTGGGCGAGGTGGTCGCGTTCTTAAGCCGCTTCCTCGAAGATCACACCTGGGCCGTTGACCGCATTGCCAGGACCGTAGCGGGCAAGAGCGGCTTTGACGACGAGGCCGGCAATGACTTGTTTCTCCCGCTACTTAAGCACCTGAGTAACGAAAACGCCGAGCGGCTGTACCGCCGTCTCTGTCAGGACCTGTTTCATGGCCAGGGCGGGCTTGAGGTGGTGGAGATCCGGCGGAGCGGGGAGATCGGTTTGCGTGTCTCGGCGGCATCACACCAGGATCTGCCGTACTTCGGTGTCATCAACATCGGTGACGTGGCGGATTTCCGCAAGTACCTGGAGACGAACCACGGCATAACAGTCAAAGAAGACGTCGTAAACGATTCCCTGTTTGATCGGATCGACCGTGCCGATTCCCCCGTCAACCTGCTCATCGGCGCGAAGAAGTTCATCGAGGGCTGGTCAAGCTGGCGCGTATCATGCATGGGCCTAATGCGCGTGGGCAAGGGCGAGGGTTCACAGGTGATCCAACTGTTCGGCCGCGGGGTGCGGCTCAAGGGAAGGGACAAGTCTCTCAAGCGGAGCTACGCACTCGCAGGCTCGTCGCCCTGGCTGCAGAGCCTTGAGACACTGTACATCGTGGGTTGGAACGCTGACTACCTCCAGACCTTTCGGCAGGTGCTGGAGAGGGAAGAACTGGGTAAAGAGCTTCCGCCGTTGCGGGTGGAGCAGAATACGATTCCCGAATGGGCCTTCGCACTTCGGACACCGGCTGGCTTTGACCCCTCGGCAGAAACGTGGGTGTTGGATGACGACGGCCCGCGGGTTCTTATCGACCTACGGCCAGAGGTCGTCAGCTTGGCTCCAGATAGGACGAGCACTTTTGAGTATGCCGTCAAGGCCGGGAAAGCGGTATCGATCCTGGACGGTCCGGTATCTTATGTGCACCTGCTGGATCTCGATCGGCTCCACGCGGATCTTCTGGAGTACAAGGCCGCCAGAGGGTACGCAAATGTTTTCATTTCCCGTGAAGCGGTGGGCCATGTGCTGGACTCCTGCTGCGAGGTTCTGATGCTGGAGGAGGACGCAGGGGACCCCGAGAAAGTCCATCAGGCTGCGTCCCGGGCGCTGAAAACGTATCTGGACCGATTTGTGCGTCTCCGTGAGCGAGAGGCGGAAAGCGCGCACGCCGAGCTCGCCCCCTTAATGCGTGAGCGTCAGGTTGTGTATGAGTACCGCATCACGGTTCAGGCGGAGGGAGCCGGTGACCAACTCTTGAAGGAGATGGAGGCCCTTCTGAGCAAACCCGTCGGAGACCTGCTTGGAGACGCCGGAGAACCATTACCCCGCCTGTACTTGGACTGGCACCTTTTCAATCCGCTGCTTGTAGAAGGCAGCGAGGCATGGCGGTCGCATGTGAGCGTAAGCCCGCCGCCACTTGTTCCCAGTGAGAGGAAGCTGGTTGAGGACTTGCGCGCCTTCTGGGAGAAGAACCAGAAGACCCTTGAATATCACGATGCCGAGGTCTGCTTGCTCCGTAACCTGCCCAAAGTTGGGGTGGGGATGTTCGCGCGAAGCGGGTTCTATCCGGACTTCATCCTCTGGATCCGCAACCGCAAGTCCAAAGCCACCCGTATCGTCTTCCTGGACCCGCACGGGCTGCACCACGAAGGCCTCGATGGCAACGATCGGTTCGAGGCCATCGGGAAGCTCCGCGAGATTAGCAGGGAGGCCCACTTCAGGACCAGAAAGATCGATCTGACCGGGTATATTCTCGTGCCCACAACCACAGTACTTGAGAGCATCCCGGGCGCCACGGGAAAGACCTGGGCCGACCTGGAACGCGGCTATCCACTCCTGCGGCAGGACGAAAGCGGACACTACATCCAGAAGGTGTTTGCGTAGATTGGCATCCGTGAGAGGGAGTTGCTATGACTACGAGACGTCAGTCACAGAGTGATAGCCCGCCTCCAATGCTCACGCGGCTGAAAGTAAAGAACTACCGTTCCCTGGAGGAGGTCGATATCCCACTTTCCCCCCTTACAGCTATCGTTGGGCCTAACGGTGCTGGCAAGACGACCATCCTGCGTGCCATCGACCTGGTGCTGGGAGATGCGTGGCCCAGTCTCCGTAGTTTTCGCATTCCGCAGGACTTCACGAACTTCGAAACGTCACGCGAGATCGAAATCACACTGGGTTTTGATCAACCCTATGTGCATCGAGACACCGTCTCCAAAGAGCATAGAATTACAGCCATGCGCCTCATCTGCAAACCATACAAGAGATCTGGGAAATGGGGGGAAGCGGGGGATCTGCACGTTGACCTTGAACCACTGAATGAGATTGGCAAGATTCCGACGGTGGCGGTTGGTCAGCCGGTCAAGGGGCGAAGCCCGCAATTTGGCCCGCTTAGGGTGGGTACCGAACTGCGTGACCATGTCCGGGTGCTGTTCGTGGACCACCGGCGCAGTCTCGCTCAGCACCTCCCGAGTGTCCGTGGTTCGATTCTCGGTCGACTATTGCAAACGGCGCGAAAGGAATTCGTAGGCCTGAATGATTTCAAGAAGGCGTATGAAGCCGCGATGGGTTTCTTACGCACGGAACAAGTCAAGATTATTGAAGAGATAGTGGCGGATACTGCAAAGCGAATGTTGGGCTTTCTCGGCGGCGACGTCGCCAAGTCCCTTGATATCGGTCTAGGCTTCGCTGACCCTGCCAATCCGTTCAATTCGCTGCGCCTGCAGTACTGCGAATCCGGCTTGGCGGTACCCGGGGAGGAACTTGGCCTCGGAATTCAAAGCGCGATGGTCGTGGGCATCTTTGAGGCTTATCGGCAGTTAGGCGGCAACTTCGGCACCATCGTCATCGAGGAGCCAGAGATGTATCTCCATCCTCAAGCTCAGCGATACTTCCACCGTTTGCTTTGCGAGATGAGTGAGAAAGGCCAGTGCCAGGTGATCTATGCCACCCACTCGCCTATCTTTGCAGATGTCAATCGTTTCGAGGCCTTGCGAGTGGTGCGCAGGGAAGCGGGAAAACCGACCCGCGTAGCGTACGTTGGGCAACAACTCTGGGTCAACTTGAATGAGGCAAAGGATGCTTACAAGCTGGGAGGTCGATTCGATCCGGCCAGGAATGAAGTCCTCTTTGCCCGCCGAGCCCTGCTGGTAGAGGGCTATGGCGACCGAGTGGCGGCGCTGATGGTCGCGGAGAAACTCGGGTTGGATGTGGACGCAGAAGGTCTTGTGGTGGTGGACGCGGGAGGTAAGCCAGGGATGGAGCTAATCATACACGTTTGTCGCGCTCTGGACATCCCTATTGTGGTCCTGCACGACGACGATATTTGGCCCACTGACCAGATAGCTGATCTGGCCCAAGGAGCAAAGCAGGAAAAGGAAAACCTGGCTGCACGACAGCTTAATGAACGCATCAAGCAGGCGGTCGGCGACGACACCCGGCTATTCGTTATTTCTCCAACTCTCGAGCACGTGCTGGGGATCAGCCGGGATGCCAAGGATAAGCCAAAGAGAATCCATGACGCTCTCGAAGATCTGGATATCCAGAATCCCCCGACAGGACTTCGTCCTCTTATCAGTGCAGTACAGGCGATCAAGCGATGAACCCGTGGCACCACGCACGAGAGGTGGCCGCGAAGGTAGGCTCAAAGACCAGTGGGTGGAGCTGCAGGCTGTCCTTAGGACAAGACACCTGAGCGGCAGGTCATCTTCGGTCACTTCGCGACAGGCGGATCGAGGACGCAATGGCGAGGCGACGGTCGGGGAGATCGTCTTGAGTCTTGTTATTAGCGGATGACCCTTTATCGCATCATAGGCTTTTTTCACATGCGGCAATGTTGGACGGCGTCGCTCAAGGAGATCTATCGGCGCAGCAGGCTCTCGTTCCCAGCCGCGACGACCGGAATGAACATGCTGCTGCAGCTCGGAGTTGCCCGCGAGCTGGTGGGCAAGGAGGCGCAACAGGCTCTTCGCTTATGATCGCTACCTAAACGTGTTGAGCGAGGGTACGGAACCGGCTGCGAACCCAGCAGTAGGAAAGCCGCGCACCCCCAAGGGAGGCAGCCACCTATGCCTATAGAAACCGTCGGCATCCTGGTCATGGCCTACGGCACACCCGACGGACCCGATGACATCCTGCCCTACTACACCGACATCCGCCGAGGTCGGGCTCCGTCTCCGGAGCTGCTGCAGGAGCTGCAGGACCGCTACCAGGCCATCGGCCTGTACGGCCGGCTGACCCGCATCACCCAGGCCCAGACGGCGGGGATCGAGCGCATCCTCAATGTGGGCGAGGCGGGCCGATCCGGCCCCCGCTACAAGGCCTACGTGGGCATGAAGCACTGGAAACCCTACATTGCCGACGCCGTGGCGGACATGGTGGGGGACGGCGTGCGACGGGCCGTCGCCCTGGTCATGGCGCCGCAGGGCGGCCGCATGTCCATCGGCAGCTACTATGAAATCCTGGACCAGGTCCTGGCTGACATGCCGGAGCCCATCCGGTTCGCCAAGGTGCAGAACTGGCATCTGGAGCCGGACTTCCTGGCGGCCCTGGAGGAACGGGTGCGGGATGCCTTCAAGTTCTTCCCCGAGGCAGCGCCGGACACCCTTGACGTGGTCTTCACCGCCCACTCCCTGCCTGAGCGCATCCTGACCTGGCATGATCCGTATCCCGAGCACCTGCGCCAGATCGGCGAGGCGGTGGCCCAGCGGACGGGACTCAAGAAGGTCCACTTCGCCTACCAGAGCGCCGGCCGCACCCCGGACCCCTGGCTGGGGCCGGAGATTCGCGAGAAGCTGCGGGAGCTGCAGGCGGGCGGAGCCCAGTCCGTCCTGGTGTGTCCCGTCGGCTTTGTGGCCGACCACCTGGAAGTTCTCTACGACCTGGACATCGAACTCCGGCGCCTGGCGGATGAGCTGGGCGTTCACCTGGAGCGGACCCAATCGCTGAATGACCACCCGCTTCTGCTCTCCGCCCTGGCGAGCGTCGTGCGGCGTCAGGCGGAAGGCGGCGAAACCGCGTGAGCGAACGCATTGTGGTGGTGGGCGGCGGCATTACGGGCCTGTCCACCGCCTACTACCTGCAGAAGAAGGCTCGGGCCGCCGGCCGCGAGCCGGAGATTGTCCTGGTGGAAAAGGACGATCGGCTGGGCGGCAAGGTCCAGACGGAGTACGAGCGCGGCCTCATCATCGAGGCCGGCCCGGATTCCTTCCTGGCCCGCAAGGCCTGGCTTACGGACCTCTGCAAGGAGCTGGGCCTGCCCCTGGTGGGCACCCGCCCCAACCTGAATAGGACTTACATCTGGCATAGCGGGCGCCTGGTGCCGCTCCCGCTGGGCATGCAGATTATGATTCCCACAAAGCTGTGGCCCTTCCTGACCACCCCCCTCATCTCCTGGTGGGGCAAGCTCCGTGCCGGCTTTGACCTGTTCCATCCCAGGAGCACGCAGGAGGGAGACCAGTCCATGGGCTCCTTCGTGCGGCGGCACTTTGGCACCGAGGTGCTGGACCGGGTGGCGGCGCCCATGCTGGGCGGCATCTACGCCGGTGACCCCTATGAGATGAGCCTGGAAGCCACCTTCCCCATATTCCTGTCGATGGAGAAGAAGTATGGCAGTCTGCTGCTGGGCGCCCGCAAGGCGGCTCCGCCCAAGGGGCCCACCGGCAGCGCCTTCGTCACCGTCGCCACGGGCCTGCGCTCCATTATCGATGCTCTGGTTAAGGCCTTACCCTCAGTGCAATACCGGATGGGCGTCGAAGTCACGTCCATCCAGCAGCATCCCGGCGGGAAGGGGTATAGCGTGGTCCTGAGCGACGGCGCCGTCCTGGAGGCCGACGCCGTCATGCTGGGCGCCCCGGGGTTCGTCTCCGCCCGACTCCTGTCCGAACTCGCTCCCGAGGTGGCCCGCGAACTGGACGAGATTCCGTACAACTCCGCCGTTGTGGTCTCTGTGGCCTACCGGCTGGAGGATGTGCCGCGCCCCCTGGACGGCAGCGGCTTTCTGGTGCCCAAGGGCGAGCCGCTGGAGATCACCGCCAGCACCTGGGTCACCACCAAGTGGCCGCACACCGGGCAGCGCGACCTGGCCCTGATACGCGGCTACCTGGGCCGGGCGGGCGAGCGCGACTGGTGCTCGTCCAGCGACGACGAGATTCTGACCGCGGTGAAGCGCGATCTGAAGACGACCATGGGAATCACCATCGACCCGGTGCTCCATCGCATCAACCGCTGGCCGGACGGCCTTCCCCAGTATAAGGTCAATCATCTTCGCAAGGCGGAGCGCATCGCCGCCCACATGGAAAAGGTCCCGGGCCTGTTCCTGGCCGGGGCGGCCTTCCGCGGCGCCGGCCTCCCGGACTGCGTCCGCGAGGGCGGCGAGGCCGCCGACAGGGCTGCCAGGTACCTGGGCTGGACCTAGAGGCCCGGTGCCGCAAATAGCGTGGAATCAGCAAGGGCCGGGGGCGACCCGGCCCTTGTCCTATCCCTTTGGCGCAAGCATAAAGAGTAAGCAGGAGGGGATCGCAGTGCTGGCTATTAAGGACGCTACCATTTACACGATCAAGAAGGGGGTCATCCCCAAGGGGACGGTACTGGTGGACGAGGGGAAGATTGTGGTACCGCAACCCGAAGTTCAGCCGGTCTGGCGCTGCACAGGCCTGATGCGCTGGAGCAGCAGGTTGACCACGTTGCGGCCGGCCATGATCTCCGTCTCCATGGTGGAGACGCCGGACTCCATGGCGTTGGCGTAGAACAGACCTTCGTCCAGCACAAAGGGCGGCCAGTCCATACCAGGACGGTAGACCGGGTAGGCCTTCCACACGAACCGCTGGGTCTCAGTGCGAAGGGAGAAGAGGCGGGAGAGGAACTCCTCGTCCAGTTCCTGGTACGAGAAGACCTTATATACGGTGTGTTCCGAGTTGGCGGCCTTACCGCCGGCGCCGATGGCGCAGAAGGGAATCTCTCTGGAGTCCTCCGTCATGATCATGGCGGGAACCTGCTCCGGCGCGCTCAGGCCAAAGTACTGCGGACTGATCTGCCCGACCACAAAGGTGACGTGTGTCACGTGGTACGGCCTGGACGCCAGGGGGATTGCGGGCGGCACCATGCCGACCAGACGTATGCCCGCCAGTTCCAGCGGCGCCGCCAGAATCACGGCATCGAAGAACCCGGTGTCGCCGCCGGCCAGGGTGATCCGGAAGCCCGGCTCCTGGCCGCCGGCGGAAGACACCGGACTCAGACGCGCCACTTCCACCACTTCCGCCCCGGTGCGCAGGGCCACCTCAGCGGTCTCCAGCAGCCTGCGGCAGATGGCACTGTTGCCCTCCCGGACCGACAGCAGGTGTCCGCCCATCGACCCACCCGCCAGTGACACCAGATCCACCAGCGCATGCATCCCGGAGCCCTGCAGATAGTTGCTCCGGGAGATGCCGTCCACCAGCTCGCGGCGGAACCGGTCCGAGACGCCGTTTCGGCGCAGGTAGTCGCCCGCAGGCTGGTTGGCCAGTTCAACCAGGCCCAAGGACTCGAACAGCTCCCTGGGGCTGGCGAAGCCGTTTCCCTGGTCCAGCAGGTCGTAGACCCTGACCAATTGGCTGACGAACTGCTTCACCAGCCTCTCCGCCCGCAGGGGCGAAAGGCCGTATCGGCCCAGAGCGCGGACTGTGTCCAGCCACCCTGTGCCCGAGGTGCGGAAGCCAAAGCGCCGCCCGTTCCAGACGCCCAGGGTTCGGATGGGCGTCGGGTCGGCGTGCAGGGCCAGAGTCCGAGCGAACTCAACAAAGTAACGGTTGGCGGAATGGGCAATGCTGGCGCCCACCGCTACCATCCGTCCACCGACCTCCGCCTCGCGAATGCGGCCGCCCACCCGACGCTCGCGCTCAAAGACGACAATCTCAACGCGGTCGCCCAGCTCCCGGCGGAGGAAATGGGCCGCGGCGCTCCCGGCCATTCCGGATCCCACGATACCTATGCGCAGGCTCTGACTGGTTCGCAAAGTGACATCCCCCTTGTTCGTAGTTTTCGCAAAGAGGTGGTACCAGCAACGGCGGGTCAGCGCGGGGACCCGCCCCATTTTCGCCAGAAGCGGGCGAGCATGACCGCGGCCTCGGCCCGGGTTGCCCCATCACGCGGGGCCAGGCGGGCTGCCATTTGTCCCCTCACCACCTGCTCGTGGAGGGCCACGGCCAGGTCGTCCACCGCCCAGCCGGAAACCGTCGCCCGGTCTTCAAATGCCCCCAGCAGGGCCTGCCTGGCGGCAGCGTCCGGCGGGTCGCCCAGCCTCCCTCCCGCCCGCAGGGCGCGGACAAGCATGGCCGCCGCCTGCTCGCGCGTGACCGGGTCATCCGGGCGGAAGGTCCCATCCTCCATGCCGCGGACGACTCCCCGGCCTGCCGCCGCCAGGACTTCGGCATAGAACCAGTCACCGGGGCGGACGTCGCTGAAAGCGGAAGCCGGCGTGTCTGCGGTCCCTTCAGCAGCCCGGTCCGCCTCTGCCCTGCCCACGGCTCGCACCAGCATGGCTGCAAACTGGGCCCGCGTCACAGGCTCATCGGGACCGAAGAGGCCTCCAGGAAGGCCCGCTACCACCCGTTTCGAGGCCATCAGTTCTACATCGGGCCGTGACCAGTGGCCCGCCAGGTCGGGGAAGGTGACGTCCACCGCCGCCAGGGTGTAGTGCCCGAAGGCGGTGAGTTCCGCGGCCAACTGACCCTGCGTCGGCCTGCCGCCGGCGAACCACAGGTCCGGATTGCCGCCCACCCGGAAGAGTCCCAGCTTTTCGGGTCCAAGGCCCGGGGGGAGGTCAGCGGGTGAGACCGGCACCAGGAAGAGGACCGGGTGGGATGGGCTCGCCGCGGTGATTTCCTGTCCCGTGGCCAGCAGTTGCGCCTGGATCCGGTAGGTCCGGCCGGCATAGCGGATAAACGGCGGAGCCGTCGCCGGCCAGAGGCCGCCTGCTTCCGACGGGGTGACCGTCGTCACCAGAATGCGAACCGTGGGGCCCGGTGGCCCGTCGATGGCGCCGGCGGGAATCTCCATCACGAAGCCGCCGCCGCTCTCCCGCACAATGGAATGGCGCGACGGGTCGATGACGGCGCAGGTCACGCCCGGCTGCTCCGGGCACAGCGGTACCTCCTCACGCCTGGGGGCGTTTGACGTCTTGGCCGTGGCGGCGGGGCCGTCGGTAGACCAGTTGCCCTGCGCGTCGCCCGCTTCCACCTTGAAGGCATAGACGGTCCCCGGGGTGAGACCTGTCACAGCGTAGGTCAGGCTGCTGCCTGACACGGAGGCAATCTGGGTTCCGCCCCGGTAGACGGCATAGGCGACCACGCCGTGGTTATCGGTCGCAGGCGTCCAGGTCAGCGTCAGTCCCGTCCTGCCCACGGAGGTAGCCGACAGGCCGGCGCCCGGCCCCCAAGCGGGAGGCGCCGTGTCCGGCGGATCGGACAGGAGGCCGGTGCCGTCCCAAGCCACAGCCACAAAGCGGTCTCCAAACGCGATGCCGGACAGGTCCGAGCTCACGGCGGGGGTTTCTCCGGTCCAGGTCAGCCCGTCGGGCGAAGTGGCCATGTGGCCTGACCACCCGACGGCCACGAACTCGCCCGCGCCGTAGGTCACGTCCTCCAGATAATCGAGCGCCCCGGTGTCACGTTCGGTCCAGACCTGCCCGTCGGACGAGGTAAACGCCAATGCGTCGTTGCCTACCATGACAAACTGCCCTTCGCCGTAGGCGGCGCCGCGGATGTAGGGGAGGGAGCCGTCACCGTAGACGTTCCACGTCACCAGGTCAGAGGACGCCGCCAGGCTGACACCCTCACTGGCGATCACAGGACCGCTCACCGCATAGACCCCGGCTCCATAGGCAACGACCACCAGCTCGCCGAATCCGGGCGGCGGGGTGGCGGCGGACCACGCCAGACCGTCGGGCGAGGTGAGGATGATGGCGCTGCCAGCCGCACTGCCAACGGCCACGAACTGCCCCCCGCCGTAGGTGACGTCCGACAACAGAGCGCCCGCCCCGCCGCTCTGCGGGGACCAGGTCGCACCATCTTCCGAGGCGAGAATGGTACCTCCATAACCCACCGCCACGAAGCGGCCGCCTCCATAGGCCACGCCCAGCAACGACTGCGTGGTGCCCGACGTCTGCGGCGTCCAGGCGCTGCCGTCCGGCGAGGTGAAGATGGCGCCGCCTGCACCAACGGCTGCGTACTGTCCCTCGCCGTAGGCGACGTCATTCAGTCCGGTGCCCGCCTCTATGACGATGCTCTGCCAGCCCGTGGCGGCACGGGCCGTGCTGGGAAAGAAAAGGCCCGGAGCCAGCAGGCAAAACACCAGCAGGACAGAGACAAGCGTCTTGCCTCGTCCTGCTGTCTCCTGGCCGGGTCGTGAACTCTTGGCGAAACGCCCCCTCATGGTCGCACACCCTCCCGCTCTCGCTGCAGGTTACAGGGTGATGGTACCAGGGGCGTGAGCCTGACGGCATCCGCCAGACTCCCCATTTTACGAACCGGGCGCGAGTGGGGGAAATCCCCCATGCCGGGCCGGCACCCGTCAGTCCGCCAGCCCGGCGCGAATGGCGTACGAGGCGAGTGCCGTGCGGTTGGAGACGCCGAGCTTGGCGGAGATGTTCCGCAGGTGGCGGTCCACGGTGCGGCTGGAGATCACCAGTTCGGCGGCAATCTGCCGGTCGGTCAATCCCCTGGCTACCAGAGCGATGACTTGCGTCTCACGCTGCGTGAGGATGACCGCCGGTACGGCCACCGAAGCGGGTGTCCGGCGCGGGCTCTCGCTCTCCGCCGCCGCCAGGGCCACGGTCGCCCCCACGCGCGAGAAGAAGCTCCGGGCTGCCTCAAGGTCCGCCGCCGCGCCGGCCGAGCCGGCCAGGCAAAGGCCGCGTGACAGGCGCGTCAGGGCACTCTCAAAGGGGAAGCGGCAGCTCTCTGCCAGCGTCAGGGCGGCGTCGAAGTGGCCCCTGGCCTCGGCGCGCGCGTCACCCTGCGCGGCCAGTTCGCCCAGCAGCCGCCAGGCACGAATGGCGGTGTGGCTTGAGGACACGGCCCGGGCGTCGTCAAGGGCGGCCTGGGCGCGCCCCCAGGCGGCGTCCAGGTCGCCGGTCCGGCGGTGGTGGAGGGCCCTTGCCAGGTGCAGGTTGGCCCGGAAGAAGGGGGCGGAGGCCAGCAGGGGCCAGCGTTCGGCCGCTTCCAGCCAGGTCCGGGCGTCCGCCTCCCGGCCCAAGGCCAGGTACAGCTCCGCGCGCACCGTGTGAGCCAGAATGGCGAAGTGGTTGCTGACGGGGATAGGATCACTGGGCTGGAGCGGCGGAAGGGCCTCCAGCAGGGGCCGTGCCGCCGCCGGGTCGCCGCATTGAAGCAGCATGCGGCCCGCGTACCAGGAAAGCGTCCCGCCGAAGGCCGCAGGGTCCCGCCTTACGCATTCCACCACGTTGTGCCGGGCGCCGTCCCAGTCTCCCCGGAAAAACTGGTACACGCCGGCCAGTGAGAATCCCCGGGGAAGGTAGGACAGCCCTGACTGCCGGTACATCTCGCTCTCCAGCCGCTGCAGGGCGGCTGCCGCCTCGTCCAGCTCCTCCGGCGGGAGGGCCGGTCCAATCAGCAGCGTCAATACCTGGTTGGCTTTGAGCCGCACAGCGTCCCGGTAGTTCCGAACGGCCAGGGCCGCCTCCACGCCCCGGCCGCACAGGGCGGCGGCGCCGGTCAGGTCGCCCTTCAGCAGCGCCAGGGCCATGCCGGCGTGCAGCAGTTCGGGGCCGGAGTCGGAGAAGGCCTGCTGCCTCAATCGATCCAGCAGGTCCTGCGCCGCCGCCAGGTTGCCGTGCTTGGCCAGGGCGGAAACGTACAGGGCTCCGGTCCGGGGATAGCCGGCCCGGCGCCCAAGCAGTTCCATCTCAAGGCGGCGGTAGGTGGGGTCCTCCAGCATGCTTGTCTCAAGGTTCATGACCTCGGCCAGGCGGTGAGTTTCATCGGCACCGTCGTCGGCCAGGACCAGGAAGTGGCGCGCCCAAACGGCAACAGCCCGGTTTTCGCCGGCTGTGGCCGTCTCCAGGGCCTGGTGCCACAGGGAGGCGGCCGGTTCCCTCGACGTCCAGCGATGGCACCAGCCAAGCTTCAGCAGGAGTTCGGGGCGAACCGCGCTGTCCGGGCGCACCGCCTGGAGGGCTTGCTGGTACTGGGCCTGGGCCTCTGAGACGGCGCCCAGCCGCAGGGCACGGTCCCCTGCACGGGTCAGAAACTCCGCCGCCCTGGGGTCTCCGGACCGCTGCAGGTGGAAGGCCAGGGCGGCAAGGTCCGGCTGGGGCTCTTCCTCCAGGGCCGCAGCAATGCGTCTGTGCCACTCCTTGAGTTCCGGACCCACCAGGTGGGCGAGAAGAACTTCGCGCAGCAGGGCGTGGGCGAAGGCGAACCGATCATCCGCCGTGCCCAGCCGGCGAAGGACGTTGAGGCTTACCGCCCTGGCCAGCGCGCGCGCCAGGCGCCGTCCCGGTACGCCGGTGGCACGTTCCAGCAGCGAGGAGGTGAACTCCGGCCCCATCACCGCGGCGGCTTCCAGCACCGCCTGGTCGCTTCTGGGTATCCGGTCCAGCCGGCGGTCCAGGGCCTGCTGCACCGTCTCAGGAAGCGGGCTGCCGTCGCCGATAGGTTGGCCTGTGCGTGAAGCCCAATCCAGGAGTTCGCGCACAAACAAGGTAAGGCCGCCGGTGCGGCGATAGACCAGTTCGGCCGCGCGCGGCGACACATCTGGGGCCAGGCAGGCGCGGGCCAGCTCTTCCACCTCCGGCTGCTGCAGCCGTTCCAGCTTGATGGCGATGGCGCCCAGCCGCTGCGCCTCGGGCAGCCAGGACCAGAGCGGATGCCGCCGGTCCAGCTCGTCCGCCCGGTACGTGGCGATGACCAGGAGAGGCGCCTCCGCCAGCCGGTGGACCAGGTGGCGGGTGAGATGCAGCGTGGCAGTGTCGGCCCAGTGCAGGTCCTCCAGGATGACGGTGACAGGCGTGCGGTGCCGGTCAAACCAGCTGATGAGGGACTGCGCCAGCTCACTCGCGCTCCACTCCCCGGCGGCTGTTCCCAGCGGCTCCGGCAAGTCGCGGATGTCCCAGCCCGGTTCTCGTCTGAGCCGGGCAACGATTTCCAGCCACGGTCCGTAGAGGGGCGTTTCTGCCTCGCCCGGGCATCTGCCGACGGCCCACAGGCTCACGCCGGAGCTCTCCATGACCCGCTGCACCAGCGCGGTCTTTCCCACGCCGGCCTCGCCGCCGATCAGGACCATGCCTCCCCTGCCGGTGGCGACAGCCCCCACCCGGTCCAGCAGCGCCGCCTGTTCATCGCGCCTGCCGACGAACGGTAGCGACGATAGCACGCCCGATCATGCCTCCTTCGCAGCTAAAGCGCCAGCTAAAATATCGCAAGATTCGGCACCGGTGGGGCCGGTTCCTGCGCCGGTCGGGCCGCTCTGCAGGCATGCCCCTGGGCCGACTCAGTCCGAAGCGGCAAGGCCCGTTCCGGCCGTGCCTCCCGCGGCCAACTCCGGTGCGGCGAACCAGGTCCTGTGATTGACTCCCCAAAACTGTTTCCAGCCGGATTTTGTTCCCCGGGGGCTGCGCACCCATGGGCCGCGAGAGGCGTCGCCTGAAGGCGTAAGCAGCAGGACGTTGTGGCATCCTAATCTGTATAGAACAGGGACCTGGCCCCGCGGCCGGGTCCCATGCATGGGTGGGACAATTGAACCTCCTTCTTGGAAGCGCCGCAACGCTCCTCACGGCGCTAGCCGCCTGGCGGTTGGCCGGCCACGGCGCGTTTCACCTTCACGAGCGGCTGCTTGTTTCGGCCGGGACCCTGTGGGCCATGGTCGTGGCCCTTCAACTCGTCGCCGGCACGCTGTTGCGGCTCACGCCCGTGTGGGTGTTCCTGCTGTCTGCCGGAGTTAGCGGGACCATCCTCCTGTCGAGGCCCACCGCTGCGCGCTCAGCCGACAGGGAGCAAGGGGCGCGGAGGCCGGCCACGTTTCTTGTCCGTGTCCTTCTGGCCATTTTGGCGCTGCAGTCGATCCTGGTTCTCTGGACCGCCGCCGTCCTGCCACCCCAGGGCTGGGACGAGTGGTGGTACCACCTTCCGCCCATCGCTCGCTGGGTAGAACAGGGGAAGGTTGACCTGATGCCGGTGGCTGAGGAATGGCGCGACCCCGAGCGCGTTGCCGCCCTGAACGATTACCAGCGGCGCTACCACCTGTCGGTGACCGGTTTTTGGTCCAACGTCTACCCGCTCAACGTGGAAACCATGGCCATGTGGAGCCTGCTGTTCCTCCGCAGCGACCGGTGGGTGGACGCAGCCCAGTGGCCGCTGGTCCTGCTGGGTGCCGCGGCGGTGTATGGCCTGACCCGCTGGACAGGCGTCAGAGCCCCGGGTCCGGCGCTGGCCGCGCTCTTCTGGGCCCTCCTGCCCATCAACCAGATGCAGGCCAGGACGGCCTACACGGACACCGCCCTGGCCGCCACCACCCTGGCTGCCCTGCTGTTCTTTCTTCGCTGGACTGAAACCCTCTCCTGGCCGCACTATACGGCCTTCAGCCTCTACGCCGGGCTGGCCCTCGGCAGTAAGCCCCCGGCGCTGGCCTACATGGGCATCCTGGGCGCCCTCTCCCTGGCACTGGTCATACTGCGAGCCCCACGCGAGGCGCGCTCTAAGGGGGACGCCAGACCCACAGGGGAGATGCAGCGCGCGACGGAGTTCAGGCCCAGACACGGGAGCAACTGGCTGCGACCGGCGCTGGGGCGGGCGGTCGTCCACGGCCTGGTCCTGCTGGCGCTGGCCGTGGCGGCCGGTGGTTTCTGGTACCTCCGCACCTGGCTGGCCTACGGTAGCCCGGTGTACCCCTTCACCGTCACGATCCTGGGGCAAACCCTCTTTCATGGCCTGGGCTCCGTGGACAGCCTCATCTATGTGGCCAACACGCCCCAGGAGTACATGAACACCGGCTTCCTCAGCAACATGATCCGCTCATGGTTTGAGGACAGCCGCGAGCCCTATTCGTTCTACACCCGGACTGGCGGCTTTGGCGCCATCTGGTCCGTGCTGGGCGCCCCGGCCCTGGTGCTCTTTGGCGTTCGGTCCGTCCAGAGCCGTAGCGCCCGGGGACTGACCCTCATGGGCCTGGGAGCCCTGATGGTCGCCATCCACTCCGGAAGCTGGTGGCCGCGCTACAGCATCGTGGCGCCGGGCGTCGGCCTGGTGGCGGCCGGCTGGCTCCTGGCCGAGGGGCTCGGCCACCGCCTGCTGCGGCTCCAACTGACGGCCCTGGTGCTGGCGGCCACAGCCTGGTCCCTGCTGCGGGCCGACCTCAGCCTGATCCAGGCGCTGCCGAGGGCCCTGGCGCTACCCCCGGAGCAGCGCACCATCGGCCGTCTCTACCTGGCGGACTACTCGCCGGTGGAGGCGCTTGTGCCCAGTGGCGCGCGCATCGGCTATGCTCCCATGACGTTCATCTACCCGCTGTACGGTCCGAACCTGCAGCGCCACGCGGAGCAGGTGGACGGGGCGACCCCCCGGGAGTGGCTGGACAGCATTCGCCGGGCCCGCGTCTCGCACGTCTCCATGCTCAAGCGATACGGCCCCCACTATGCGTGGGCCCGGCAGTCCGGAGGGCTGCTCGAGGAGATCAAGACCGAGGGGGAGGTGGCGCTCTTTGTGGTCAGGTCTGTCCCGCCCCAGGGGGGCGGGGGCGCCGCAGCCGGCGGAGACCTTCCTTGAAGGCCGCGACCAGGTGGCGCGGCCATCCCAGACGCCTCAGCCTCCGGTGACCCAGCCGGCGGTATCCGCGGCCTGGGTCTGGGCCTATCTGGGCCTGGCCTACCTGGCGCTGGCCGTCTACGCGGCGGTGGGCGGCCACCTGGTCAGCCTGCCCGATGAGGTGCGTCAGGCGGTGCGACTGGCGGCCGACATCCTGCACCTCGCCACGCGCCTTCCCGTCTTTCGCCCCTAGAACAATATCCGGCCATTTGCTATGCTATGGGGTAAGACACAGGAGGCGGTTGACAGATGGCAGGCGCGTCAAGACCGGGCCCCCCCGCGGGGCGTGAAATTCGGCGGGGTCATCCCCTGGCCGCGCTCAGCCACCGGAACTTTCGCCTTTTCTTCATCGGCCAGCTCATTTCCCTGATCGGCACCTGGATGCAGACCGTGGGTCAGCAGTGGCTGGTCATCGACCGGCTGACGCCGTCACCCTTCTTGCTGAGCCTGGTCAACGCGGCCCAGTTCCTGCCGGTGCTGGTGCTCTCTCTCGCCGCGGGAGCCATGGCCGACTGGGTGCCCAAGCGGCGCCTGGTCATCATCACCCAGTCGATCCTGATGACCCTCGCCCTGGTTCTGGCACTGCTCACCTGGACGGGGGCCGTGCGGTACTGGCACATCCTGGTTCTCTCCCTGCTCCTGGGGATGGCCACCGCCTTTGACATGCCGGCCCGCCAGTCGTTCCTGGTGGAGATGGTGGGGCGCGAGGACCTGATGAACGCCATCGCCCTCAACTCCGCCATCTTCAACGGCGCGCGCGTGGTGGGGCCCTGGGTGGCCGGCAAGGCCATCGCCCGGCTGGGCATCTCCGCCGCTTTCTTCTTCAACGGCATCAGCTTTCTGGCGGTCATCGCCGCCCTGTTGGCCATGAACATCGAAGACAGGGCACATCCCCGGGTGGCCCTGAGCGGCATCTCCAAAGACATCCGCGAGGGGCTATCCTATGTCCGCCGGACGCCCATTCTGCTGGCCATCAACATGCTGATGGCCCTGATCAGCATCTTCGTGCTGAACTTCAACGTCCTGAATCCGGTGCTGGCCAAACAGGTCCTGCATCAGGATGCCGAGGGCTTCTCGGGATTGATGTCCGCCATGGGTCTTGGCGCGCTGCTGGGCGCGATCACCCTGGCCGTCACCAGCCGATTTGGCCCCCGGCTGGCCCTGGTCTTTGGCGGCGCTGCGGCGGTCTCTCTGGCTGAATTCACGCTGGTCTTCGCTCACACGCAGTTCACGGCGGTGGCTATCCTGTTCGTGGCCGGCGCGGCCATGATCGTCTTTACCGCCTCAACCAACACGCTGTTGCAGACCAATGTCTCCGATCATCTTCGTGGCCGCGTCATGAGCGTCTATTCGCTGGTCTTCGGCGGCGTCACGCCCATTGGCGCGCTGATCACCGGAACCGTTCTGGATGTCGGCGGCCCCTCCGCGGGATTCATCATGGGAGGCACGATGGGGCTCCTCTCCGTCACCTTCGTCCTGATCTGGTGGCAGGGGCACAGGCCTCGCCCGACCGCGGCCTGACGCGCGCCAGAGCTATACGCCCGGCCGGCCAGGACCGGCGGGCAGGGAGGCGGACTCATGGCTCGACCCCGCGTTTTCGTGACCCGCAAGCTTCCTGACGAAACACTCCTCGACCTCAGGCAAGAGGCCGAGGTCTACGTCTGGCCCGAGGAGTCCGTTCCGGTGCCGCGGGAGTTTCTGCTGTCCGAGGCCTCAGAGTGCGAGGCCCTGCTCACCATGCTCTCGGACCGGGTGGACGAGGAACTCCTGGCCGCGTCGCCCGGCCTGAAAGTGGTGGCCAACATGGCGGTGGGGTACGACAACATCGACCTCGAGGCGGCGCGCCGGCGCGGGGTGGTGGTGGCCAACACGCCGGGCGTTCTGGACGACGCCACCGCCGACCTGGCCTTCGCCCTGTTGCTGGCGGCGGCCCGCCGCCTGCCGGAGGCCGAACGGATGCTGCGCCAGGGCCACTGGACCGGCTGGTCGCCCCTCTGGCTGGCCGGGAAGGACCTGCACGGAGCCACGCTGGGCGTTGTCGGCGCAGGCCGCATCGGCCAGGCCGTGGCCCGCCGCGGCAAGGGCTTCGGCATGCGCCTTCTCTACACCGCCCGGGCTCCCAAACCGTCACTGGAGGCGGAACTGGGAGCCGAGTACCGCTCCCTTCCGGAACTCCTTTCCGAGTCTGATTTTGTCAGCCTGCACGTACCCCTGACCCCGCAGACGCGGGGCCTGATAGGCCGCAGCGAGCTGGCCCGTATGAAGCCGGGCGCCATCCTGATCAACACGGCTCGCGGCGCCGTAGTGGACGAGGCCGCGCTCCACGACGCCCTGGCCGGCGGCCACCTGCAGGCGGCGGGTCTCGACGTCTACTCCGTCGAGCCGGTGCCCGCGGACCATCCGCTGCTGTCGCTTCCCAACGTGGTGGCCCTGCCCCACCTGGGCAGCGCCACGGTGGAGACCCGGATGACCATGGCCCGGCTGGCCGCCGGCAACATCCTGGCGGTGCTGCAGGGCCGGCCCGCGCTGACGCCCGTTGCGCCTTGAGTACGGGTCCAGACATGCTGGGCCATAGATAGGACCTGGAGGAGGGGAGGATGTCATTGGCACGTTACGTTCGCTTTGTGCCGCGAAGCGGCCGGGCGGAAGCCGGCGGGGAACCGCCGGCGGGATGGGGCCTGTGGGAGAGCGACCGGGTTCAGGCGCTGGCGTCCAGCCCCTTCGCGCCGTCGGCAGACGGCAAGGACCGGGCTGAACCGGCCGTCGTCGGCCCTTCGTATCCGCTGGACCAGGTGCGCCTGCTGGTGCCCTGCCTGCCGTCCAAGGTGGTGGGCGTTGGCTTCAACTACCGCCGCCACGCGCAGGAACTGGACGTCAAGCTGCCGGAGCGCCCCGTCCTGTTCCTCAAGCCGCTTACAGCCGTGGTGGGGCCGGGCGACCCGGTGGTCTGTCCGGACATGAGCCGGCAGGTGGAGTACGAGGGCGAACTGGCTGTGGTGATCGGCCGGGCGGCCCGGGCGGTATCGCCGGCGGAGGCCCGGGAGTACATCTTTGGCTACACCTGCGCCAATGACATGACGGCCCGCGACCTGCAGGCCAAGGATGGTCAGTGGACCGTCGCCAAGGGGTTCGACACCTTCTGCCCGCTTGGGCCCGCCGTCGTTACCGGCCTTGACCCAACGACCCTCACGGTGACCACCACGGTGAACGGAGAGGTCCGCCAGCACGGCGCGGTCTCCGACCTCATCTTCGGCATTTCAGAGCTCGTGAGCTACATCTCCCGGGTGATGACCCTCCTGCCCGGGGATGTGATCCTTACGGGCACTCCCGCCGGCGTGGGGCCCGTGCGCCCGGGCGACCGGATGCGGGTGGCCATTGCCGGCATCGGTGAGTTGGAAAATCCTGTAGCAGCCCCGCGCTAGACCCGCACGCGAAAGAGCCACCCATCAGGGCGGCTCTTTTTTCCGCAGAGAATGGGCTCTGGGCGATGGCCTCACGCCTCGCACTCCGCGGTCGCACGGGCTGGCTGCTCCACCGCAAGGGTAACGCCAAGTTGTGAACGCGGTGTGAACCCCGCTTCCAAACTGGCGGCGGCAGCACGAGGAAGGGAAGAGCCCCTTTCGTGGCGAACGCTATCGCCTAATCCTTCGGAGCAGGGGGGAGCAGCATTGGTTTTCTTGGAGGAGCAGGCGTTTGTGGGCATGTTGCTCTCTGCCATAGAAGTTTACCGTCACGAATGTTATGGTATCGCGCTGGGCCACCAAGACGGCAAGAACTGGGTTGTGGAGAGCGTCATCCCCTACCTCACGGCCGCGCGGTCGCCCACGGGGGTCGAGGTTCGCTGGCGTCGTGAGCGCCGGCTGGGCGAGGCCCTGGGGCTCCTCAGCACCAGGCAGGTTCTGGGAGATTACCACTCCCACACCGCCTGGGGGGCTCGACGCGCCCTGTCCATCCTGTCCGACGTCGACGTGGAGACGATGTCCCAGGATGAGGTACAGCTTCTCATTGCCATCAATGATCGCGTTCGCACGCAGCCCTGGCGGTACTTGAGGGACGGCAGCCTGTCGGGCACGCTGGGCGACTACCACATCCGTATTTCGGCTTATCAGTTCAACGACGGCGATAAGGAAGCGGGCCGCCGCCCGCGGCAGGTCGCCATTCGGTGCCCCTTTGCCATTGGCTTCATGGCGCCACGCAGCCTGGCTGCCGGCTCCTAGATCGGCAGACCTCAGCAAAGCCCCGCTTGACGGCGGGGCTTTGCTGCGTTCGGCACACGACCCGCCGCCCGGTGCTAGCCGTCCTGCCGCTGGCCGGACGGGGACTGCCGCAAGGTTTGGGTGCTGGGCAGGTCGTGCATGCCGTTCATCCCCATCGCTGTGGGTATCATGCTCATCACTGCGTTCATGCCGCCCATGTCCCGGAACGCCTTCTCATGGGCGGTGTACAGCTCCTGGTGCATCTGCCTCTTCTGGTCCCAGAAGGCCCTGTCCGCCTCGGCCATGTGTTGGGCCTCCACCATCATGGCCCGCTGGTGATCCACCATGGCCATTTCGTAGGCCAGGGGCCCCATCAGTTGGATATTGACCAGGTGGCCCGATTGCTGGTTCATGTTCCAGGTGCGCAGCACGCTACCAACCTCCCGCAATCCGTTTACATAGGCAGTCTACGCTGTGTTCTAGCCGGTGGTGCCGTGAGGGGTGGGCCCGCCCCCGGCCCGCCCGCAACCCCGGCCCGGCTCCGGCGTCTTTCCATCTGAACACACCGCTATCCCCCATGCCATAGGAGGAAGAGTTATGACCTGGAACAGCCGGGAATGGATTGCCGTGGGCGCGGCCGCCCTGCTCCTGTTTCTTGCGGCCCTGGGAGGGGCCGCCTGGCTCAGGCCCCAGTCCGTGCAGGTCCTGAACGGCGCGGACGCCGAGCACTCGCTGGCGACCACGGGCGAGGCCGAACTGCAGGTGAAACCGGACACGGCCCTGGTGAACCTGGGCATCAACCTGAAGGCCGGCGACGCCAAGAGCGCGCAGTCCCAGGCCAATGAGAGGCTGCAGAGCATCATTGCGGCGCTGAAAGACCAGGGCGTCAGCGAGGACAAGGTGCGGACGGTCAACTTCAACCTGCAGCCCGAGTACCGCTATGATAGCGGCGCAGCCCGCCTGGACGGGTACCGGGTCTATAGCACCGTGCAGGTGACCACCACCCAACTGGACGGAGTGGGCGGCCTCATCGACGCCGCCATTGCCGCCGGCGCCAATCAGGTGGAGAGCGTTTCCTTTACCCTCAAGAACCGCGACCAGTACAAACAGCAGGCCATTGACGAGGCCCTGGCGGAAGCCCGGCAGAAGGCCGAGGCATCCGCACAGCAGTTGGGCACCCAGGTCACGGGTGTCAGGCATGTGACCATCAACGACGGCGGCAGCACGCCGCCCCCCATCTACTTTGACAAGCGGACGGCCAACGAGGCGGCTCCGGCTCCAGCCGGCGCGGCCACGCCCGTCATGCCGGGGAGCTTCCAGTTCCAGGTCAGCGTTCAGGTGGAGTTTGGCCTGAAATAGAGGCGGATCCGGCTAGAGCGCTGTTAGGGAGCGGCGCCGGGCAGCGGGAGCCCGGCGCCGTCCTATGTGGCGCAGGCCCGTTGCCGGGTAGGTGGCGCTGGAGTAAGATAAGGGGAGTCTCCCGACCTACGGAGGATTCATGAAGACCTACGAAACCGTCTGCGACCTGCTTCTCAACGCCGTTGAGGACGCGGGCATGAGCATTGCCTCGGTCGAACACTACATTGAAACGATCACACTGGACAAGGAATTCATCTTTGTCTGCGTCCCCGAGGGGCAGGAGGATGCCCCCCGGGTGCGGGCCGAGATCTCTTTCATCTGGGATTCCACCATGACGGCCGCGTCCGTCTATGGCCAGGGGCGCGGCCCCCACGGTAGCGGCCCCGACCTGCAGTTGGACGCGCCCTCGCTGAACCTGGACGTGCTGCCCATCAACGCCCAGCCGGTCATGGAGCTTTACGTCAAGTACCAGTTCGAGGTCCCCAGCGCCGAGCGCGTTCCCGAACTGGCCGACCGCCTGCGCTCCATTCTGCGCGGCGTAATCAGCCATGAGAACTTTCCCGAGGTCCGCTTTGAGGTTTCCGTCTTGCCGGACGGAAAGGTGGCCGTGGACGACGCCTTCGCCTTCTACTGGTGGCAGGTGGACCTGGGAGGCGACGTGGAGAGGGAGTTTGAAGACATTACGGGCGAAGTCCGGCAGGTGCTTTCCGCCCTGCAGACCGCGGACCTGGGCGGCTGAGTTCAAGAACGGCCCCGTCCCCAGACGCCCCTTTGGGCAGGAAGGACGGGGCCGCCGCATATAGTTCGGGCAAGAGGAACCGGAAGGGGCGAACAACGTGGACTGGGTCTGGCTGGCAGTGGCCTATCTGCTGGGGTCCATCCCCTCGGCTTACATCTTTTCCGGACTCAGCGGCAAGAAGATCACGGAAACGGGAAGCGGCAACGTGGGTGCCATGAACACCCTCCGGAACGTGGGGGTGCTGGCCGGCGTCGCCACCGTGCTGGTTGACCTTGGCAAGGGTGCGGCCGCAGTCTGGCTCGCCCGCCGCTTTGGGTCCGACCTGACCGCGGCCTGGGCGGCCGTGGCCGCCATTGTCGGCCACAACTACATGCTGTTCCTCCGCTTTCGGGGCGGCAAGGGGCTGGCTACCGGCGCCGGCGCGTTCCTATTGCTTTCTCCGCCCTCTATCCTGTGGGCTCTGGTCATCCTGGTAGCGGCCGCTCTGATTCTGCGCGACGCCAATGTGGGCGCGGCCACGGCCGCTGCCGCCTTCCCGTTCGTCATGGGGCGCGTGGAGGGGGCCGGGCCCTGGTTCTGGGTAGGGCTGGCCGCGGCCATCCTGGTGCTCATCAAGCACCAGCGTGATTTTGTGGCGTACCGGGCCGGACGGCGTGAACTCTGGGGCGGCCCCCGCAGCTGAAGGACGCGCCGCGCGCACTGTTCCTGGATCTGGCTGAAGTGGCGAACACCAAACACTGACGACACCGGAGGGTGGCACCTTGACCCTACTGGAGAGGACAACCAATCAGGTTACCGGCAGCATTACAGGTCGCGGCATCCGGCTGCTGGCGCTGGACGCAGACGGAACGGCATTGGACCCGACGGGCCGGGTCACGCCGGCCACCCGCCAGGCCATTCAGGATGCCCGGAAGCGCGGGGTACGCGTGGTGCTGGCCACCGGCCGCCTGCACAGCTCGGCCGTCCGCATTGCCTCTGAGGCGGGTTTGGATGAGCCCGTGCTCAGCTGCAACGGTGCCGCCGCGGCCTCGCTGACGCGTCCGCCGCGGGTCTGGTGGCGGGAGCCTCTGGAGGCCGACGACGTGCGGCGACTGGTCCCGGTTCTGGAGGACTTCCACTGCTCCTTTGAGCTCTACGTCCTGGACCACATGTACACGTCGCGCCGCAGCCTGAGCCTTCGCGCCTTCTGGGGCTGGACCAGGCCCCAGGTTCGCCGCGCCTGGCGCCTGCTTCCGCGAATCTGGAAGGACCTGCGCCTGGTACGGATGAGGCCTCTCAGCGAGTGGCCGGCCACGCCGGAGGAACTGCCGGAGAAGGTCATGGTGACCCACGTCAACGGCCGGCGCCTGGACGAGCTGCATCGTCTGTTGAAGGACATGTTCCCGGACCGGCTGGAGGCGGCCCGGACCGGGGAGCGGCTGCTGGAGATAACGCGGGCGGGTGTCAGCAAGGGGACCGGTCTGGCCCGTCTGGCCGCAGCGCTGGGGATCCCGCCCGAGGAGGTCATGACCATCGGCGACCAGGGCAACGACGTTTCCATGCTGCGCTGGGCGGGATTGGGCGTGGCCATGGGCCACGCCCCCGACTACGTGCGACAGGCGGCCGACGCCGTTACTCTGAGCAACGATCGGGACGGCGTGGCGGCTGCCATCCAGCGCTTCATCCTGGACGGTTGAAGTTGTCCACGGATCAGGCCCATTGTACCGTGCGTGGAGAGGCCATCGCCAGCAACGGCGGCAGGGCCGTGACGTCAGAGCAGGCGGAGGATTTGCGGGCGCTCACCTAGAATCGGATTTTGATCGGGTCCCGCGGGAAAAGATGGTGCCGGGAGGTAATGCTCTTCAGATGAAATGGACCGTCTACCACGATTACGCCGCCCTGTCCAGGGCGGCAGCCGCTGTCATTGCCGTTCAGGTTCGGGCAAAGGCCGCCAGCGTTCTGGGTCTGGCTACGGGCAGCACCCCCATTGGCACGTATCAGGAACTGGTCCGGATGCACCGGGAGGAGGGGCTGGATTTCTCCCTGGTGAGCACCTACAACCTGGACGAGTACCTGGGCCTGCCCCCGGACAACCCGCAGAGCTACAGCTACTTCATGTGGCACCACCTCTTCAGCCACGTCAATATTGACCCGGCACGGGTGCACATCCCGGCGGGCGAGCCGGACGACGTGAACAGAGCCTGCCGCGAGTACGACCGGGCCATTGAGGCCGCGGGCGGCATTGACCTCCAGCTTCTGGGGATCGGCCGTAACGGCCACATCGGCTTTAACGAGCCCGACTTCTACCTTCGGACGGAAACGCATCTGGTGGCGCTCACGGAGGATACCATCGCCGCCAACGCCCGTTTCTTCAGCCGCCCGGAGGAGGTGCCCCGCTCCGCCATCACCATGGGTGTGGGCACCATCATGAAGGCCCGGCACATCCTGCTCCTGGCCTCGGGCGCAGACAAGGCCGACGTGGTGGCCAGGATGATCGAGGGCCCCGTAACCACCGAGGTCCCGGCCTCCATTCTGCAGATGCACCCGCAGGTGACCGTGCTGCTGGACGAGGCCGCGGCCAGCGTTCTGTTGGAGGATGAACGCCGCCGCCGCAAGGAAGAGGCGTAGCGCCGTGGAGGCCGTGGTGAACAAGCTCCGACTCCCTACCGGATGATGCCAGGCCCTAGGATCTCACTGCCCTGGAAAGCGCTGGAGGGGCACGGCGGAGGGCGCATGCGCCGCCGAAATGGCGCAAAAGGTCGGCATTCCAGTCGTGTCAGCCGGCCAAAGGCGGAACTGGTCGAAAGTTACCGACAAAATCGACTTGCATTTCCCAAGAAGGTCGGCTACACTGAGACTTGTCGCATTGGATTGAGTGCCGTGGCCACGCTGGTTTCCCGGTTGTGATGCCTTCGTGCATGGACCCAGGGCGACGCATACGGATCCGATAGGAGAGCACGGAGTCACATGACCAAGACCCTGTATTTCGGGAACCTGCCGTGGGCCGTCACCAGCGAGGACCTCACCGAGGCCGTCAGCCAGCACGCGGAAGTCATTTCCGCCCGCATCGCCACTGACCGTGAAACCGGCCGGTCGCGCGGCTTTGGTTTCGTCGAGGTTCCTGAGGAGAAGGCCCAGGCCGTCATCGACGCCCTCAACGGCGCCGAGTGGGGCGGTCGCGCCCTGACCGTCAACGAGGCCAAGCCCCGTGAGGATCGCCGCACTGGCGGCGGCTTCGGCGGCGGCCGTCGCAGCTATTAAGCTGTAGGTCAGCGCACAAGCAGTAAAACGAAGTGGCCCGGTGCTTCAAGGCACCGGGCCTCTTTTTGCTTCTTTGGGCCGGTTGGGGGACCCGTTTACAGCCCCGACAACCGCCCCCAGAGCCGTGACTGAAAGCCCCAGGTACGTCCAGGCATCGAGCCCATGACTCCAATCTGGTATGGAGTAGCCGCGGCGCGGCCCAGTTAGCCCC
>JBLNCQ010000119.1:0-10715 GCA_050260815.1 Bacillota bacterium
GAGGAGCCCCGGTCTGGTGTCACGACGGCAACATCTGCGTCGGCGCCGCATTCAAGGACAAGATAAAACTGACCTTTCCTGACGGCGCCAGACTGCCCGACCCGGACAAGCTGTTCAACAACGGACTCGATGGCAAGGAGTGGCACGCGATCGACATTTTCGAGAACGACAAGATCAACGAGGAGTCGCTGAAGACCCTCGTTCGCGCCGCCGTGGACTACCGCCACAACAAGGCCAACGCCAAGTCAACCACCAAACCCCGCGCTACACGGAGCAAGAAGTCAGACTGCCGAAACAATCCTGTCATTGGCGGGTAGGGCGCCCGAGGGGTAGAGCGGACGGAGAGGGATGGTCCGGCCTCGCCGGGAGTGGCGACCGGGTTGGCGTCGAGGCCACGGAAAGCGGTAGAAAAGCCTCCATCGTCGCCCACAGCGCCGCGATGCAACTTCGTCGATTCATGCCTCGCCACTTCGGCGAGGCATTACCATTGTCCGCCGAGTTCAGGTTGTGTCCCTAGCGAGAGAGGTTCCACCACACCTAACGGACCAGATCCTGACGCCACGGTCCTTACCGCGGCTTTTTTGATGTTCCTGCAAAACGAGGTTGATAGTCTGCTCATCCCTCGCCATAATCCGGCGCCTGTAAATTCAATCGGCGGCATCGTCGCGAGACCGAGCACAAACACCACGACCAGAGCGATGCCGGCCAACTCTCCCAAAGCTTCGATGATCAACCCGCGCCTAGGTCGACCTCGTCGCGTTGTGGTCGCCCCCCTTTTGCCTGCCTGTGCAGTCGGAAAAGTGTAGTTAGTTAGTGATTAGCGGAAAAGCCGATGTTGGGGTGGTCTCCTTTTGCCCCGGACACGCACCCTTCCCGCCCCTCCGCCATATACTCATTTGTGATTCCCCAAGGCGGAGGTGCATGCCCGTGGAGTCTGGGCTGCTAGCCCTGCTGGCCGTCGCTGTCATCAAGGGTCTCACCATGCTCGCCGGCTACCTGGCCAACTCCAACACGTTCCCGCAGCCGTTATCGGAGGCGGACGAGGCCAAGTACCTGGCGCGGCTGCAGAAAGGGGAGGAGGAGGCCCGCTCCGTTCTGATCGAGAGGAACCTCAGGCTGGTGGCGCACATCGTCAAGAAGTTCGACAACACGGGCGAAGAGACGGACGACCTCATCTCCATCGGCACAGTGGGCCTCATCAAGGCCATCCAGACCTTTGACACCGACAAGGGCACGCGCCTGGCTACTTACGCCGCCCGCTGCATCGAGAACGAGATCCTCATGCACCTCCGATCGACCAAGCGCGTTCGGGCCGAAGTCTCGCTCTATGACCCTATCGGCGTGGACCGGGAAGGCAACGAGATCACGCTCATCGACGTCTTGGGGTCCGACCCCGACATCGTGCCGGACCTGGTGGGCAAGAAGTTCGAGGAGAAGAAGCTGCTGGAGAAGATGAAGGTGTTGGGGCCCAAGGAGCGGCAGGTGCTGGAGATGCGGTACGGCATTGGCTCCGGCCTCCGCAAGACCCAGCGGGAAATCGCCCGGATGCTCGGCATCTCTCGCTCGTATGTCTCCCGCATCGAGAAGAAGGCCGTGAACAAGCTGTTCAAGGAGCTGTTCGGCGGATACGAATAGAGCTGAGGCGCTCAGATCTGAGGCGCAATCGAAAAAGTGTGGGCCGTAAACGAAGGTCGACGACAAGCCCACAGATGATTAACGCCACGGGCTTCTGAAATGCTCAAGCGGAGGGCGGCTTTTGCCGTCCTCTATTCCTTATTATTTTTGATTTATCGACAGGCCTCTGAGCCCGTGGCCGCAATTGCCGAAGTTGCATAAAGCACCAGGGACGATGACCGTTGACAACCTCCTCGGCAGGAATTATTATGACGGCAGTATTTGTGTTTTTTGTGACCCACCCCACCGGGTAGGCCCCCTTCCTGCTGCTGCCTGGAACCCTCGCAGAACGCCGGATCGCCGCACCGGCCGAGGTCTTCTACAGCGCCCAGTCCGCGGTGGTACAGACAGCGGGTGGCCTGGACAACGGGTTGCAGCTCAACGTCAGCGCACCAGTGCTGGCCATTGTCCTCGTCTTCATGGTCATGGCCGCCGAGTTCGAGTCCTTCGTGCACCCGTTCGTCATCACCGCGCAGCTCGGGCATCTCGCGCCGGGGCGGCGAGCAGGACGCGGTGGTCCCGGCCGCGTGAGGCCGCCGGCCCCTTGACCGAGCCCGCGCCGCCGGCTGCCGCTGTTCCGTCCGATGGTCTGCAGCTTACGGGCGACGAAGCCCTTTTGCTGGTCAACCTGCTGCGCAAACTAACCAACACCCCGGGCTCGACGGGTGCATCACCGACTACTGGTTCCCAGGAGTCCGAACCCGCCTGAAGCCTCAACACCTCCCGCACCAGGAGGCCGCCATGGACCTCACTGAACGCCGCAAGCAGTTCCTCAACCAGATCCTGAACTTCTACGAGAGAACCCGCCTGCCGGTGCACTACGCCGCCATTGCGGACCTCCTGGGCGTCAGCAAGTGGACAGCGTACAGCATGTTCAAGGAGCTCGAGAAGCTGGGCTACCTGCGGCGCGACTACGCCGTTCACACCGGCGAACCGGGCCGTTCCCAGGTCGTCTTCACGCCCACCCGCCTGACCCAAGACCTCTTCCGGCAGGCGACGGCGGATCTCGCGGAGGACGAGGAATGGGCCAGAGTCCGCAAACAGGTGCTGCGGGTTCTGGCCCGGCTGAAGGAGCGCGATTTCGCCGAAGTACTCCAGGACGTCCTCAGGGACATGCCGAAGATCGAGGCCCGCATGGCGTTCTGCGCCCACCTTCTGGCTGTGTTCCTGATCTTTCTGCGCCGAGGGGTGGGCAAGAGCGCCCAGGTCTTGATCGAACGGACGGCCCGGCAGGCTCCGAACTCGCAGACCGGCCTGGCGCTGTTCGTCGGCCTTGTAACCGGTGGCGGCCTGAGCAGCGCACCCATCGGGTTGGGTCTGGAGGTCGTGGACCTGATTGGCCGGTTTCTCTCAGACCTGGCCACACTAAGCTCGGAGCAGAGCACACGGCTCTTCGATTTCCTCAAGGATGCCCTGGAACAGACCATTTGACGGTTTGCGGCCGATGTGAAAGGTGTGGAGGACGTGTCCTGGAAGGCTACCACAGGGCCCATGATAGGGGAGGACGGTGGCGGGCTGGGCCTGGCCCTGGGCGGCGGAGCCGCTCGGGGCCTGGCCCACGTTGGCGTGTTGCGGGTCTTGGCGGAGCACCGGATACCCGTCACTCATCTGGCCGGCTGCAGTGCCGGTTCTGTGGTCGCCGCCGCCTTCCTCTGCGGCACCCTGGATGAACTGGAGTCCTTTGTTGGGAAGCTGGGCCGTATGGATCTGGCAAGGTTCGCCGACATCACCTTCGCCGGCGGCATGCTGGGCGGGGAACGGGTTCTGGAGGTGCTGCAGGCGCTCACGCGCGGTCTCCGCTTTGAAGACCTGCCGCTTCCCTTCGCGGTGGTGGCGGCCGACCTCAACGACCGGACCCGCGTCGTGCTTCGCTCCGGACCGCTGGCGGAAGCCCTGCACGCCGCTATGGCGGTCCCGGGGCTGATGGCACCGGTGCCCTGGAACGGCCGGCTGCTGGCAGATGGGGGTCTGGTGGAGCTGCTTCCCGTCCGGACAGCGCGAGAGCTGGGGGCAGGGCCTGTGGTGGCGGTCGATGTCTCCAGCCCGGACATCTGGACCCGGGCTGCCACCGGCACCAGGCTGTCCGTGCAGAGGGTGCGGCGAGGCTGGTCGGCGGGGTACGGAAAGGCCGCGGGCCACATCCCGGAACAGGCTCGAAACCTCACGAAACGGCTGGTGCCCAGGTCGCTGTCAGGCTGGAACCTGGTCCGGACGGTGCTGACCGCCTTTGAGGTCACGGATGCCCGTCTCCGGACCGAGCAGCCCGGCGGCGAGCCGGACCTCCTGATCCGTCCGGATGTTGCCGCCTTTCACGGCCACCAGTTCTACCGGGCAGCGGAGATCATCGAGGCGGGACGCGTTGCGGCCGAGGCGGCCATCCCCTTGATCACCCGGTTGCCCTCTGCGACTCCTGGGGCGTCCCTGCCCCCCGGGGCGGCGCCGGCTGTCACCCGCCTCCTCCGGCCATGAGGGTCGCGTTCTTCGCCGACTCCTTCCGCGAGGATTTGGGCGGGCTGACGCGGGCCGTGATCCAGATGCACGACCTGCTCCTACGTCACGGCGCGGCTGTGCGGGTTTACACGCTACCTCAAACCGGGGGGCCGGTCCACCCGGGCGATGTGGTGAGCGTTCCCGCCCTTCCCCTAAACGCCCTGCCCGGGATGCCGCCGGATTCCTGGCTTGCCGTCGGCCACTGGCAGGTACTCCGGAGCCTCCGCGACTGGAGGCCCGATGTGGTTCATTTGCACACCCCGTTCCCCGTCAGCCGGCTCGGCCTGCGCGCCGCTCGAACGCTCGGCGTGCCCAGCGTCGCCACCTACCACGCCGACGTGGACGCACTCGGCGCCTACCCGGGAGGCAAACTGGCGCGCCGCCTCGCCTGGCACCTCGCGGCGGGGCTTTATAACGGCTGCGATCTCGTTCTGGCGCCGAGCGCCTTCTCCCTGCAGCAACTTCGGCGTGGCGGTGTGACCCGCCCCATCGTCGTGCTGTCGAACGGGGTGGATCTCGACCGTTTTGCCCCCGGCCATTTTGCCCCCGACCTCGAAGACCGCCGCGGCCTCGCCTCCGCGCAGGGAGAGCCGGCGGTCGTTGCCACCTACGTCGGCCGGCTGAGCCCGGAGAAGGGAACCCGGCTCCTGGCGGAGACCTGCCGCCTCGCTCTGGACGAGGAGCAGCGCCTGCGCGTCAGGCTGGTCGGGATGGGTCCCGACCTGGCCCGGCTCAGGCGCCGGCTCGGGGTCCTGGCGGACCGGGTCGAGATCGGGGGGGCCGTCGCATGGGAGCGAATGCCATCGGTGTATGCAGCGTCAGATCTTCTCGTCTTCCCTTCCCCCAGCGAGACGCAGGGCCTGGCCGTGCTGGAGGCGCTGGCCTCCGGGCTGCCGGTCGTGGCCGTGGACGCCGGGGCCGTGCCGGAGGTGGTGGTGCACGGCCAGACCGGCCTGCTTGTTCCTCCCGGCGACGCCGCCGCAATGGCTGGCGCCCTTGTGCGCCTGGCGCGCTCGCCCCAGGAGCGGCTGTCCATGGGGCGGCGGGCCCGACAGCGGGCCGCGGAGCATGACGTGCAGCGCAGCGCCGACCGCCTGCTGGCTCTGTACTCGGAGTTGAAGGCGGGGCGCGGAATCAGTGGCATCAGTTGAAGGAGATGAGCACGGGGACGAAGGGCAGGGGTAGCGAATCTGCCCCTACGGCCGGTCCCTGTTGGGGACGATCGGGGGTGAATCGACACGGACGCGGCCACCGGCTGGTTGGGCCTTTTCAGCGCATTTGTTCTGCTGGCGGCGGGGTTTCCTCTTTCTTCCCTGCTCCTCTTCAGCTTGCTGGCGGAACGAATGGCGGCCTCGGGCCTGCCCTGGGGGGCTGCCGCTAGCCTGGCGTGGCTCGCCACCCTGACGGGGCACGCCCTCGCCTACGGGTTCTTTCGCCTGAGCGGGAAGGGGCTGATGGCGGTCGCTCTCCGCCTGGTGCCTCCTGCCGAGGCGTCCCTCGACAGGCTCCGGAGCCTGCTCGCCGGTGCCGACCGCCGGGCGGTGCCCACGGGGGCCTTGCTGGCTCTACGGTGGGTAGGGCTGGGTTACGCCCAGCTCTTCTGGTTGATGGGGGCCTTCCGGCTGGGAACGGCCAGGGTCGCGCTTTTCCTCGCTGTCAACGATCTGGTCTGGGCCGCTGTCTGGGCCTACGGGCTGGTGACCCTGCGCCTCGCTGCCCCCACCCTGTCCCGGTGGATCCTGGCCGTGGCCTGGCTGTCGCTCCTGGCGACGGCCGCCGTGGCCGTCTGGCGCATCTGGGAGAACCGCGGGAAACGCGGAACGCCCAGGGAGTGATACTATTGGTAGTGTCGCGCGAGTCCCAAGGCGTATCGCCCGCCAAGGTCTTAGATGCCTTGCCACCAGGGGCCAGCGGTCGCGGGCTGGGGCGGGAAGGTGACGGTCGCCTGCCGCCATGGCGACTGAAGCCCGTGCGGCCCGTGTCGGGTCGGCGAATGAGACACCGCGAATCAGCGACACCAGCCGCTTGTGCTCAGTCAGGTTCCCCCGACCGGATGAGACGCGCGAACCCAGCCAGACGAACTGCCAGAAGACCGGCTGGAGTGGTGACCAGTGCCAGGCGTACCACAGGACCTGCCGCCGTGGACTCCGTGGTGTAGCCGTGGGGGTAGGGCATCAGCAGCACGGGAGGCCCGTCGCCGAGGGAGTAGCTAGCGAGGCCGTCTCGAACCAGAATGCCGTTATGCCTGCGAGGGCCGTCTATTACGGACTGGGTCATACCGTCATCCCCAGGGTGAGGCATGTGGCCCCACGGTCGGGGCCCCTCACCAGCTCGACTTGTCCGGCCGCGGCACCTACTTCACCGCCACTTGCGCCCGGTCGATGACCTGGGCCACGAAGTCCTCCACCAGGTTTCCGGCAATCATGGCCTTCGCCTGCTGCTCCTTCAAAGCGGTCAGAGCCTGCTGGAGCCGGGGCAGCTGGGACTGGACAGTGGCAGTATCGCCGCGTACGCGCGCGTCCTCGACTTCCAGGGCCAGCAGGCCGGCCTGACCCTTGTCGTGGAGTGCGTCCACCCAGGGCTTCACCTCGCCGTAGAAGCCGGGTGGGGCGGCCGCGGCCAGACGGGTCGGCAGGCTGACCATCGAGTCAAACCGCGCACGCAAGTTGGCGCCACCCGAGCCGCCTGTGCCCGTTTTGCCATAGGCCTGCAGGGCCGCTGCCAGCAGCGGCGCCTCCTTCGGCTGTACGGCGGAGCGCTGCGCGTAGGAGGCGAACTCCTCCAGTACCGCGGCAGCTACCGAGATGCCCGAGAACCGAACGGCGGCCTCCTTCCAGGCGGCGTCTGGGTTGTAGGAAGTGGGGCTGGCCAGGTAGGCGGCGGCGGTGTAGAGGGGCATCTGCGACGCCGATTCCTGGATCATCGGGTTCAGCAGGTAGCCTGACACATGGTCGGCCAGGCCGGCGTCGCGGTTGCGCAGGGGGCCCAGGATCAGGCGCGGCTTCTTGTCGATGGCGTAGGTGTAGTCGTTGACGGGGTAGTTGTCCCAGATCAGCGGCTTCCGCTTGATGATGCCTGCGAAGGCGTCGGCCTGCTCGTTCGTGATGTGGCCGGAGACAACCATCGGCCCGGTCCAGACGATGGGAATGTCCGCATGGAGCCTGGAGCCCAGGGTGGTCAGGTAGGGGTCCGCCTTGGTGCCATAGTAGTGGCTGGGCGTCAGCCAGAGGACGAAGGCCGAATCCTTGGCGCGCCGCGTGGTGTAGAGCCAGTTGGCCAGTTCCGCCTGGGCCAGGGCGTAATCGTCCTTGAAGATCACGGTGTCCGCGGGCTTGAGCTTCTCGGGGACGTCGTCTAGCGACAGCATGATGGTGTGAATGCCCAGGCTGGCCAGCTGATCCAGCTTGTCGTCCAGCGCCTGGCGGTCGGCCAGGCCGCTGTAGATGATGTCCAACCCGGGGCTGATGGAATACACGAAGTTCACTCGATCCTTTGCGGCGCGCTCCAGCAGGGCACGGAAGCGGGCCAGCTCCGTCTCTGGGTAGAGTTCGCGCCACTGGGCACGCTGGTAGGGGTCGTCCTTGGGGGCGTAGACGTAGGTGTTCATGCCCACCCGGGCCATGAAGCCAAAGGCTTCCAGCCGCTTCTCCTGGGTCCAGGGTGTCCCATAGAATCCCTCGATCACGCCCCGTACGGCGAAGGGGCTGGCGCTGGCGTCAATCCACGTGGGCGGAGCCGGCGGCGATGAGGGGCCCGCATCGCCAGGGGGCGGCGTGGGCGTGGGAGGAGCCGGTTTGGGCCGGGCGCAGGCACTGGTCAGAAGGCTGCCGGCCAGCAGCACCGCCGCCAGGGCCGCGGCGGCCCGCGGCGCAGCATGTGAACGGCTGACGGAGAGAAGGTGACGCATCGGCGATCCACCTTTGCGGAATCGTGCTGGTGAAAGGTCTGCTGCCGGACCCACGACATGCAGACGCAGCAGAGACCAAAACAGGTGCGCGGTGCGGAGAGGCAGGTGTCGGGAACCCCACGCTCCCCATGCTATAATGGGCAAGAGGCAGGTGACAGCATGCTCCGAGCCCTGGCTCCGACCTGGTTCGTCGAGACCATCTACGACCTCGACCTGGACGAGCTGTGGAGGCGCGGCATTCGAGGCATCGTAACGGATCTCGACAACACGCTCATTGGCTGGAACGTCCCCGAGCCCGACCAGCGGCTGCTGGAGTGGACGCGCCAGCTTCAGGAGCGCGGCTTTAGGGTGTGCATTGCGTCGAACAACAGTCAGCTCAGGGTGGAGGCTTTCGCGCGCCACCTGGACGTGCCGTTCCTATCCAAGGCGGGAAAGCCGCGCCGGCGGGGTATTCGCGCCGCCATGGAGATGCTGGGCACCACGCCGCAGACCACCGCGCTGCTGGGGGATCAGGTCTTCACGGACACGCTGGGCGGCAACCGCCTGGGCCTGATGACCATCCTGGTTCACCCCATCGCCCGGAAGGAGTTTCTTGGCACGCGCCTGGTTCGACGCGTGGAGCGACTCGTTCTCGCCATGCTTCGCCGTCGGGGAATGCTGGACAAACCTTGAAGTCGCGCTCTTTTGCCGCATCAGACCAGGATTTCTAATTTGACCCAGGAACTGACACACTTTGACAACTGCGATGACCTATAATGAGCGCAGTAAGTCCTGGGGAGGCAGCACAGTGATCAAGGTCCTGATTGCGGACGACCATCCCATGATCCGGGAGATTGTGCGCGAGTACCTGGAACTCTACCCGGAAGAGTTCAACGTCGTGGGGGTTGTCGGTAACGGGCAGCAGGCCGTCCAAATGGCCTCTGAGTTGGATCCGGACGTGGTGCTGATGGACGTGCGGATGCCCGTCATGGACGGCATTGAGGCCACCCGCATCCTCAAAGCGCAGAGTCACCCCGGGCTGGTGATCACCTACACCAGCTTTCTGTACGAGCAGCTTCACGACCTGGCCCTGCAGGCCGGCGCGGTGGAGCACCTGCTCAAACCCTTTGAGCTGGACGAGCTGGGCCAGAAGATTCGAGATGTGGTCCAGCGGGCCCGCGGTCAACGCCAGGCGGCGCACCAGATCGCCTGAGGCTGGGGCAAGAGGGGTGCGGTGGGCAGCCCCCTGCGCGCTGGTGAGGCCCGTTCGACAGGTGCCGCATTCAGCCTAACCCGTTCGGCGCACAGCGCGCCGGGACGGGCCTTTTTGTGCCTCGGCCCAGTGTTTTCCTTGGCAGTCCAGGCCTTGCCCGTCATATCCTGCACTAGGAGCCTGTGTTGGTAATTGAGCAGGATTGCCCAGGGTTTAAGGCTTGGAATGCCGAAGTGTGCAGTATGAACAAGACATTTCGGCCGTATAGCCCCAATCAGATCCTGCTCCTGCCTCCGGCCCTGCAAGACTGGCTCCCGAAAGGCCACCTGGTCTATCTGCTCAGCGACATGGTGGACTCGTTGGACCTGTCGCCGATCCTCAGCTATTACGAGCAAGAACTGAGAGGGTACCCGCCCTACCATCCGGTGATGATGACGAAGGTCCTGATCTACGCGTACTCGCAAGGCGTGTACTCCTCCCGCAAGATCGAGAAGCGCCTGCACGAAGACGTGGCGTTTCGGGTGTTGGCTGCGGGCAACACGCCGGACTTCAAAGCCATCAGCGAATTCCGGCGGCGGCACCTGGCCGCGTTCAAAGACCTGTTTGTTGAGGTGCTGCGGCTGTGCCAGAAGGCGGGGCTGGTGAAGCTGGGCCATATTGTGACCGACGGCACGAAGATCAAAGCCAACGCCTCCAAGCACAAGGCCATGAGCTACGGACGGATGAAGGAAGAAGAAGCGCGGCTGAAGGCGGAGATTGAAGAACTGACCCGCAAGGCGGAGGCCACGGACCGGCGAGAAGATGAGCAGTACGGCGCCGACAAGAGAGGGGACGAAATCCCCGAGGAACTGGCCTTCCGGGAAAGCCGGCTCAAGAAAATCCAAGAGGCAAAAGCCGTCCTGGAGGCGGAGGCAAAGGCCAAAGCCCAGGCTGCGCAAGAGCCGGAACCCGACGGACCGCCTCGCGGAGGAGGCAAGCGAAAGCGCCAGGTCCGTGAACTTCCCCGCGAGCGGGACCAGCGGAACTTCACCGATCCTGACTCCCGGATCATGCGGTCCTCGGACAAATCCTTCGTTCAAGCCTACAACAGCCAGATCACGGTGGATGCGGACAGCCAGGTGATTGTGGCTGCCGAGGTGACCAACCAGGCAGCGGATGCCCCCCACTTGCCCATGATGATCGAGCAGGCAACGGAGAACACGGGTCAGACAGCCAAGGAAGCCTCCGCGGATGCAGGGTACTACAGCCAAGCGAATCTGGAGTTCTTGGACCAGCGCGGCATGGAAGCCTTCATTCCCCCCGACAAACTGCCCCATCGCCGGCGCAGAGAACCAGCGCCCAAAGGGCGGATACCCCGGCACCTGTCTCGTGCGGACCGGATGAGACGGAAGCTGCGAACCAAGCGGGGAGCAGCGCGGTACCAACTGCGGCAAGAGTCGGTGGAACCGGTGT
>JBLNCQ010000120.1:0-5601 GCA_050260815.1 Bacillota bacterium
ATGACTGCCGGTGAACCTGTCCACGAACTCCTGCGGGCGCTTCTCCCCCTGCACCGCCAGGGCCGCCAGTTGGAGCCCGGCGATCCAGCCCTCCGTATGGTCGACCAGCGCCTGCACCTGCTGCTCCTGGAGCTCCAGGCCCATGCAGCCGCGCAGGAATGCTGCCGCCTCACCGACCTGGAAGCGGAGGTCGGCCGTGCGAATCTCCGTCAGTTGATCGGCGGCCCGCATGCGCGCCAGGGGCAGGGGCGGATCGGAGCGGGTCAGAATCACGATGCGCAGCGCGGGGGGCAGGGACGCCAGCAATGTCTCCAGCCCGGCGTGAACGGCGTCGGCCGTGATGGCGTGGTAATCATCCAGCACGAGCGTTAGCTGGCCGTCCATGCCGGCCAACTCGTTGAGGATAAGGCCGGGCACGGCCGTCGGGTCCGCCGGCTGGGGTGATTGGAACAGGTCCAGCACGTCCTGGCCAAAGTCCGGCCAGACGCGGCGGATGGCAGCAACCAGGTGGCACCAAAACGACGCAGGGTCATTCTCGCCCTGGTCCAACGAGAGCCAGGCGGCGGGCTGAGGGCGTGCGGCCAGCCACTCGCTGACCAGCGTCGTCTTGCCCGAGCCGGCCGGCGCCGCGACCAGAGTCAGCGGGCGGTGTTTCCCGGCCTCCAGTCGTTCGAGTAGCCGGTTCCGGATAACCCGGCGGGCCCTCGGGGCAGGTGCGAAAAGCTTGGTCGCCAGCAATGGCGTTTGGGCGTTCACAGGATCGCCTTCCGTCATCTCCGACATATCGCAGCTAGAAACCTCGCTCCACGGGATAGCGACGCAAAACGACATCCCACCACCGAGTCCCCGCGATACACTGTCGGCAGGGGGTGGCGATGTGAGGCGCTTCACTCTGCACTTGCTCGCGGTCTTGTCGGCTTTGCCCATGTTCGCGTGGGGTTTCAGGGTGGGACAGGCCGGCATCCGTCAACTGACAATGGACTTTGCTTCCCCGTGGGCAGCCTTCAGCGGAACTTCCTGCTCATTGCCGGCGCGGGCCTCGTCCTGACGGACCCATCCTGGTTCTACGGCGGCACGGGAGCCAAGGTGCGCTGGGACTGGGGCGTCTTCCTGGCCTATCTGGTCCCTGGCCTCGTCCTGATCTTCTCGGCGGTGACCTTTGTGGTGCCAGGCCGCACGATTCACCTGCCCCTCCTGGCTCCATTCTCGCAGCGCCCCTTCGACCTGGCGGCGGGCGGCGCTGCACTGATCGGGTTTGGGGTCGGTCAGGTGCTTGGCCTTCGCCGGCTCCTTCCCTTTCCCTCGGAGGGTCACCAGCGCGGGTAATTGCCGCCCACAGCGCCCGCTGGTTCTCCAACACTTCTGCCAGGCTGAAATACCAGCGCGTTGGCCATGATGCCCAAGCCCGCCAGCACGGACGCCACAAACATCACGGGCACCGCGGCTATCAGTGCGACCAGCGTCGCAGCCCTGAGCACCTGCGCCAGCCACTGGGAGTGGGCCAAGGGAAACCGATCCGGGGAAGCCACGGCCTGGCTCCCGCTGGCCTCCCAAGACGCGCCGCAAAACGGACAACCCTCAGCCTCCAGGTCAATCCGCCTGCCGCACTTTGGACATGGTCCCAGGGCCAACACCGCCACCCTCTTCCCCCAGCGCCTCGAGTTCATGCTCGGACAGGGCCACGACGTACAGCGTCCACGCCGGATAGACCAGTAAGCTGCCGTAACTCAGGCTTCCGGCGACTGTCGCTATCAGCCCACCTACCAGGAGGGTTCTCCAGCGTCGTCGCAGCAGCAGTATCAGGGGCCGGCGCAGTACCAAGAGGGCCATCGCCGGCACCAAGAAGCCGGTCTGCACCAGAATCCGGAACCAGTCAACGGTGGTGCTGAGAAAGCGCCATGTCAGCAACTGGCCGCCCCTGACGGGGTACAGCAAGAGCGTCGGCAGTGAGATCGCTGCTGTAAGGGCCACAAGAGCAGTCCCTACCGCCAGGCTCCACAGCAGGTAGCGCCAGAACCACCGGTTCCCCGCCTGGGCGAAGAGTTTCAGATCTACGGCCTGACCCCTCACGGCTCTGTCGAAGGAACCCAGGGCGGCCGCGCTGATCCAGACCGCCGCGAAGATGTGGATACTCCCCTCGATCCACAACCAGACGTCAACAGGCCTTCTGCCCCCCAAAAAGTCATGGATCTGCTGCGGTGACATTCCAGCCGGCGCACGCCTGGTGCCAAAGAACTGCAACGCTGTGGCTATAAGATCCCAGCCGCCGAAGGTACCGAGAGGCACCGCCTTGGTGCGGAGCCCAAGCCAACTCACCAACAGGAGGAGTCCATAGGCAGCCACCGCCAGGCGGTAGGCTCTCCATCCTCCCTCAGACAAGCTGTTCCGTAGGTCGGCGCCAAGGGCCCCCACGCCTGCATGCAAGCCCAACCGCTCCATGGGGTCTGCCAGAATCCGGCCCGCTGCCAGGCCCAGTACGAACCCCGCTACGATCCACAGTACCGAGACCGCCACTGGCTCCTGCACAACGGTCCCTGCCACACCCGCTCCCAGCACGGCTCCTACCCAGGGTCGCGTGAGGATACCGGGAGCCAAAAGGCTGATGCCAACGGCCCAGACCAGCCAGAACAGCGTCACGTCCAACGGGTCCGCCCAGTGGATCATGGAATCCCCCCATCGCGCTGTCCCGAAGGGGTGATTCTTCAGAGTAGATGCATTTTCCTCGAAAACGTCTCTAAGCCAACTACTAAGGCCGGAGGTTTGCCTCCGGCCTCTCAAATCTTGAGCGGCCTGTTGGCCGAAAACCACTGGTGGTACATATCCGAGGGAGCTGTGCTCCCGCTCATGGTTATAGACTCGCACGTAGTCAGCGATCCCGCGTTTGGCCTCTGCTACCGTGTCGTAAAGATTGGGCCAGACCTCTTCCTCCTTGAGGAAGCGGAAGAAGCGCTCAATAATAGCGTTTTGCTTGGGTTCCGCCACGTCGATAAAGGCGAGCCCCACTCCGCAAGTCTGTAGGGCCTCCCGAAAGGCACGAGCTGTCGGCTGGCTCCCGTTATCCGCCTGGATCACCAAACCCAGCCCGCGCGTGCCCTCCGGAAACCGCTCTAGGATCGCCTGGTTGAAGGCCTCAAGCCACTCCTGAGCACGGGCCCGGAGACTCTCATGGTGGCCGACAATCTCGCGGGTATAGGCATCGATGATCGCGATATGGTGCAGCCAGCCAGTGTCAGTGACGGCGATCTTCGTCATGTCGATGAGCCAGACCTGGTTGGGTCCGGTGGGCGCGGTCGGCCGCGGCGGCCGGATGGGCCGGCCTCCCCTGAATCGTGGCTGAACCCATCCTAGTTCATGCAGCAGGCGGCGAACTCGCTTGTGGTTCACCACCAGGCCGCGCTTGCGGCTTAGCACGGCTCGCCAGCGCCCGGGCTAATCTCCATGAGAGACTGACACTAACTCGCCCACGGGGAGCACCGAAAACCGCACCTGGCTGCACCGCGGGCAACCTCTTTGGCAAGGGGCCGGGGAAGCAAAGAGGCTCAGGGAGGTTATCCCTGAGCCTCGGGCTGCACGGCGGCTTGCCGGTGCTTCAGCGAGTAGATTGCTCTATCGTGTTCCAGCCAACGCTCTCCGAGGTGGTTCAGCCCTTCGTGTAGCTCCGCCCGTAGGTCGGCTTGGCCCTGCTCCACGGTGCTTAGGCGCTCCTCAACGGCGTCAAGCCGCGCCTTAACCGCGCCGAACTCCTGTCGCACCTCTTGACGGAACCCCTCAAACTCACCCTGCAACTTGACGAGGCCCAGCGTCAGCCCGTCAATCATTGCCTTTTGCTCTATAAACCCACCAAGGATCGCGTCCATTATGACTTTTGTTTCTTCTTCGCTCAACCGACTCCCCCCTCGAAGAAGAATCACTCTCCTTTCATTCGCGACGGGAGACGGGACTCCTTTCGCATTCCGCGACCGTCTGTGTAGAAGTTTGCGAGGCGATTCGGCAGATGTCCCCTGCTCGCCCCCGCAGCGGGTGCACCGGGCTGAGATACCACTGCAATGCCTGCTCATGAGGCTTTGTATCTGAGACCGCGTGGCGGCTCTCCTGCTGGTGCTGACCCCGGATCTCGCAATGCCTGCTCACGAGGCTTCATATCTGAAACTGCGCCGTGCAGTTAAGGTCACAGCCCCCACGGCTAAAGCCGGGGGCTTGATCTGGCGGGATCGATCTGTCAAGGTTCCGAGATAATGTCACCTTAATTGTCCTGAGACTTTGTCACCGGACATTTGTTCGCGGGCCAGTTTCAGGGCTTGGCGGCGGGCAAAGCCAGCGCGCCAGGGGTGTTCAGCGGTCGTCTTCGGAACGTCGGCTCCGGATCGCGGGGACGCGGTGGGACCTGCTTGGCAGGGCGCTGGGCGGTCGAAGCACTGCCTTCGGCAATTCATCCGGGGCCGTGAAGCGGACCAGGCATTGGCCTTCGTAGGAAACGGACCACTCACCACCGAGATGTTCGCGGACCTCCACCGTTGCCCGGGCATAGTTGCGGCGGGAGGACTGTGGCGGGATGGCCAGGGCCCGGCCGTGAAAGGCGATGGTGTTGTCGTTTGCAACCTGGCGACGGTGGCGGAAACTGAAGACGTCATTCCAGGCGAAGTTCTGGGGAACCGGGAGGAAGGCGGAGCCTGGATCAGCCGGGGTTGTCGCGAAGCGGGCGTTGTAACGGGGGATGAAGTCCTCCAGGAAGCGGTTGGCCTCGTCCAGGGATGAGACACCTGCTAAGCGCATTTCCGTCACGAGACGGTCCTGCAGGGTGCCCCAGGCCCGTTCGATGCGGCCCTTGGCCTGAGGGGTGTGGGCGACGATCAGGCGGATGCCGAGCTCGTCCAGAAGGTGTCCGAACTGGGTAGGGTCCTGCCGACCGGCCAGCTGTTCCTCCAGGGTGAGGTGCTTCTTCTGGATGAAGGCCGTCTACTCGTTCTCGTTGGCGTGCGAGACGATGACCTCGTCAAGGTGCATTCTCAAATCGCTCACAAGAGGCGGGGGTTGTCCCCCGCCTTGTCGCGCATAGGTTTGAGCCAGGTTTGGTAGTCTGGGCTGGGTTCGAATGGTTAGGCTTCCTATCCCTCTGGGGAAGAGGAGATGGATTCGTTGATCTCGGTCGAAGCAGTCGATACATTGGTGCAAACACCATGCTGGAGGTGACGCTCTGCGGCCGAACCGTGGATGTGCAGGATCGGCGGTCCGTGTAGTTCGGCATCATCATCCGGACGCCCCCGACCAGTCGGCTCTGGAACTCGCTCGAGACTTGTGGGCATCGGCGATTGTGCGTCAGCATCGACTGTCAGCCGTACAACGGGACGGGGCCAGCGTCCCGCTAAGCCATTTATAGGACACGCGCCCAGGCGGAGCCTGGGCTCTTGAGTTTGGCGCTTTTTGGGTTTGAGGACGCCACCCAGACCCACGTGTATCGAGGGTTTCGGCGAGTTCCGTGCCGGTTGGCCTTGGCGCACCGCGGCTTTGAGTTGGGGGGGTCAGCCAGCGACAGAGATACTCTGCAGGTGAGCGGGTCTACTCGAACCGCCTGCATCAATTGCTTGTGCCAGCAATTCCTCC
>JBLNCQ010000121.1:0-40602 GCA_050260815.1 Bacillota bacterium
GTGACCGTCCTGGCTATGGTCATCGCCGTGCCGGTGGGACTGGCGGGGGCTGTCTTTCTGGCCAAGGCGGCGCCGGACTGGCTTCGGGTCCTCATGCGTCCCGCCATCAACCTGTTTGTGGGTATTCCCTCCGTGGTCTACGGCTATGTAGGTATGACGGTCCTGGTGCCCCTCGCCCGGCAGGTTTCGGGCAGCGTCGGTTTTGGTCTTGCCGTCGCCGGTGTGATTCTGGCCATCATGGTCCTGCCCACCATCACCACCGTGTCGGAGGACGCCATTCGTTCGGTGCCTGCCGCTCTCGAGGAGGGCTCCCTGGCCCTGGGGGCGACGCGCTGGGAGACCATCTCCCGGGTCATCCTGCCCGCCGCCCGGCCCGGCATCCTGGCCTCGGTCATTCTGGCTTTTGCCCGGGCCTTTGGTGAGACCACGGCGGTGCAGATGGTGGTGGGCAATGCCCCCATCTTCCCCACCAGCCTCTTTGAGCCCACCAGCACCCTGACCAGTGAGATTATTCAGGAGATGGGCCAGACGGCTCCTGGCACAACCTGGTACTACAGCCTGTTCCTGATGGCGTTCGGCCTCCTGCTGACGTCGCTAGCCGCCATCGTGGTGGTCCGCTACGTGGCCCGGCGGGGGGTGGCGGCGTGACGGCGGCCTCGGCACCGCGCGCGCCTCGCAACCTCCGGGCGCGGCACCGTAAAGAGCGCCTGGCCATGGCCATGCTTTGGGCCGTGGGGGCCCTGCTTCTGCTGGTCCTTGGCTGGTTCCTCTACGACATTCTCAGCCGCGGGCTTCCGGTGCTGGACTGGTCCTTCCTTACCGGCCGCCCCAAGTCCATGAACGCCGGGGGCGGCGTGGGTCCCGAGCTGTTCAACACCTTCTACGTGACGTTCCTCTCCCTGCTCTTCTCCTTGCCGGTGGGACTGGGTGCGGGCATTTATCTGGCCGAATACGCCAGGCCCGGCCGCCTGACCGACCTGCTGCGCCTCTCTGTGGAGACCCTGGCCAGCGTTCCCTCCATCGTTTTCGGCCTGTTCGGCCTGATTGTCTTTGTCAATGCCATTGGCGCCAGTTTCAACATCCTGAGCGGCGCGCTGACGCTCTCACTGCTCAACCTGCCTGTCCTGGTGCGCGTTACGGAAGAAGCCATGCGCGCCGTGCCCGTCAGCTACCGGGAGGGCAGCCTGGCCCTGGGGGCCACGCGCTGGCAGACTACCTTGTACGTGGTTCTTCCTGCTGCCATGCAGAGCATCATCACCGGCGTCTCTCTGGTGGCGGGCCGGGCCGTGGGCGAGACCGCCCTGCTGATCTACACGGCCGGCCTGACCGTGTCGCGCTACGCGCCCGACTTCAGCCTTCTGGCAGGCGGCGAGACGCTGGCGGTCCGCATCTGGTACGTCAAGAGCGTGGCTCTCCTGCCCGACGCCGACCGCATCGCCTCCGGCGCCTCCGCCCTGCTACTGGTGGTGGTTCTGGTGTTCAACGGGATCGCGGCGCTGCCGTTGGTCTTGCAGCAGTGGCGCAGCCGTCGGTTGGCGCGCTAAACTGGGGATAACCCTCCTCAGGAGATTAGGAAGAAGGTGAGGCCATGGCACGGGAAGCCTTTCACGATCAGTTGGAAGAGCTTCAGAAGGAACTCCTGCACATGGGAACCGTGGTGGAGGAGGCCATTGAGCGGTCTGTCCGCTCGCTGGCTGAGCAGGACACAGCCCTGGCCCAGGCCGTAATTGACGGCGATGACCAGGCGGACGAGCTGGAGCTGGACATTGAGCACCGGTGCCTGGCGCTCTTTGCCCTGCAGCAGCCCATGGCCGCAGACCTGCGCTCCATCGGCACCGCCCTCAAAATCGTCACCGACCTGGAGCGCATGGCGGACCACGCTACCGACATAGCCAAGGTCACCCTGCGGTTGGCCGGCCAGCCCCTGATCAAGCCCCTGATCGATATTCCGCGAATGGCGGACATTGCCCGCGCAATGGTACGCGAGGCTCTGTCGGCCTACGTCAATCGCGACACGGAACTGGCCTACGGCATGATCGCTCGGGATGACGAGGTGGACCACCTTTACAGCCAGCTCTTTCGGGAGCTGTTCACCTACATGCTGGAGGACCCGCGCACCGTTCAGCAAGCTACTTACCTGATCTTTGTGGGCTCCTATCTGGAGCGCATTGCCGACCACGCCACCAACCTGGGCGAGTGGGTCATCTATATGGTGACCGGCGAGCGCAAGGAACTCAACAACTGACGCAGGCGCGGCGGCCTGAGAGGAGCGGGTGACGTCTTGATCCAGGCGGTCTTGTTTGACCTTGCCAACACGCTGGTGGACGGACCTTCGGAGTCCGGCCTTATCGGGGAGGCCCTGGCTGCGGCCGGTCTGGCGACCAGCCCCCAGGCGGGGCGGCAGCGGGTATGGGAACTGGAGCCCAACCTCAACGATCGCATCGACCTGATGCCAAACCAGGACGCCCAGAAGGCGTTTCACGCCGACCTGTCGCGCCGCCTGGGCGTGGACGTGGATACAGTCATGGAGGGCTTTGCCGGCAAGTGGCGGACCTTTCCCGAGGCCAAGCGTGTGGTGGCCGAGACCAGGGCGCGCGGCTACCGGGTTGGCCTGGTCTCCAACTGGGGGCCGACGGGGGATGACGTCCTCGACGTGACCGGACTGCGCCCCTACCTGGAGACGGTGGTCTTTTCCTACGCTTGTGGCAAGCTGAAACCCGACCCCGGCATTTTCCGTCTGGCCGCCGAGCGGCTGGGGGTTGATCCAGCGCATTGCCTGATGGTGGGGGACAACCTGCAGGCAGACGTCTGGGGTGCCCTGGGCGCGGGCATGCATGCCTACTGGGTGAACCGCGCCGGCCGCCAGGCGCCCGTCATGGTGCCGTCGGGCCCGGACCTGGAGCCGCTGCTCCAGCACCTGCCGCCGCTGCGGCAGGCCGTGGAACGGCTGGGCTGAGCAGGGCCCGCAGCGGCAATCAAGTAAGCAAGAATGCAAAAACGGCGACGGTTTACGGGTGGAATGCCCGGGACCGCCGCCGCTTTTCGTTTGGTCTGGGAGGCGCTCCACCGCCGCTAGAGACCCGCGGCCTCCCGGGCGCCCTCCTCCAGGTCGCGGATGAGGCCCTTCAGCCCCTCGAAAACGGCCTTTTCTCCGTACAGGTAGCGAAGCATGCTGGGAACCTGCTTCTGGATGTTGGACACCGTCAGGTCCTGGCCCTGACTGAGCATCTGGCGGGCGTGCGCTCGCACGGTCTGGCGAATCTCGTCGGCGTTGGCTCCCCAGCGGATGCGGGGCTTGCGTTCGCGCCCGGGGGCCGGCTCTGCGGCGGCCGTTGTCGGCGCCGGCGAGGCGGACCCGCGTCCGCGTCCGCGGCGGCGGGGACCGGGGGCCTCCGCCTGGCGGGGCGTGGCCGCAACGCTCTGGCCGGCTTGAGGTGCGCCCTCCGCGGCCCCCTGGAGGTGCAGCTCCAGAGTTGTCAGGCGCCCGTCCATCTCCTGCAGGGTGTCGCGCAGGGGTTCCAGGGCGATGTAAAGCAGCTCGGCCACGGCGTCCAGGGTGCGCTCCGTCGCCAGCCTGTAGCTTTTGTACTCCTCGTCCATCTTTTGCAGCAAGACCGACTTCAGTCCGGGGGCCTCGGATAAACGCTTGAGAAAGTCGACCACGTTAAACGATCCGAGGTCCCGTGCCGCCTTGTAGCTCCGCGGGGATACATCGGCGGGCGTCACCATCTTGCCCACCAGACCGCGCTTCCCCTTGAGCCCATGGACGCCGGTGGCGGCGGTTCGCTTTTCGCGAACCTCCTCATAAAAGAGTTTCTCGTAGTTCTCGCTCATGTCTCTTGCTCCCTGTATCAAACCCGTCGACAGTAGCATAATCCGGGGAAGTCCTTCGTATTCCCCACAGGGCCGGAATCGTACGACGTATTGCGACAGGCGCGGGCCGGGCCTTGCCGGGGGACAGGCCTGCTGGCCGGACAGCGCCCCCTTTGTAAACAAACCTGACAAGGCGTTGACACCCCCCATCCCGGCTGGGTAGAATGAGCCAGAAATAAGGCTTTGTCAGGTTTCCTGACAGCAAGTGCGGGGGTGGGACGGTGCAGGGGAAGGACAGCAAGGCTCTCTACCCCATCGGCATCGCCGAGCAGCTGACGGGCCTCACTGCCCGTCAGATCCGTTACTACGAGTCCAACGGCCTGCTGAGTCCGCAGCGGACGGCCGGCCGGCAGCGCCTCTACAGCGCCGCCGACGTCGACCGGCTGAAGGAGGTCAAGGCCCTGATGGGACGGGGCCTGACGCTGTCCCAGGTGCGCGAGTACCTGGAGCGGCGGGCCGCCAGAGAGCGCGGCAGGGAGGCCGACGTGGTCGGTGCCGATCCGCTCATGGCTGAAGCGCCGCCGGCGCTGACGCGCGATATGCGGCTGACGTCGCTCTACCCGGTGTCCAACCGGGCCGCGCTGCTGCGGTTGATTGACGATCAGGGAAAGGGCAGGGGTCACAAGACGGGGCCCGGGGCCTGAGTCATAGGGAGGGGTATTCCATGGTGGCGGTGAGCCAGAAGGCCCAGGCGGCCCAGGTTCTGGACATGATCCGCGCGCAGGGCATTCAGTTTGTGGACCTGAAATTGGTGGACGTTCTGGGGGCGTGGCAGCACCTCACAGTTCCGGCCGGTCAGCTTGACCAGCAGACCTTCGTGCGGGGCATCGCCTTCGACGGGTCCAGCCTGCGGGGGTTCCGCGGGATCGAGGAGAGCGACATGGTCCTGGTGCCGGACCCGTCCACCGCCTTTGTCGATCCGTTCCTGGAGGCCCCCACGCTGTCCCTGGTCTGTGACGTGTACGAGCCAAGCATGAGGCGCTATGACCGGGATCCGCGCTTCATTGCCCAGAAGGCGGAGGAGTATCTGCGCCAGACCGGCGTTGCCGACGCCGCCCTGATGGGGCCTGAACCCGAATTCTTTGTCTTTGACGAGGTGCGGTACGAAAGCCGGCCGAACGCGTCGTTCTACAGCATCGACTCGGCGGAGGCGCACTGGAACTCCGGCCGTGACGAGGGGCCCAACCTGGGCTACAAGATCCGCGGCAAGCAGGGTTACTTCCCCGTGGCCCCGACTGACCAGCACACCGACCTGCGTTCGGAGATGGTGTCGGTCATGCAGGGCTGCGGGTTGGAGGTGGAGCGCCACCACCACGAGGTGGCCACCGCCGGGCAGGCCGAGATCAACTTCCGCGCCCTGACCCTGACACGCTGCGGCGACGCGGTGCAGATCTTCAAGTACGTGGTCAAGAACGTGGCCCGGCGGCATGGCAAGGCCGCCACGTTCATGCCCAAGCCGCTCTTTGGCGATAACGGCTCCGGCATGCACGTTCACCAGAGCCTCAGCAAGGACGGCGTCAACCTCTTTTACGACGAGGCCGGCTACGGCGGACTTTCGGAACTGGGCCTGTACTACGTGGGAGGCATCCTGCGGCACGCCCCGGCTCTGCTGGCCCTCACCAACCCCACCACCAACTCCTACAAGCGCCTGGTGCCCGGCTATGAGGCGCCGGTCAACCTGGTCTTTGCCAAGGGCAACCGCTCCGCCGCCGTGCGCGTCCCCATTTCGGCCGTGACGCCTAAGACGGCGCGCATTGAGTTCCGCACTCCGGACGCTACCAGCAACCCCTACCTGGCCTTCGCCGCCATGGTCATGGCCGGCCTGGACGGTGTCCTCCGCCGCATCGACCCGCGGCAGGAGGGCTATGGCCCCCTGGACCGCAACATCTACAAGCTGGGTCCGGAGGAGCGCGCCCGGGTCCGCAGCGTTCCGGGTTCACTGGAGGAGGCGTTTGCGGCCCTGGAGGAAGACCACGAGTTCCTCCTGCAGGGCGGAGTCTTTGACCGGGACTTTCTGGACAACTGGGTAGCGCTGAAGCGAGAGGAGATCGACGCCGTCCGCCTGCGCCCCCATCCCGTGGAGTTTGAGCTGTTCTTTGACGCCTGAGCCGCCGGGACTGGAAAAGCAAGCCGGGGCAGCGCCTGCAGAAGGGCTGCCCCGGCTTTTTGTCGAATCACCCCCGTCATACGGGAGGCGACCTTGTTGACCGCTGCGCGTCAAAGCTTCTATTCCGGCATTCGTCTTGCACTCCCCATCGTCCTGGGTTACCTGGCAATCGGCATGGCCTTCGGCGTGCTGGCGCGCACCTCCGGCCTGTCGGTGGGTGAGGTGGCGGCCATGTCCATCCTGGTGTACGCCGGGTCGTCACAGTTCATCGGCACCAGCATGCTGGCTGCGGGTGCGGCACCGGGCGCCATTGTGGCCACCACCTTCCTGGTGAACCTGCGCCACCTGCTGATGAGCGCGGCGCTGGCCCCCAGCGTCTCGGCCCTGCCGCCCCGGCGCCAGGCGGTGCTGGCCTTCTGGCTGACGGACGAGACCTTTGTGGCTGCCACCACGGAGCTGGAGGGGCGCCCCGCCTCGGGTGCCTTCCTGGCCGGGCTGTTCTGGACATCCCACGTGGCCTGGGTGCTGGCCACGGTAGGCGGCGCCTGGCTGGGCGGCCGCCTGGCCTGGCTGTCGCACTGGGGCCTTGACTTCGCCCTGCCGGCCATGTTTATCGCCCTGCTGGTGATGCAGTTGAACGAGCGGCGCCACGTGGCGGTGGCCATCCTTGCCGCCCTGCTCTCGGTGCTGGGGGCAGTCTACCTGCCCGCCAACTACAACGTGCTGGCGGCCACGGTGCTGGCGGCCGCCGCCGGCGCCGCCTGGCCGGCGCGGACGGAGGGGGCCTCATGAGGGCGCAGGTTCTGCTGGTGATTCTGGGGATGGCCGTGGTGACCTATCTGCCGCGGGCCCTGCCCATGACGGTCCTCAGCCGCATGAAGCTGCCGGAGGCGTTCCGACGCTGGCTGGGGTTTGTGCCCGTGGCCGTGCTGGCCGCCCTGCTGGGGCCCGCCCTGCTGCTGCCGTCGGGAGGGTGGCAGCCGGTGCGGGAGAACCTTCCCTTGCTGGCTTCGCTCCCGGCCTTCTGGGTGGCGGGGAAGACGCGGGACCTTCTGGGCACGGTGCTGACGGGGCTGGCGACCATGGCTCTGTTGGTGGCCCTGCGGCGGTTGGGGGTCGGCTAGGCTTCTGGGGCTTTTGGGGCCGTGCCGCCGCTCTGCTATAATGAGTCCATGCTTCACACCGAGAGGTTCACCTTGAGCAACGGGCTGGCGGTCTACGTCTTGACGCAGCCCCACCTGCACGCCCTGCGGCTGGATTTCTTCCTGCGCGACGGCTCCCGTTGGGAGACTCCCTCTACCAGCGGGCTGGCCCATTTCACCGAGCACCTGCTGTTTACGGGCAATGAGCTGATGCCCAGCAAGCGGGAGATCGCCCTGGCCCTGGCGGATATCGGCGGTGCCGCCAACGGGGAGACCAGTGCGGAGGTCACCAGCTATTACCTGATGACCCGGCCCGTCCACCTGTCCCGGGCGGTGGAGCTGTTCGGCGCCATGGTCTGCCGGCCCCGCTTTGATCCGGATGAGATGAAGGCGGAGAAGCGCATCATTCTGGCCGAGATCGGGGAGGAATTGCGGAAGGGGTCGGTGGAGGAGCTTCTCTGGCCGGACCATCCCCTTTCCTACTACATCTCCGGCCGGCCGGACAGCGTCCGCCACTTCACGCGGGAACAGGTTGACGAGCACTACCGCAGCTTCTACGTGCCGGACAACGCGACCCTGGTGGTCACCGGTCCGGTTGATGCCGGCGACGTCCGTCCCCTGGTGGAGCGGTCGTTCTCCGTTCTGAAAGGGAACTTTGTGGCCCGCGCCCTGGCGGCCGCCGACGTGCCCCTGGCGGCGCAGCGGGCGCGCTTCTCCACGGTGGCGGACATGCCCAGTTTTGCGCTGTCCTTTGGCTTTCGCCTGCGCCGCCCCGACCTGCGGCAGCAGGCCGTGCTGTCGCTGCTGAACACCATCCTGGGGGCCAGCGACACCTCGCGCCTGTTCCTGGGCGTGCGCGAGGAACGGGGGCTGGTCTACACCGTGGACTCCATGCTCACCCTCTGGGCGGATGTGGGCAGCCTGGAGGTGGAACTGAACGCCTCCCGCCGCCGGCTGCGCCCGGCTCTGTCGGCGGTGTTGCAGGAAATCGAGAGGCTTGCCGCCGAAGAGGTTCCGCCAACGGAACTGGCCCGAGCCAAGGAGTGGCAGGTCGCCAACCTGGAAGGGCTGCAGGACGACCCCGGCAGCCTGGCCCGGCGCATCGCCCTGGAGGAGCTGTTCCACGACATGCCCTCCCTGCCCGAGGCCATCCGGCTCACCCAGGTGGTGACGGCGGGCGAGGTCCGGGCGGCGGCGGCAGCGGTTCTGAACCCGGACCTGGGCCGCCTGTTCGTGCAGGGGCCGGCCCTGGACGCGGGTGAACGGTCGGAGATCCGGGCCATCCTACGTCGGCATTCGAGGGGGACCTGATGTGTGGGTCCAGTGCATCCTCTGTGACCGCTACATAGAAATCGATGATGAGACCACGCTTGCCAAGCACTTCCGCAAGCGGCCGGACTACGCTTACCTCTGCAGCCGCTGCGGCGGGGCCTTGGGTGACCTGGAGAAGACGGTGCTGCCCCCGGGCCAGCGGCCCGAGGAGATTGCCGCCAGCGAGCGGGTAGCCCCGCCCACCTTTGCCTCCTGGTCGGAGCCCAAGACCGCGCGCCAGCGGCCACCGCGGGGCGAGGTGCGAGGCGACGCCCACGGCGCCTCGCCACGGGGCGTTGTGGGACTGCCCTACATCCAGGCCCGGCCCAGGCCGGAGCCGGGCCGCGGACCTCAGCCGGAGAACCGGCGGGGCGAGGCGGGAGGCGGCAGGCCGCGCCCGAACAACGGCCAGGCGGCGGCCTCTGGCCAGGCAGGGCCGGGTGGTCAGGCCGGGCCAGGGGGCCATGCCGGAGCCGGCGGCGGCCGGTCTCGCCGCCACCGCGGCCGACACGGAGCGCCGTCCGCTCCCGGTTCCGGCGCGAAGGGCGCGGGCCCAGGGCCCCGTCCGCCGCGCCCTGAGGCCTAGCGCTTCATCTCGGGCCGGCATGTTCGAACAGATCTTGAGGGGTCCCCGCCCTGGCGGAGGCCCCTCTTTCGTTTCCGACCGACCAACAGGAGACGGCGCCCGGAACCGCGAATACTCTGGCATAGCAAGAACAGTGCCAGGGGTGAGGGACGTGCCGCTTTCCCTGGGGGTGTCACTGCAGCAACACCAGACGCTCATCCTGACGCCGCAGCTTCAGCAGGCGCTGCTGGTGCTGCAGTTGCCCGCCCTGGCGCTGGAGGCCTACGCGAGGCAGCAGGTGCAGGAGAATCCCGCCCTGGAACTGGGGGAGGAAGACGACGAGGAGGCCACGCTTCCCGACGCCGCGGAGGCGCCCCGGGAGGCAGAGGCCGGTCCTGCGCCGGACCCCGACGCGGATGAAGCCGGCGCCTATGATCCCGCCGAGTTTGCCGCCTGGCTGGGGGGACCGGTCCGTACGACCGCCTCAGGCGTGCCCGTCCTGCCGCCGCCGCTGGCCGACCACGGCCCCACCCTGCAGGATCATTTGCTGCAGCAGGTCGGGCTGGCCGGATGGGATGCCGCGGACCAGGCCCGGGTCCGGTATCTGGTCGGCAACCTGGACCCCAGCGGGTACCTGGTCGGCCCGGCGCCGCTGCTGGCGCGGGACCTGGGGGTGACCCAGACCGACCTGGAGAGCCTGGTGGCGCTGCTCCAGAGCTTGGATCCCGCAGGGGTGGGAGCACGCAGCGTCAGGGAATGTCTCCTGATCCAGCTTCGGCGGAGCGGTCAGGAGGGGTCGCTGGCCTGGCGCCTGGTGCAGGACCACCTGGAAGACCTGGCCGAGGGTCGCTGGTCGCGGCTGGCGCGGTTAACCGGAGCCGGGGCCCAGCAGTTGGAGCAGGCCAGGGCTATGATTCAGGGCCTTGACCCCCGGCCGGGGCTGGCGTTCTTTTCCCAGCAGGAGCCACTCTACGTTGTTCCTGACGCCTTCATTGAGCGGGTGGGAGACGACCTGGCCGTGGTGCTGAACGACTCGGCCCTGCCGCGGGTGGTCATCAGCCCTGGCTTCCGCCAGGCTCTGACGGCCGCGGACGAACCCACGCGGCGCTACATCGAAGACAGGCTCCAGGCCGGCCTCTGGTTCCTGCGCGCCCTGGAGCAGCGGCGGCAGACGCTGTACCGCGTGGTGGAGGCGGTATCCCGGCGGCAGCGCCGATACCTGGAGGAGGGGCCCGCGGGCCTGGTTCCTCTGACGCTGCGGGAGGTCGCCCAGGAGCTCTTGCTGCATGAGTCCACGGTGTCGCGCGCGGTGGCCGGCAAGTACGTGCAGACCCCGCGGGGGCTGAAGCCCTTGCGCTACTTCTTTGGCAGCGGCGTGGCCGGCCCCGGCGGAGAAGGGATTTCGGCCACCGGCGTCAAAAGGCTCATAAAAGCGCTGATTCACGGCGAAGATCCCCGCCACCCCCTGTCCGACGACGGCCTTTGCCGCCGGCTGCGGGACGAAGGCATTGCCATCGCCCGCCGTACCGTCGCCAAGTACCGCGAGGAACTGGGAATCCCGTCCTCCGCCAAAAGGCGGCGGCTTGTCTAGGAGAAACCACCCCCGTGCGCCTCAAACGAGACCAGGCCATCCTCTTCTGGGCCATGTTCCTGTGGACCTCGGGCATGGGCCTCTACAACTACCTGTGGCCGGTGTACACCCGTCAGCTTGGCGCCGGAGACGTCGAGCTGGGTTTTTTGTATTCCCTCGCCTTTCTCATCACCACCCTGGCCACCATCCCGGGCGGTGCCCTGGCCGACAGGTTCGACCGCAAGTGGGTCATCATTGCCCTGTGGTGGATCGCGGTCCCCTCTGCCGTCATCTATGCCCTGGCAGGGGATTGGCGGGCGCTGATTCCAGGCATCCTATTGTTCAACGTGAGCAACGCCGTCAACCCCGCTCTGCAGTCCTACATAGCGGAGACGGCGGAGCCGGGGCGGATGGCGACCACCTTCAACGTTGTCTTCGCAGCCTTTCCGTTGGGCATGGTCATCTCCCCCACCCTGGGGGGGTGGCTGGCCAGGGCGCTGGGGCTCCGGACCGTTTTCTGGGTCACCTTCGCCTTCTACCTGGTCTCCAGCCTGAGCCTGTTCCTGCTCACGCCCCAGCCCCCCCGACGGGGGGCGGGGCGGGAGGGCCGTTCCACAGAGCCGGAAGGGCCCCGCGGCGGTTGGCTGGCCGCGCCGGAAGTGCGGCCGCTGCTGCGTCTCAGCCTGTTCTTCGGGCTGGTGATGGGCCTCTGGAACCTGTACGCGCCCTTCAGCACGCCCTTTCTGGAGGATGTGGCGGGGCTGGACGTTTTTTGGGTGGGCGTTCTGGGTACGCTGGCATCGCTGGGCGCCGTGATCCTGTCCCCGCTGCTGGGGCGCCTGGCCGACCGCAACGGCCTGCCCAGCGTGCTTGGCTGGAGCCTGGCGGCGCAACTGGTGCCGCTTGGGATGTGGCTGCTGTGGCCCACCTCGCTTCCCGCCCTGGCCGGCTCCATGTTCCTGCGCGGGCTTCAGGACGGCTCCCGCGGCGTGATGACCTCCATGGTGGGGCACCATATGGCGGGGCCAGGGGCCGGCGAGCGGCGCCGGATGGCCGGGCGGGGGTTCGCCCTGTACGCCGTGGTGACAGGCCTGTTCCAGGCCGCCACGCCCTATGTGGGCGGCTGGCTGTACGGCCGCGGCGCTTCCGTACCGTTCCTGGCCGCCCTGGTAGGAATCGGGCTGGCCGTCCTCTTGTTGCCTTCCGTCGTTGCCCGATGGGGTGACGGGAGAGTATAATCGTTTTGGTAAAGCATTCACAAGAAGGAGGAATTTCCCCATGGCCGTTCGCGTTGGCATAAATGGCTTCGGCAGCATCGGCCGCCGCTTCTACCGCAACGCGATGCAGCGCAAGGACATTGAGGTTGTGGCGGTCAACGACCTGACCACCCCGGCTACGCTGGCCCACCTGCTCAAGTATGACTCCAACTACGGCAGCCTGGACGCAGAGGTCACTTCCACCGAGAACAGCATCGTGGTCAACGGCCACGAGGTAAGGATTACCGCCGAGAAGGATCCCGGCCTGCTCAAGTGGGGCGAGATGGGCGTGGACGTGGTCATTGAGTCCACGGGCCGCTTCACGGAGAAGGACAAGGCCATCGCTCACATTGAGAAGGGCGGGGCCAAGAAGGTCATCATCTCGGCGCCGGCCAAGGGCGAGGACATCACCATTGTGCTTGGCGTCAATGAGGAGAAGTACGATCCCAAGGCCCACCACATCATCTCCAACGCCTCCTGCACCACCAACTGCCTGGCTCCCGTGGTGAAGGTTGTGCACCAGAGTTTCGGCGTGGTCAAGGGCATGATGAACACCGTCCACTCCTACACCAACGACCAGGTCATCCTGGACTTCCCCCACAAGGACCTGCGCCGCGCCCGCGCCGCCGGCCTGAGCATCATTCCCACCACCACCGGCGCCGCCAAGGCCGTGACCCTGGTACTGCCGGAGCTGAAGGGCAAGCTGAACGGCTTCTCGCTGCGCGTGCCCACCCCGGTGGTCTCGGTGGTGGACTTCACCGCCGAGCTGTCCCGGAACACCACCGCCGAAGAGGTCAACGCCGCGCTCAAGGCCGCGGCCGAGGGCCCCATGAAGGGCATCCTGGGCTTTGAGACGGCGCCGCTGGTGTCCATGGACTACAAGGGCGACCCGCGCTCGTCCATCGTTGATGCCCCGTCCACCATGGTCATTGAGGGCAACCTGGTCAAGGTCATCGCCTGGTACGACAACGAGTGGGGTTATTCCAACCGCCTGGTCGACCTGGTCGAGTACATCGCCTCCAAGGGCCTCTAGTACCAGCGTCCCGGGCGTCCTTCCGGCCCGGGGACGACCCCGCAAGAGACAAAGAGAGCGGGGCGCCCATCAGGGGCGCCCCGTCTCTTTTTACCCGTCCGGCCCCACCGGCGGACCGCCCAATCCCAGCCTCAACGCGAGGAGGATGCCTTGTGAACAAAAAGAGCATCAAGGACGTGGACATTCGCGGCAAGCGCGTCTTTGTCCGCGTCGACTTCAACGTCCCGCTGACAGACGGCCAGGTGACGGACGACACCCGCATCCGCGCCGCCCTTCCCACCATTGAGTACCTGGCCGGGCAGGGCGCCCGGGTCATCCTGGCGTCGCACCTGGGGCGCCCCAAGGGGAAGGTGGCGCCCGAGTTCAGCCTGGCCCCGGCGGCCGGGCGCCTGAGCGACCTGCTGCACCGGAACGTGCCGTTGGCCCAGGACTGCGTGGGTCCCGCGGTCCAGGCGGCCGTCTCGGCCCTGAAGGACGGAGACGTTCTGCTGCTGGAGAACGTGCGCTTCCACGCCGAGGAAGAGAAGAACGATCCGGCCTTCGCCAGGCAGTTGGCTGACCTGGCCGACATCTTCGTCAACGACGCCTTCGGCAGCGCCCACCGGGCGCACGCCTCCACCGCCGGCATTGCCGCCTACCTGCCCGCCGTGGCCGGCTTCCTGATGCAGAAGGAAATCGAGGTCATGGGCAAGGCGCTGCAGAGCCCGGACCGGCCTTTCGTGGCTATTCTGGGCGGGGCCAAGGTGTCGGACAAGATTGGCGTCATTGAAAACCTGCTGGGCAAAGTGGACGCCCTGATCATCGGCGGCGGCATGGCCAACACCTTCCTGGCCGCCAAGGGCTTCCCCACGGGGAAGTCGCTGGTGGAGGCGGACAAGGTGGACCTGGCCGGCCAGCTGCTGAAGAAGGCTGAGGAGCGCAAGGTCCGCTTCCTTCTGCCGGAGGACGTGGTGGTGGCGGCGGAGTTCAAGGCGGACGCCGAACACAAGACGGTACCGGCGAACCAGATTCCCGCCGACTGGATGGCCGTGGACATCGGCCCGGCCAGCGTTGAGGCCTTCAAGAAAGAGCTGGCCGGCGCCCGCACCGTGGTCTGGAATGGTCCCATGGGCGTCTTTGAGATGCCCGCCTTCGCCCGCGGCACCTTTGCCGTGGCCGATGCCGTTGCCGGCGTGAAGGGGACCACCATTGTCGGCGGGGGCGACTCCGTGGCAGCCGTGGAGCAGGCCGGCGTGGCCGACCGCATGACCCACATCTCCACCGGCGGCGGGGCCTCCCTGGAGTTCCTGGAGGGCCTGGAACTGCCCGGCGTCGCCTGCCTGCAGGACAAGTGAACCCGAGCGGCCGAACAGGGCCGTCCGGCAAGAGGAGAGAGGCACATGCGGAAGCCGATTGTGGCTGCCAACTGGAAGATGTACAAAACCATCGGCGAGGCCGAAGCCTTCGTCCGCGAGTTCGCGCCGCTGGCCGCCGAGTTCCGAGATGTTGAGCTGGTCATCTGCCCGCCCTTCACCGCCCTGGCGGCGGTCGCGGGAGGCCTGAAAGCCGCCGGCCTGGCCGGCGTGGTGGGGGTGGGGGGCCAGAACCTCTACCATGAGGCGCAGGGCGCCTTCACCGGCGAGGTGTCTCCGGGCATGCTGATGGATGCCGGCGCCACCCACGTGATCACCGGCCACTCGGAACGCCGCGGCTACTTTGGCGAAACGGACCAGTCCGTAGCCAGGAAGGTGGCGGCGGCCCTGGCCGCCGGGCTGACCCCCATTGTCTGCGTGGGCGAAAAGCTGGAGGAGCGCGAGCGCGGCGAGACCATGGACCTGGTGGCGCGCCAGACCCGCGCCGCCCTGGAGGGCCTGGACCCGGCGCAGGTGGGCCGCGTGGTCATCGCCTACGAGCCCATCTGGGCCATTGGCACCGGCAAGGCGGCCACCGCCGCCGACGCCCAGGAGGTGTGCCGCCATATCCGCGAGACGGTGCGGTCACTGGCGCCGGGCGCCGTGGACGGCCTGCGCATCCAGTACGGCGGCAGCGTCAAGCCGGCCAACGCCGCCGAGTTCATGCAGCAGCCGGACGTGGACGGGGCCCTGGTGGGCGGCGCCTCCCTGGAGCCCGCCTCCTTCGCCGCTATCGCCCGCGGCGCCCGCCGCACCTGACACGACGGAGGCCCCTGGGCTATAATGGGGGGTACCCTCTCGCAAACTAGTTCCATCTGAGGTGGTTTCATGGCAGAATTCAAGCCGCGCCGCCGGCCGGTTATGCTGATGATTCTGGACGGGGTGGGGATGAACCCCCGCAAGGAAGCGAACGCGGTGGCCCTGGCCAGGACCCCCCATCTGAACGAGTACTTCAGCAAGTACCCTTTCACTACCCTGCGCGCCTCCGGCGAGTCCGTGGGCCTCATGGAAGGCCAGATGGGCGACTCCAACGTCGGCCACCTGAACCTGGGCGCCGGACGGATTGTGTATCAGGAGCTGGTGCGCGTCAACAAGGCCATCACCACCGGCGTCTTTGCCGACAGCCCGGTGCTGCAGACCGTGTTCGCCGCCGCCAAGAAACCCGGCCACGGGCTGCACGTCATGGGCCTCTGCTCGGACGGCGGGGTGCACAGCCACATCGAGCACCTCTTCGCCATTCTGGAGCTGGCGGCGAAGGCAGGCGTGGAAAACATCTACGTTCACGCCTTCCTGGACGGCCGCGATGTGCCGCCCACCAGCGCCGGCCCCTACCTGGATCAGATTGAGGCCAAGCTGGCGGAGATCGGCCGCGGCCGCATCGCCTCCATCTCCGGGCGTTACTACGCCATGGACCGGGACAAGCGGTGGGAGCGGGAGCAGAAGGCCTATGACGCCCTGGTGCTGGGCCGGGCCCCGTCCTTCCCCTCCGCCCGGGCGGCCCTACAGGACGCCTATGACAAGGGCGAGACCGACGAGTTTGTGGTCCCCCGCGTGGTGGTTGGACCGGATGGGAAGCCGGCCCCGTACAGGCCGGGTGACGGCGTGATCTTCTTCAACTACCGCGCCGACAGGGCCCGCCAGCTTACCCGCGCCCTGACCCAGGACAGCTTCGACGGCTTTGAGCGCCAGGGCGGCAAGGTCCCGGTGGCGTTCACGGGCATGACCATGTACGACGAGACGCTAGTGGGCGTGCCGCGCATCTTTGAGCCCCAGTTCCTGACCAACACCATGGGCGAGATCGTCTCCAAGGCCGGCCTCAAACAGCTTCGCATTGCCGAAACGGAAAAGTACGCCCACGTCACCTTCTTCTTCTCCGGCGGCGAGGAGAAGGTCTTTCCCGGCGAGGACCGCATCCTGGTCCCGTCGCCCAAGGTGGCCACCTACGACCTGCAGCCGGAGATGTCCGCCTACCAGGTGGCGGCCGAGGCGGAGAAGGCCATCGACTCCGGCAAGTATGACTTCATCGTCCTGAACTTCGCCAACGGTGACATGGTGGGCCACACCGGCGTGCTGGAGGCGGGCATCAGGGCCGTGGAGACGGTGGACGCCTGCGCGCACCAGGTCCTGGAGGCCGTGCGCCGGCAAAACGGCGCCGCCATCATCCTGGCGGACCACGGCAATTGCGACCAGATGCGCGACTACCGCACGGGCAAGCCCCATACCAACCACACCCTGTACCAGGTGCCCTGCTGCCTGGTGTGCGACGACTACATCGGCTACGGCCTGCGCGAGGGCGGCGTCCTTTCCGACGCCACGCCCACCCTGGTGGAGCTGATGGGCCTGGAGAAACCGGCGGAGATGCTGCGCGAGTCGCTCATCCTGCCCCCGGGCGGCCACGGCTTCCCCGGCGGCCTGGCCTATGACCCCACCAGGGAGCCGGAGGACATGTCCCAGCCCGCCTATGAGGGCACACCCACCGTCAAGTAGATGAACAAGGAGGATACCCCTATGACCACCATCATTAATGTGCATGGCCGTGAGATCCTGGACTCGCGCGGCAACCCCACGGTGGAGGTGGACGTTGTCCTGGCCTCCGGCCTGGTGGGCCGCGCCGCCGTCCCTTCCGGAGCCTCCACCGGCGCCTTTGAGGCCGTGGAGCTGCGCGACGGGGACAAGGGCCGCTTCGGCGGCAAGGGCGTGCTGCAGGCCGTCAAGAACGTCAACGATGTCATCGCCGCCGAGGTTGTGGGCATGGACGCCCAGGACCAGGTGGCCCTGGACCGACTGATGATTGAGTTGGACGGCACCCCCAACAAGGGCCGGCTGGGCGCCAACGCCATCCTGGGCGTCTCCCTGGCCGCGGAGCGCGCCGCTTCCGAGGCGCTGGAGGTGCCCTTCTACCGCTACGTGGGCGGGGCCAACGCCAAGGTCCTGCCGGTGCCCATGATGAACATCCTGAACGGCGGCAAGCACGCCGACAACAACGTGGACGTGCAGGAGTTCATGCTGGTGCCCGCCGGGGCGCCCACCTTCCGCGAGGCCCTGCGCATGGGCGCCGAGGTCTTTCATTCCCTCCGGTCGGTTCTGCACAAGCGCGGCCTGAACACCGCCGTGGGCGACGAGGGCGGCTTCGCCCCCGACCTGAAGTCCAACGAGGAGGCCCTGGAGGCCATCGTCAAGGCCATTGAGGGCGCCGGCTACAAGCCGGGCAAGGACGCCTTCATTGCGCTGGACCCCGCCTCCACCGAGTTCTTCAAGGATGGCAAGTACGTCCTGGAGGGCGAGGGCAAGACGCTGGACTCGGCCCAGATGGTCGAGTTCTGGAAGAAGTGGGTCTCCGCCTACCCCATCGTCTCCATCGAGGACGGCCTGTCCGAGGAGGACTGGGAGGGGTGGAAGCTCCTCACCAGGGAACTGGGCGGCAGGATTCAACTGGTGGGCGACGACCTCTTTGTCACCAACACGGAGCGCCTCTCCCGCGGCATCGGGCTGGGCGTGGCCAACTCCATCCTCATCAAGCTGAACCAGATCGGCACCCTGACCGAGACCCTGGACGCCATCTCCATGGCCAACCGCGCGGGCTACACCGCCGTGGTCAGCCACCGCTCCGGCGAGACGGAGGACTCCACCATTGCCGACCTGGCCGTGGCCACCAACGCCGGCCAGATCAAGACCGGCGCTCCTTCCCGCACGGACCGCGTGGTCAAGTACAACCGGCTGCTCCGCATCGAGGAGGAGCTGGGCGACACGGCGCAGTTCCTGGGCCTGCGGGCGTTCCTGCAGCAGCACTAAGACGGATTTGCCATGGCTCACAGACCCCCAGGCGGAAGCCTGGGGGTCTTTGCATGGGCACGCCGGGCGCGGTTCCGGCCAGGCACCCCGCAGGCCAAATCAAAACATTTCTGGAAGAGGCAGGAAATTGGTCGGCACTCCGCAGATTACCAGCCCGGCCAACGGACTGGTGACCAACCAGGCCGCCGTCACCGTGGAAGGCACCTCGGTGGACGGCGCCACTGTGACCGTGTACAACGGCGGCACGGCGGCGGGGTCTGCCACTGCTGAGGGAGGCCGCTTCGCCATCCCGGTCACCCTGAACGAAGGGGACAACAGCCTGACGGCCGCCGCCACGGTGGCTGCGGGCGAGACCCGGCCGTCCGCGCCGGTGGTGGTGTCACTGGATACGGTGGCGCCGTCGCTGACCGTGACCACTCCGACCGATGGGCTGGTCACCAACCGCGAGGTCCTCACCGTCAGCGGCACGGCCGCGGACGACCACATGGCGGCGGTCACCGTCAACGGTGAACCCGCAGCCCTTGCCTCGGGAGCCTTCAGCCAGAAGGTCATTCTCAGCGAGGGCAGCAACGACGTAACGGTGATGGCCACCGATTTGGCCAGCAACAGCACCGCGGCGGAGCTTCACGTCACCCTGGATTCCACGGCGCCCGCGCTGAGCGACGTGCTGCCCGCCAGCGACGTCACCCTCACCGAGGGCGAGTCAACGACCATCTCCTTCCGGTCCGAACCCGGCCTGCCTCAGGTGGGGTACAGGATCATCCTGACGGGCGGCGCCTCATCCAACCCCACGGCCATGGGCGCGCCCAACATGACTGAAACCGCACCGGGACTGTATGAGGGCACGTACACGGCTCCCAGCGGCACGACCTTCAGCGCCGCCACCGTGAGCGTGTGGGCCAGCGACGCTGCCGGCAACTACGCTGAGGCCAACGCCGCTGGCCGCCTCACGGTGACGACGCCCAACCAGGCGCCGGTCGCACAGATCACGCTGCCCAAGAACATGAAGGTCGACCGGCCCGTAACCTTTGATGGCAGCAAGTCCAGCGACCCTGACGGCACCATTGTGTCCTACGTCTGGACCTTCCTGGAGCAGGGCCAGACGCTGGAGGGCCCACGGCCACCTTCACCTACACGACCAAGGGCACCTACACGGTGCTCCTGACCGTGACCGACGACAGGGGCGGCACGTCCCGGGGCTCACTCATAGTCGCTCAATTTGGCTGGATACCGGGACGGCGGCATCCCATCGTCGTCGTTCACGTGATGCGGACAGATACAGTAATGACTATTTAATGCACTGAAGGACTTTTCCCACCCGTGTCCAATATGAAACGAAACCTCTTCAGTTTCAGAGGCGCCGGAAGGATCAGAGAATGCGCAAGGAGGCGTTACAGTGCGACAGACAAGGACAGGCAGCAGATCAAAGTGGGTGGGGGTGGTGCTGCTGGCGGCCATGCTGCTGGCAGCCGGCTGCACCCCGCCTGGCGCCAAAGAGGCGCCGCCGGGGCAGAGCGGCGATGCCGCAGCCGCTAAGACCATTGTAGTAGGCCTGCAGGCCGAGCCCACGGCCCTGGACCCGGCGCAGATCTCCGACTACAACTCCAGCCGCGCCACCATGGAGATGTATGACTCGCTGCTCCGCTTCAAGGACGGCTCCACCGAGCTGGAGCCCGGCCTGGCGGAGAACCACAGCGTGTCGGAAGACGGCCTCACGTACACGCTGTACCTCCGCAAGAACGTAAAGTTCCATGACGGCACGCCCTTCAACGCGGACGCCGTTGTCTTCAACATCCAGCGGCAGATTGACGCCCAGCATCCCTACCACGACACCGGCACCTTCGGGTACGCCGAGTTTGTCTTCGGCAAGGTGGCCAGGGTGGAGAAGAAGGACGACTACACCGTGGTCATCACCCTGAAGGAGAAGTACGCGCCCTTCCTGGCCAATATGGCCATGCACGCGGCGGCCATGGTGTCGCCGGAGGCCATCAAGAAGTACGGCAAGGACATTGCCAAGAACCCGGTCGGCACCGGCCCCTTCAAGTTTGTGAGTTGGAACCCCGGCGTGGAGATTGTGGTGGAGAAGAACCCGGACTACTGGCGGGGCGCTCCCAAAGTGGACCGCATCGTCTATCGGCCCGTGCAGGAGGACCAGACCCGCCTGACCGAGCTGGAGGCCGGGAGCCTGGACTTCATCGTCAACATCCCGCCGGATGAGGTGGCCCGACTCAAGCAGGACCAGCGCTTCACCGTGGCGGAGCAGCCCGGCATGCACATCTGGTACCTGGTCATGAACACCCAGAAGCCGCCCTTCAACGACGTGCGGGTTCGTCAGGCCGCCAACCACGCCATCAACCGCAAGGCCATCGTGGACAACATCCTCAAGGGCACCGGCGTGCTGGCCGAGAACTACATCCCTCCCGTGCTCTGGAGCTACGACCCCTCCGTCAAGGCCTACCCCTACGACCCGGAGAAAGCCAGGGCCCTGCTGCAGCAGGCCGGCGTGAAGCTGCCCCTGAAGGTGGACTTCTGGGTGCCGTCCTCAGGCTCCGGCATGCAGCAGCCCACGGCCATGGCGGCGGCCATCCAGGCCGATCTTCAGAAGGTGGGCATTGAGGCCAACATCCAGACCTTTGAGTGGGGCACCTACCTGGATAAGGTCTTCACCAAGAATCCGGAGGATGTGGCGCCCCTGCACGAGATGAGCTGGGTGGGCGACAACGGCGACCCGGACAACTTCCTCTACATCCTGAACTCCGGCCTGCAGTGGCCGGGCAACGGTTTTAACGAGTCCTTCCTCAAGGACGACGCCCTGGACAAGATCCTGGTGGAGGCGCAGCAGTCCAACGATCGGGCCAAACGCGCGCAGCTTTATCAGCAGGCGCAGCGGATGGTCATGGCGGACGCTCCCTGGGTCCCCATCGACCACGAGACGCAGATTGTGGCCATGAACAAGAAGATCAAGGGCTTTGTCCTTCACCCCACCGGCGTCTTCCGCTTTGACAACGTGGACATCCAGCCCTAGCGTTCCTACCCGCCGCAAGGAGGCCTAACCATGCTGACCTATACCCTGCGGCGCCTGCTTGGCCTGGCGGCGGTCCTCTTTGGTGTGAGCCTGGCGGTCTTTCTGATCATGCACCTGAGGCCGGGGGACCCAGCACTCATCATGCTGGGTCCCCATGCCACCGATGAGTCCCTGGCCCGGCTGCGCCACGAAATGGGCCTTGACCTGCCCCTGTACGTCCAGTACGGCAGGTGGCTGGGCAACCTGCTCCAGGGGGACTGGGGCCGCTCCATCCAACTCAAGCGCGAAATCCTGCCCCTTCTGCTCCAGCGTTTCCAGGCCACGGCCTGGCTGACGTTCTTTGGCGCCCTGCTGGCGGTGGTGCTGGGCGTGTCGGCCGGGGTGCTCTCCGCCACGCGCCAGTACTCCCTGCTCGACCGCAGCTCCATGGTGGGCATGCTGGTCGGCTTTTCCATCCCCGTCTTCTGGCTGGGCCTGCTGCTGCAGCTGCTGCTGGGGCAGCGGCTGGGCTGGCTCCCCATCTCCGGCATGCAGTCGCCCGGGAGCGCCAGTTGGGGGGACTTCTTCCTGCATGCCATCATGCCTGCCATAGCCGTGGCCAGCGGGCCCGTCGCGGTCATCGCCCGCATGACCCGCTCCTCCATGCTGGATGTGGTGCGCCAGGACTACATCCGCACGGCCCGGGCCAAGGGCGTGGCGGAGCGTTGGGTGACCTACAAGCACGCGCTCAAGAACGCCCTGATCCCCGTGGTGACCGTGGTGGGCCTGCAGGTGGGCTACCTGCTGGGCGGCGAGATGCTGGTGGAGATGGTCTTCAACTGGCCGGGCATCGGCCTCCTCATGGTCAACGGCATCCTGGCCCAGGACTTCCCCGTGGTGCAGGGGGCCATCCTGGTGGTGGCCTCCAGCTACGCCCTGGTCAACCTGACCGTCGACCTGCTCTACGCCTACCTGGACCCGCGGATTCGCTACCAGTAAAGGAGGGACCGCCGTGACCGAACCGCTGGCTCACGAACAGGCCGGGTGGGAGGAGGGCGTCCCTCCCGAATCCTCGCACGGCTCCTTCCGCGACGTCTGGCGCCGGCTACGCCGCGACCGCCTGGCCGTAGGCAGCCTGGCCCTGCTTCTGGCGTCGCTGGCGCTGTCAGCCGCCGCGCCGTGGCTGGCGCCCTACGATCCCAACGAGACCAACCTGGCTCTGCGCCTGCTGCCGCCGGGCAGCCCCGGCCACTGGCTGGGGACGGACCACCTGGGCCGCGATATGCTGTCGCGCCTGCTCTACGGCGGGCAGGCCTCGCTGGTGGTGGGCTTCACGGCCGTGCTGCTGGCCATGAGCCTGGGCGTGGTGCTGGGCTTGCTTACCGGCTACTACCGGGGTATCGTGGACTCGGTGGTCATGCGCGTGATTGACCTGCTGCTGGCCTTTCCGGCGGTGCTGCTGGCCATTGCCGTCATTGCCGCCCTGGGACCCGGCCTGATGAACGCCATGCTGGCGGTGGCGGTGGTGGGCATCCCCTACTACACGCGGATTGTGCGCTCCAGCGTGCTGTCGCTGCGTGAGAAGGAGTTTGTGGAGGCGGGCCGGGCGCTGGGGCTGTCCGACGTCAGGCTGATGGCCATGCACATCCTGCCCAACTGCCTCTCACCCATTCTGGTGGCGGCCACGCTGGACGTGGGCTGGATGATCATGGCCGCAGCAGGCATGAGTTTCCTGGGCCTGGGGGCCCAGCCGCCGCAGGCGGAGTGGGGCGTGATGCTCTCGGAGGGGCGCAACTTCATGCGGGTTGGCCCGCACGAGTCCGTCCTCCCCGGCCTGGCCATCTTCCTGGTGGTGCTGGCCCTGAACTTGCTGGGTGACGGCCTGCGGGACGCGCTGGACCCGCGCCTCCGGGCCTGAAAAGGAGGAAACCCCCTTTGGCACGTGTGCCGCGTTTCGTCAGCACATTCTCCATTGTTGGCTACGACCCTCAGGCGGGGGAGTGGGGCATTGGCGTGCAGTCCAAGTTCCTGGCCGTGGGCGCCGTGGTGCCGTGGGCCCGGGCGGGCGTTGGCGCCGTTGCCACCCAGTCCTTCGCCAACACGGCCTTTGGCCCGGACGGCCTGGGCCACATGGCGCGGGGCCTTTCGGCCCAGGAGACCATGGAAAGGCTGCTGGCGGCCGACCCCCACCGCGAACATCGCCAGGTGGGCATCGTGGACGCCCAGGGCCGGTCCGCCACCTTCACCGGCCGGGACTGCTTCCCCTGGGCGGGAGGGGTTGCCGGCGAGAACTTTGCCGCTCAGGGAAACATCCTGGTGTCCGAGGCCACCGTTGCCGCCCTGGCTGAGACCTTCCAGGCCGCCCGGGGCAGTCTGGCCGAGCGCCTGGTGGCGGCCCTGGATGCCGCCCAGGACGCCGGCGGAGACCGGCGCGGCCGGCAGTCGGCGGCGCTCCTGGTGGTGAAGGACAGGGGCGGCTACGGCGGACTCAATGACCGCTACGTGGACCTGCGCGTGGACGACCACGCGGAGCCCATCAAGGAACTGGGGCGCCTGCTGGACCTTTACAAACTGTACTTCTACAAGACCGACCCCGCCGACCTGGTGCCCATTGACCAGGCCCTCGCCCGCGAACTGCAGGACATCCTGCGGGTGGCCGGCTACTTTCAAGGTGAGTCGAGCGGCGTCTACGACGAGACGACCAAAAAGGCCCTCCTGGCCTACATCGGCACGGAGAATCTGGAAGAGCGGCAGCGTGAGGGCGCCTACATCGACCGCGTGGTGCTGGAGTACATGCGCAACCATCGTCACCGGCTTGGCGGCTGAGGCGCAGTTCTTTTGTTGCCCGAGTCTGATACGTGTGCTACAATACAGGAGCGTGCTGCGAGGAGGTGCAGGAAGGGTTGTACACGTTCCTCATTATCGTCCACGTTCTCGTTGCCCTGGGGCTTATAGCCAGCGTGCTGATGCAGTCCGGCAAGGCTGCAGGTTTGTCCGGCGCCATCGCCGGCGGGGCGGAGCAGGTTTTCGGCAAGAAGAAGGGCATGGATGAGATCCTGAGCCGGGTATCCACCGGCCTGGCCATCGCCTTCATGATCACCTCCATATCGCTCACGTTGCTGAGAGGCTAACTGTGTGAAACACGGGCGCCGGTCCACCGGGACCGGCGCCCTTTTTTGTCGCGTTTTTGTCGCACCCTGTCCGCCGGCCGGGGCAGGAAATCGCGAATCATCCAGAGAATGGCAACCCTGTAAGTTGCCATTCTGTTTTGGCTTGTTACCCCAACCTGCCCACCGCTCACGGCAACGCGGTTGTGTTTTCCCAGTGTGGACGCTATCATGCAGTGTGCCTTTCATATACCTGTTGGGGGAGAGAGCATGAACTTGGTTGCCGTCATCCCGTTTTCCGGCCTGCTTGCTCTGGTCCTGATCGGGTACCTGATATGGGACGTTACCCGGCGCGACACGGGCGACGCCAAGATGCAGGAGATAGCGGGAGCCATCAAAGAAGGAGCCCTGGCGTTCCTGTCCCGGCAGTATAAGACCATCTACGGCCTGTCCGTAGTGGTGGCAGTGGTCCTTTTCTTTACCTCCAAGCCCGGCGAGGGCGCCTACACGGCCGTCGCCTTCATCACCGGCGCCGTTGCCTCGGGCATTTCCGGCTATATTGGCATGTACAGCGCCGTGACCGCCAACCTGCGCGTGGCGGCGGGGGCCAAGAAGAGCCTCAACGACGCGCTGCAGACGGCCCTGCGCGGCGGCGCCATCACCGGATTTGCGGTGACCACGCTGTCGCTGCTGGGCGTCTGGGGCCTGTACGAGGTGGTCGCCAACGTCCTGGGCCGCGGGGCTCAGCACGCTCCGTCCCTGATCGTCGGATTTGGCTTCGGCGCCAGCTTTGTGGCCCTGTTTGCCCAGTTGGGCGGCGGCATCTACACCAAGGCGGCGGACGTGGGCGCCGACCTGGTGGGCAAGGTGGAGGCGGGGATCCCCGAGGACGACCCGCGCAACCCCGCCGTGGTGGCCGACCTGGTGGGCGACAACGTGGGAGACTGCGCCGGCCGTGGTGCCGACCTGTTTGAGTCCACCGCCGCCGAGAACATCGGCGCCATGATCCTGGGCGTCGGTCTCTTCCCGATTTTCGGCATCAACGGTATCCTCTTCCCGTTGGTGGCCCGCGCCGTGGGCATCATCGCCTCGGCGGTGGGCATTTTCACCGTCCGCGTCAAGGGCGATGACGACGACCCCATGGCCGGCCTGAACCGGGGCTACTTCGTGACCTCGGTGCTTGTCGCCATCGGCCTTTACTTTGTCGTCAACACCATGCTGACCGGCCCTGGTGTGAAGACCCTGTACTTCTACCTGGCGGCCATGGTCGGCCTGGTGATGAGCTACATCTTCGTCTGGCTGACCCAGTACTACACCGAGTACCGCTATCGCCCGGTGCGTGAGATTGCGCAGGGGTCCGTCACCGGCCCCGCCACCAACATCATTGCCGGTGTGGCCGTGGGCATGGAGAGCGTGGCCCTGCCGGTGGTCGTCATCTCGGCCGCCATCTACGCCGCGTACTGGCTGGGCGGGCAGGCCATGCCGAACGGCGGGCTGTACGGCACCGCCGTGGCCACCATGGGCATGCTGTCCACCGTGGCCTACATCCTGGCCATGGATACGTACGGTCCGATCACCGACAACGCCGGCGGCATCATCGAGATGTCCGGAGCCCCTGAGGAGATTCGCCGCCGCACCGACCGGCTGGACTCCTCCGGCAACACCACCAAGGCCCTGACCAAGGGCTACGCCGTGGGTTCCGCCTCGCTGGCCGCCTTCCTGCTGTTCTCCGCGTACATTGATGAGGTGAAGCTGTTCATGGCCGGCGGCGATGCCGCCAAGGCCGCCGCCTACTTCCCCATCGACATCGGCAAGCCCGAAGTCTTCATTGGCGCCTTCGTCGGCGCCATGCTGGTCTTCCTCTTCAGTTCCACGGCCATCCGCGCCGTGGGCAAGGCCGCCCAGGTGGTCATCCAGGAGGTCCGCAACCAGTTCCAGGAGATGCCCGGCATCATGGAGGGTACGCAGAAGCCGCTCTACGGCCGGGCCGTCGACATTGTCACCCGCGGCGCCCTGAAGGAAATGGTTCTCCCGGGCCTGCTGGTGGTGGTCACCCCGGTGGTGGTCGGCCTGGTGCTCAAGGCGGAGGCCGCGGCTGCCTTCCTGATGGTAGCCACCATCGCCGGCGTCATCCTGGCGCTGTTCCTCAACAACGGCGGCGGCGCCTGGGACAACGCCAAGAAGTACATTGAGACCGGCGCCCTGGGCGGCAAGAAGTCCGAGCCGCACAAGGCGGCCGTGGTGGGCGACACCGTGGGCGATCCCTTCAAGGACACGGCCGGACCGTCGCTCCACGTGCTGATCAAGCTGCTGTCCACCATCACCCTGGTGCTGGCGGGCCTGTTTGTGAGCTAACGTCGGCCACGCCTGCAGCTCCGAACCATCCCCCGACAGTACGGGCAAGCCCCCGCCGGTCCGGCGGGGGCTTTTTTCTCTCATCCGGCGCGGACGGCCCGAATCTCCAGGAGGTGCTCCAGCACGTGGGCCGGAACCACTGTCGTCTCGCCGTGGAACTGCGGCGCCAGGGGCAGGGTCAGCGCCTTCCCGTCCACCTCGGCCTGGGTGGATCCCACCCGCAGCACCACCCTGCGCCCGCCCAGGGTCACCACCGCGGTCCGGCTTTGCTGCAGCCACTCGACCTGGCCGCCCGCCGCCTCAACGGCCGCGCGCAGCGGGAGCATCAGACCGTCGCTCCCGTCCAGCGCCTTCAGCGTGGCCAGCTCACGGCCGTCCCTCCAGAGCCTGACTTCTACGGCCGCCTCACCCCTGGCACCTTCCGCAGTTGCCGCGGCGCCATGCTCGTGGCCTCCCGCTTCCTGGCCGCCCTCATGTCCGCCGGCCCCCAGCGCGGCCTGGTAGACGCCGTAGACATAGAGTTCAAAGCCCAATTCGGCCTCCACGCGCTCACGGTCTGCTTCCACCGTCTTCTCCTCGGCGGCGGCCTTCCGGGCTTCCACCACGGCGTGGTAGCGCTCGTCAAGTCCCTCGCGGACGGTGTCGCTCAGGACATCGGACACCTCACGCAGTGAACCGCTCACCAGGGCCTCTTCCGCTGCGTGCAGGGCAGGGCCATAGTCGTCCTCATACTTCAGCCCCGTGAAGCCGGCGCCCTCGCCGGCCCGGTGCAGGCGAACGGCGGTCTCAAAGAAGTACGTGTCCGCCAGGGTCTGGGCCTCGCCGCCGGCACGCCGCACGGACCGGGCCCGGTCGAAGGCCGCCTTGAGTTCCGCCTCGGCGTCCGCCTTCACGTAGGGCAGGACCAGGTTGACGTTGCCGGTCTCCAGCGCCTGCCGGGCCGCCGTCACCACCGGGCCGTTCACGTTGTCGCAGTGGGCCTGGGCGGTGCCCGGACTGGCCACCAGCACAGCACCGGTCAGGAGCAGAGCGGAAAGAGCGCCGGCCAGGGCCTTGCGCCCCGGCGTCCTCAGCCAATGGAACATGTCGGAACCCCTCCTTGTGGTCTCGGCTTTTGGCCGACCGTCTGGAAGGATTATCCCTGGACCACGGCTGGAAATCCTTGACGCCCGTCAAGAACGGTGCTGACGCCGGTTCGCGGCGGCTCGGGCGAGGGATGCTAGGCGGGAAGACCAGCGGTGACATGTCAAGGGGGTAAGGGGATCGACTGTGACGAAAGACGTGATCGATGCCATTCGGGAGCGCCGCAGCGTCCATCGCTTTGAATCCCGTCCCGTGCCGGAGGCGACGGTGGGACGGATCCTGGAGTGCGCCAGGCTGGCTCCCAGCGTGGCCAACAGTGAGCCCTGGCTGTTTGTGGTGGTGCAGCGTGAGGAGGAGCGGCGGGCCCTGTCCAGGCTGGCGCCGGGCGAGGAGTACGTAGTCGAGGCCCCGGTCATCGTCGTAGTCTGTTCCGACGTCGAGCGGGCGGCGCAGGCCGCCGGCCTCACCGGGCCGTTCCGCGCCGACAAGGCGCGACTGCTTGGCTTGCAGGATGCGGCCGCCGCCATCGAGAACATGCTTCTGGCGGCCACGGGGTTCGGCCTGGGAAGCTGCTGGGTGGGGGATATTGACCCGCAGCGCGTGGCGGAGCGGCTGGGCCTTGACGCCAACCGCTATCAGCCGGTGGCCATGGTGCCCCTGGGCTACGCGCGGGACTGGCCCGCGCCTCCGGAACGCAGGCCCATTGACGATATGGTGCGGATCATCCAGTAGGCCCCGCGGCGGTCGTCCCGCCGCGGGAGCCGCGGCGGGAGGAGTTTGCCATGGAGCTGCAGCGGGCGCTGGTGGCGGGGGGAACGGGATTCATCGGATCGCACCTGGCACGCCGGCTGGTGCTGGAGGGGTACGAGGTCTCCGTCCTCAGCCGTCACGCAGGCAAAGGGGGCGGTCCCGCCGGGGCGATGACGGGAGTGGCCGGCGACGTGCTGGATCTGAAAGGGTTGGTCAGAATCCTGCCTGGCTTTGACGTGCTGGTGATTGCCGTGCAGTTCCCCGGCGCGCCGGTGGAGAAGCCCAGACGGGGCCAGACCTACCTGCACGTGGACGGGCAGGGCACGATCAACCTGGCGGCGGCGGCCAGGACGGCGGGTGTGAAGCGCATCGTCTACATCAGCGGCGCGGGCACCCGGCCGGGCCAGAAAGCACCCTGGTTTCAGGCCAAGCTCATAGCGGAAGCTGCGGTGCGGGACAGCGGCATCCCCTACACCATCTTCCGGCCGTCCTGGGTCTATGGGCCGGAGGACCGAAGCCTCAACCAGTTTGTCGCCTTTGCCCGTCGGCTTCCCTTTGTCCCGGTCATCGGCAGCGGCCGGACCCGGATCCAGCCGCTTCTGGTGGACGACCTGGCCGATGCCGTGGCCCTCTGCCTGGGCCGCGAGGCGGCGGTCAACCAGACCTATGACATCGGCGGCCCGCAGACCCTGACCATGGACGAGATCATCCGCACCATGCTGACTGTCATGGGCAAGCGGAAGCCGCTGCTGCACACGCCTGGCTGGCTGATGAAGGCGGCGGCGGCGCCGCTGACCCTGCTGCCCTCACCGCCCTTCAGCCCGGGCGCCGTGGACTTTGTCCTGATGGAGGAGCCGGTGGACAACGGCCCGGTGCTGCGCGACCTGGGACTCACGCTGCAGCCTCTGGCCAGGGGGCTGGACTACCTGAAGGCCTGACGCGGTTGTCTGACTCCGACTCTGGTGCGTTCAGACGCCATCAAACGCAGAGGCCCGGTCGCGCTGCTTGCGCGCCGGGCCTCACGGTTTTTGCAGTTCCTCTTTAACCCTGTTCAGCCGCAGGTCTTCCACCCGTCGATCGAGGGCGCGCACCCGCTCCAGAGCATGGTCGAATGCGATCTCGCGGCGGTGGTGGTCGCCGCGGTCCTCCTCATCGCCGTCGTCGGCCGCCGCCAGCAGCCGCTGCAAAGGGGTGGGTCCATTCACGGGGCGGATGGGTGTGGACCCGGAGTGGAACAGGATGGCCAGAGCGATGTCGCGGGCGGCGGCGGGATCCTCGCCCTTCAGAATCAGCAGCTCGTGCGCCCGTTCGGCGCCCTTGATGGGGTGGATGTCCCCCCGCTGGTACCGCTCAAAGTTCCAGGCACCGTCCACGTAGAAGTCGCCGTGGCCGATATCGTGGAGCAACCCAGCCTTCGCCCCCAGGTCCGGATCAACGCCCATGCGTTCCGACAGGTCCACCGCCAGTTCGGCTACGCGGATGGAGTGGTCCACGCCGGCCCGGGGCAAATGCTTGCGGCAGATGCTGTCGGTGAACAGCTCCTCCAGTGTCACTCGCCTCAAGGAATCACGCTCCTTCCAGGTATTGTTGCCATTATAGGAGCGGGGGAGGCGCGCGTCAACGGCTCCACGGACAGGACCCCACCGGCGGTATTCGACAAAGTTCAGCAGGAAGAGGACCGCAAATGTAGAAACTCCTGGTAATGGGCCGTCCGGTACACCAGGAGCAGCAGACGACGAACATAACGCAGCACACCGCCATAGACCAGCTGGCGGCCCGCAGAACGCGGCCCAGCTCTCGAATTGCGGTCTCCGTTGCTGAGCTGATTCTGGCCGCCAAGGCTTTCCGGGTTCCCGGAAGGTCAGGGTGGCCATTTTCGTTAGGAGGACTCAACTCGCATGCGTTTGCTCCTTGTCGACGACCACTGGGTAGTGCGCGCGGGGCTGCGCCTCCTTGCCCATCAGGAGGCGGACCTGACCGTTGTCGGTGAAGCGGCTTCAGCCCACGAGGCAATCTGCCAGGCGCGCGACCTCCGACCGGACCTCACTTTCCTTGGCCTGAACCTGCCGGACGCCTCCGGCCTGGACATCCTGCCTGATCTGGCGGAATTCACGCGCGTCATCGTACTGAGCGTGCACGCTGAGCGGTCCTGGGTGGTCAAGGCCCTGAAGCGGGGAGCCCGTGGCTGCCTGCGCAAGGACGTGCCTGCCGAGGAGTTGCTGCGGGCCATCTCCGTGGTTCGTGCCGGCAAGATCTACGTGGATCCCATTCTGGCGGCTGAGGTGCTCGCCCCACCTCGGGCAGCTCCGGCCAGTATTCTCAGCCCGCGGGAGGAGCAAGTGCTGAATCTGGTCGTGCTGGGGTACACCAATCAGGAAATAGCCGTCCGGATGAGAATCGGCGTGAGAACCGTTGAGACCTACAAGCTTCGCCTGTGCGACAAGCTGCAGCTGCACGGACGGGCCGAACTGGTTCGGTATGGTCTGGAGCACGGACTCCTGGAGGCCTGACGCAGGGCCCCCCTTTTTTTGCCCACCTTGTACGTAAAAACCCGGACAAGAGCGCGTCATGTCCGGGTTTTTCCGTCTAGAATCAGTTTCCAGTTCCTCTTAATCTTGGTACCAAGGGCTGCAGCACGAAATCATGGAAGAGGTGGGTGACTCCATGCGTGTTTCCGTCATGACCAAGATTGTAGCAGCTTTTCTTGCGGTTACAGCGGTTCTTGGGGGAGGGGCTCTATTGGTGGTGAACTCCCTCGACCGGGTGGACGCTCTCTATCGCGACGTTGCGGAACAGGTGCAGCCTGCCGCCCGGGACGCCACGGACGTTGCTGGCGGCGTCTGGGGCCAGGTCGCGGCGGCCCGGGGTTACGTCATGCTTCAAGATGCGTCGCTCCAGGACGACTTTGACACCTGGAGCAAGGAGACCCAGTCCAACTTTGCGGACCTGGCGCTGAGGCTGGAGACCGCGGAGGACAAGGATCGGTTGGCACGGATCAAGGACCTGGAGGCGCAATACTCCGAGATCGCGACAAAGGCGATGTCTCTGGCCGACCAGGGAAACCAGGCGGAGGCCATCGCGGCTCTGCGCACGGGTACCCCGTTGGCCAAGGAGATGATCACGCTGGCGTCTGCCATCGTGGACCGCGCGTCAGTAGTGGCGGACGATGAAACGGCCAGGGCAGTCCAGAATGCGGCCCGGGCACAGACGGAAGCCTACATCATTGTGGCTGCCGCGGTGGTCCTGGCCCTGATCGTGGGCACCGTGCTGGCCCGCAGCATCTCGCGGAACGTGGAGGTTGTCAAGGAGACGGTCACAGAGGTGGCCGGCGGCAACCTGGCGGTGCAGGAGATCAAGGTCCGCTCGCGCGACGAGATCGGCGACATGGCCGCTGCCGTCAACCAGATGGTGGCCAGCCTGCGTGATATTGTGAAGCAGATTACCGAGTCCGCGCAGACTGTGGCCGGTTCGGCCGAGGAGCTGACGGCCACCACCGAGCAGGTGGCCGAAGCCGCCCAGGGCGTGGCCACAGCCGTCAGCCAGGTGGCCGCCGGGGCTTCGTCACAGTCCAAGACAGTTCAGGAAGCCACGCAGGTGGTGGAGCAGGTACGGGCAGCCATCAGTCAGATTGCCACCGGAGCACAGGAACAGGCGGGCTCGGCGCAACAGACCGCCACGCTGGTCGCCCACGTTGTAGAGTCTATTGGTGACGTCTCCACACGGACTCAGAACGTTCTGGCCTCCTCCGAGGAGGTCGCCAGGGTGGCGGACTCGAGCCGCTCCGTTGTGAGCAAGACGGTCAGCGGCATGGACCAGATCCGAACCACCACGGAAGAGACCGCCGGCCGCGTGGAGGAGCTGGGGCGCTTCTCGGAGCAGATTGGCGCTATCACAGCCACCATCACGGATATTGCTGACCAGACCAACCTGCTGGCGTTGAACGCGGCCATTGAGGCGGCGCGGGCGGGTGAGCACGGCAAGGGATTCGCCGTGGTGGCCGATGAGGTCAGGAAGCTGGCGGAGCGCGCCGGCAGTTCGGCCAAGGAAATTGCCGCCCTGATTGCCTCCATCCAGCGCCTCACCGTCGACGCCGTCCGTTCCATGGAACAGGCCAAGGAAGAGGTGGCCGCCGGCTCGCGCCTGGCTGCTGAGAATGGAAAGGCCCTGGAATCCATCCTGGCCGCCGTCGAGAGAACCGCCAAGGATACGGAGAGCATTGCCAGGGCCACACAGCAGATCGCTGCCAGCAGCCAGGACATGGCGAAATCTGTAGACTCCGTGGCCGCCATTACCGAGGAGAACACGGCTGCCACCGAGGAGATGGCGGCGGGCGCAGACCAGGTCAGCCGCTCGATGCAGGAGATTGCGGCCATCTCGGAGGAGAATGCGGCTTCGGCGGAAGAAGTCTCCGCTTCCGTTGAGGAGGTCAACGCCTCGACCGAAGAGATTGCCGCCTCCGCCCAGAGTCTGGCGAAGATCGCCGCGGACCTGCAGGGGCTCGTCGGCCGCTTCCGGATTTAGCTGGGAGCCTGGTACCAGGGGAGGGCTATCCATGGAGCAGATGGGTGATTTCAGCGGTCAGATAGTTGTCTTCTCGCTCAACGACGAGCACTACGGCGTGGACATCAGGCACGTTCGCGAAATCGTGACCAACCAGAAGGTGACGCCGATCCCCGGCGCCCCGCCCTACGTGCAGGGCATGGTGAGCCTTCGCGGCCACGTCGTCCAGGTGATTGACCTGAAGAGGCGTTTGGGACTTACCCTCCAGGATGGGTCGTCCCAGGCGCGGATCATGGTGGTGGACCTGCCCGGCGTCACCGCCGGGCTGACGGTGGACGAGGTGGAGGCGGTGCAGAACGTGGACCCGTCGGTGGTGGAGCCGCCGACGGACGTGCTGAAGGACCGCGTGGAGGGTGTGGCAGGAATCGCCAAATTCCCCGGCAAGCTTGTTGTGATCCTTGATCTCCCCACGGTCATGGCCCAGGACGCCGTGCCCCAGACCTCATAAGCCCCCAGGGCCGTCCATATACATGGAAAGAGCGGCGGGAGTCTGCCCGGACAAATGGGTTGCACCGGTGGCCCGGTCCGGGCGGTCCCGCCGCTCCATGTTCAAAGGGGGCGGCCTGGCACGTGAGGATCAAGCGTCTCGGCACGGACCTGCTGACCGTGGCGGTGGTTGTGCTCGTCCTATCCCTTGTGGTCTACCCGGAACCGTCCTTTCAAGCGGCAACCAGCGGGATGAAGATCTTCTGGGACATTGTCTTTCCCTCGCTGCTGCCGTTTTTTGTGCTGTCCGAAATCATGCTGGGCCTGGGCGTTGTGCACTTTATTGGGGTGCTCTTTGAACCCCTCATGCGGCCTCTTTTCGGCGTCCCGGGAGAGGGCGCCTTTGCGCTGTCGATGGGCCTGGCGGCCGGCTACCCCATGGACGCCGTGATCACGGGGCGGTTTCGCCGGCAAGGGATGTGCACGCGGGCGGAGGGCGAGCGCCTGCTGGCCTTCACCAACACGGCCGACCCGCTCTTCATGTTTGGCGCGGTGGCCGTGGGGATGTTCGGCATGCCCACCCTGGGGGCGACACTGGCGGCGGCCCACTACCTGTCCGCCTTCAGCGTCGGCATCCTGTTCAAGTTCTGGCGGCGTCAGGACCCGGAGAGCCGGCCCCGGGCGGCGTGCGCCGGATCCGGCGTCAACATCCTGGTCAGGGCCCTGGGCGCCATGACCCAGGCCCGCGAGGAGGACGGGCGCAGCTTCGGCCGGCTCTTGGGCGATGCGGTCAACGACACCATCAAGACGCTGCTGATGATCGGCGGCTTTATCATGGTGTTCTCCGTCCTCGTCGCCATGTTTGAGGTCACCGGCGCCACGCCTCTGATCACCGCGCCCTTCGGCATGGTCCTGCGACTGCTGCACCTGGACGTCAGCCTGGTGGGCGCCGCGCTGCAGGGCTTCTTTGAAATCGACCTGGGAACGCTGGCGGCCAGCAAGGCCGCCGCCCCCTTCGTCGAGAAGGTCATCATGGCCTCGGCGGTCATTGCCTGGAGCGGGCTGTCCGTGCACGGCCAGGTTGCCTCGGTTGTGGCGGATACGGACATCTCCATGCGCCCCTACTTCCTGGCCCGGTTTATCCACGCCATCCTGGCGGGGGCCTACACCCTGCTCCTGATGGGGCCGGCTGCACCCGCCGTGGCCGCCGTCGCCCAGCTCGCCCCGGCTGTGGCGGGGGCCGCAGGCACCGCCGGGACCACCGGCCTGCTGCCCTTCTGGCAGCACCTTGAGCTGAGCCTGACCCGAGCCCTGGTCATCCCCGCCGTCATGGCCCTGGCCGGCTTCCTCCACTTTCTGCCGCGGACCATGAGGGTCACCTGGTTCCGCATCAACCGCTGAGACGCGGCCAACCGCCGACCGTGCAGGGATGCCCCGGTGAAGCGTGGAAGCCTCTTCCGACAACACCGAAGGAGGCTCGCCGTGGACATCCGTACCATCCGCCCGGACGAACTGAATGAGTTCCTGGCCATCAACGCCTACGCGTTCGCCTGGGACGAGCCCACGCTGGAACGCCTGCGAGGCCTGATCCCGCCCCACGAGGTGCGCGCTGCCTTTGTTGAGGGTCAAATGGTCGGCGGCGTCTGGGCCACACCCCTGAGCATCTGGATGGACGACCGCGAGGTGCCGATGACCGGCATCGCCGCCGTGGCGGTGGCTCCGGAGCACCGCGGCCGGGGTGTGGTCCGTTCCCTGCTGCTGGACCAGCTGCAGGAGATGAGGGCCGCGGGTCAGTGCAGACCCGCGGACGGGGCGGTGCGCCGCTGTACGCTCGAGGACGTGGGGCGCCTGGACCAGGTGTACCGGACTCACGCTTCCAGCCGCAACGGCTGGGTCAGCAGGCGGCCGGCGTGGTGGGAGCGCTCCGTGCTCCGCCAGCTACAGGGCACGCACGCCGTTGTCTGGGAGAACGCCTCCGGCGAAGCCAGGGGCTATCTCATCTACCGGCTGGGCGGGGACATGCTCAAGCAGAAGCTCACCGTCCGCGAATGGGTGGCCCTGGGCCTGGACGCCTGGCGGGGTCTGGCTGCGTTCCTGGCCCAACACAACACCGTGGCCCAGATCTGGTGGACCGCACCGGCCGACGATGTCCTGCTGGCCGCCCTGGCCGACCCTCGCATCAGCGAGAGCCGCATCCTGCCGCGCCACATGTTCCGGCTGGTGGACGTGGCGGCTGCCCTGGCGCAGCGGCCGTATCCCGCGCACGTGAGGACCGAACTGCTGCTTGAGGTCCGGGATGCGGCCGCCCCCTGGAACGAGGGGCGGTATTCTCTCCGGATCGAGGAGGGACGTGCCCGCGTTGCGCCGGTGGTGAGCGACGAGGCGGAGGGGGCGCATATCGCGGGCAGGCTGTCCTGTGACATCCAGACGCTGTCACAACTGTACTGCGGCTACCTCTCTCCGCGCCAGGCGGCGGAATTGGGCCGTCTGAGGGCGGACCGCCCCGAGGCCCTGGATGCGGCCCAACACGCCCTGGCCATTGACAAACCTCACATGAGCGACTACTTCTAGGACGGAGGCCCTCCAGGGGGCCTCCATCTCTGTGCGCGCTGCGCCGGCGCGCGCCGCCGTCGGACGCAGCGGCGGCCGGTGACGCCAAGGATTGTACGCTGTGCCTTGGGCCACGCTACGCCAAAGGGGGTCGAGAGAACCGTGCAGGCAGAGGATGTTCTGGAGTTCCTGCGCCATGGCGCCTACAAACCCATGGGGGCCGACGAACTGGCCGCTGCCCTGAAGGTGGCTTCCGACGAGCGGCCGGCCTTTCTGGAGCTGTTGGCCACCATGGAGAGGCGCGGTCAGGTGATTCGAACCCGCACCAGGCGATACGGAACGCCGGAGCGCATGAACCTGACGGTGGGCCGGCTCCAGGGTCATCCGCGCGGCTTTGGCTTTGTCCTGCCGGACCAGCCGGAACTGCCGGACGTCTACATCGCCCGGGAGAACATGGGCGGCGCCTGGAACGGCGACCGGGTGATCGCCAGGCCCGTGGAGCGCAGGGGCCAGGGGCGTCGCGAGGGCGAGGTCATCCGAGTCCTGGAGAGGGCCAACCAGCGCGTTGTGGGCACCTTCTACAGTGCCGGCGCCGGAGGGTTTCTCACGCCGGACGACCCGCGCCTGCCCGAGGACGTCTTCATCCCCGCCGCGGCCCAGGGAGCAGCCCGGGATGAGGACACCGTGGTGGTGGAGATCACCTCCTGGCCGTCCGGCCGACGGCCGGCGGAGGGGCGCGCGGTGGAGCGCCTGGGGCATCACGGCGACCCGGGCGTGGACGTGCTGGCCGTCATGGCCCGCTACAACCTGTCGCCGGACTTCCCGCCCGACGTGGTGCGCGAGGCGGCCGGCATTCCGGACGAGGTGCAGCCGCAGGACCTGAAGGGCCGCCGCGACCTGCGCCGGCAGGTGATCGTCACCATCGACGGCGAGGACGCCAAGGACCTGGACGACGCCGTCTCGGTCGAGACCATCGACCTGACGGATGGAACCCCGGGCTGGCGGCTGGGCGTGCACATTGCCGACGTCAGCTACTACGTGCGAGAGGGGACCGCTCTGGACGAGGAGGCCGCCAGACGGGCCACGTCCGTCTACCTGGTGGACAGGGTCATCCCCATGCTGCCCAAGCGGCTCTCCAACGGCATCTGCAGCCTGAACCCACAGGTGGACCGCCTGACCCTGACCTGCCAGATGGACGTGGACGAACGGGGGCGGGTGGTGAACTACGAGTTGTTCCCCAGCGTGATCCGCACCGTACAGCGCATGACCTATACTGACGTCACGGCCATCCTGGGAGGCGACGAGGCCGCTGCCGTCCGCTACCGCGATCTGGTGCCGGTGTTCCGGCGCATGGCCGACCTGCGCCGGGTCCTGCGCCGGCGCCGCGACAAGCGGGGGTCCATTGACTTTGACCTGCCGGAGGAGAAGGTCATCTTGGACGGGGAGGGCCGGCCGGTGGATATCCGGCCGGCACAGCGCGGCGTGGCCGACAGCATCATTGAGGAGTTCATGATCCTGGCCAACGAGACGGTGGCCGAGCACTTCTTCCATCTGGGCACACCCTTCTGCTACCGCGTGCACGAGCCGCCGGCCGAGGAGAAGCTGGAGGCCCTGCAGGAGTTCCTGGCCTCCTTCGGCTACCGCCTGAAGGGCGTTCGCAACGTCTACCCCAAGGCCCTGCAGGAGGTGGCGCGGCAGGCGGAGGGCACCCGCGAGGAGCGGCTGGTTCACACGGTGATGCTGCGCTCCATGAAGCAGGCCCGCTACGCGGTGGAGAACCTGGGCCACTTTGGCCTGGCCGCGCCATTCTACTGCCACTTCACCTCGCCCATCCGCCGCTACCCGGACCTGCTGGTCCACCGCGTCATGCGGCGGGTCCTGGTGGACGGGGGCATCAGCCGCGCGCTGGAGGAACGCTGGCAGCAGACCTTCCCGGATCTGTCCGACCACGCTTCCCTGGCGGAGCGGCGGGCCGACGAGGCGGAGCGGGAAACGGTGGACCTGAAGAAGGCGGAGTTCATGCAGGAAAAGGTGGGGCAGGAGTTTGACGCCCTCATCTCCGGCGTCACGGCCTTCGGCCTGTTCGTCGCCCTGGAGAACGGGGTGGAGGGCCTGGTCCACGTGTCCACCATGGCGGACGACTACTACCTGTATCAGGAGACCCAGTACCTGCTGGTGGGCGAGCGCACCCGCCGCGTCTTCCGCCTGGGCGATCCGGTGCGGGTGGTGGTGGACGGGGTGAATGTAGAGCAAAGGCAGGTGAACTTTGTTCTGGCCCACTAGGTCGAAGCCTTGGAAGGACTTGACAATTCTGCCTCTTCAGCGCCTATAATGTAGAAGACGGGCGAATTATGTCGAAGCCGAAGCCCCGAGAGGCTCCGCGGCCGCTCCGGACAAAGGAGAGACAGAATGAAAACCAGACTGGGCGTTTTGACCCAGATGCTACTGGTCATGGTGGGCTTCGGACTGATCATTGGTGCGGTTTTTCCGCTCTACGCCAGGCTCTTTGCGACCTTCAAGCCCGGGCTCGAGGTGGCCTTCGGCCTGTCCTGCCTGGTGGCGGGCGCCCTGGTGGGGATTTTCGGCTACCTGATCACGCGCTCCATGCTGGTGGGTCCCCTGCGTCACCTGACCGCCCTGGCGGACCGCATGGCCGGTGGCGACCTCACGGTTCCCGTCCCTTCCCGGGGGCAGGATGACCTGGGGCGCCTGGCCGGCACGCTGGAGCGCATGCGCCAGGGATTCCGCGGTCTGGCCGGCCAGTCGCGCGAGGCCGCGGAGCGGGTGCGCGTCGGCAGTGCCCAGATGCACCAACAGGCCACGCAGACGCGCCAGTCGTCCGTCGACCTGTCGGTGCTGGTCAGGCAGAGCCTCACGCAGGCCCATGAGGACATGGAATGGCTGTCCGACGGCATTCGGGATTCCCTGCGGATGCTGGAGCAGGTCACCCAGGGAACGGACCAGGTTGCGCATGGCGCTGAGCAGCAGAGCCGGTCCGTTGGCGAGGTGCAGGAGAACCTGCAGGCCGTAATGGACGTGGTGACGCGGGTGGCCGCCGATGCGGAGGCCCTGGCGGCGGAAACCGCGGCAGCAGCCGACGCCGCCGCGCAGAGCCATGAGGACGTGGAGCGGATGGTCGCCGGGATTCATCAGGTCAGCCTGGAGGCCGGGGAGACGGCCCAGCGTGTGGCCGACCTGGGGGCGCGCGGCCAGGCCATTGGCGAGATTCTCGACTTCATCCGGGACATCGCCGACCAGACGAACCTGCTGGCCCTGAATGCCGCCATTGAGGCGGCCCGGGCCGGTGAACACGGCCGTGGCTTCGCGGTTGTGGCCGACGAGGTCCGGAAGCTCGCGGAGCGCTCGGCGCAGTCGGTCAGTCAGATCGCGCAGCACGTGGACCAGATCCGCTCCGGCATCGCCGGGGCCCAGGAGTCCATGGACCGCGTCCGGGAGGAACTGGAAAGGCAGGCCGACACGGCAACGCGCGCCGGCGGCGCCCTGGACTCCATCCGCGCCGCCACCCTGTCCAGTTCGCAGCGCGCGGGGCGGGTCGACCAGGCCACCCGGCAGCTGGCCGCCGGCGGCAAGCAGATGGTCACTGCCATCCACGAGATTACCGCCGTGGCCCAGGAGAACACCGCCGCCAGCGAGGAGATTGCCGCCTCCAGCCGCAGCGTCACAGCCGTGGTGCAGGACCTCTCACGGTCCAACAGCCAAAGCGTGGAGACCGTCGCCTCCATTGATCGGTCGGCACAGACTCTGAGCGCCTCCACGCAGAGCACGGAGGAGCTGTCTTCCGCCATGGAGGGTCTGGCTCAGGAATTGGCCGAGGCCGTAGACCGATTTCGCCTTTGACCCATAGGCTGCTCGAGTGGTTGACGACAGCGGCCGCGCTGGCCGGTCTGCTATCATTTGCCGTTGACAACCGGCGCTGATTCCGCCAGAATAGGTAGGCTATGATGCAGCGTGAAGACATCAAGGTCGTCAGCGAGAACCGCAAGGCGTGGCACGACTATTTCATCGATGAAAAGTATGAGGCGGGCCTGGCCCTGACCGGAACCGAGGTCAAGAGCCTCCGCCTTGGCCACGCCACGCTCCGCGACGGCTACGCTGCTGTGGAAAACGGCGAGCTCTTTCTCTATAATGTTCACATCAGCCCCTTTGAGCAGGGCAACCGCTTCAACCATGAGCCCTTGCGCAAGCGCAAGCTGCTCATGCACAAGCAGGAGATCATGCGCCTGATGGGGCGCGTCCGCGAAAAGGGATTCACGCTGGTGCCCTTGCAGCTTTACTTCAAGCGCGGTCGGGCCAAGGTGGAAATCGGCCTGGCCCGCGGCAAGAGGCAGTATGACAAGCGGCACGATATCGCCGAACGCGAAGCGCAGCGTGAACTGCAGCGCGAGTTCCGAGGCAAGCGTTAGCACAAAGTCAAGTTTGGGGGCGAATTAGGTTCGACGGGGGTCATTGGTTCATAGGGAAGCGAGCCGAGGTGCCGTTGCCTCGTAAAACTGCGGCAAAGGCTTAACTGCCAACAACGATTACGCTCTGGCTGCTTAAATAAGCTAGCCACGCTCAGCCGCTCCTCGCCCGCGGGCGCGGATTGAGCGTCATGCAGCGGGATACCCCGAAGGCTTCCGCCTGGAGCCGGCAGGGGGAAATCAATCAGGCTGGTCCGGGCCGGACCCCGCCTTCCGGGGCCGGCAGGGACGAGATCAAAGGGGAGG